>NZ_WWJX01001420.1 GCF_009865215.1 Streptomyces sp. SID3343 | reverse complement strand
AGGCCACGGCGACGCCGGCGGCGGTCAGCGCGATCGGCAGGAGCAGGACCCACCAGCGTTCGTCGGCGAACGGCCGTGCCTGCTGGGGCCAGCCCAACGGGGACATCCACACCAGCGCGTGATCGCCCGTGGCCGAGGCCGCGTTGCCCGCGCCGCGCAGTACGAACGAGAGGCCCACGAGCGTGATCGCGCTGCCCTTGGCCACCCGGGTGTTCTCGGTGACCTGGGCAACCACGGCGGTGAGCGCGCCGAAGGCGGCCCCGGTGAGCGCGACGCCCGCGCCGAACGCGGCCGAGCCGGCGGCCGGTTGGTCGGCCTTGATCAAGAGCGCGGTGTACAGCACGAACACGATCGCGTTGGCGATGCCCACCGTCACGAGTGCGGCGGTGAGCGGCGCGCGCCGGCCCACCATGCCGGAGGACAACGCCTCCTGACGGCCCGTCTCCTCCTCCTCGCGGGTGTGCCGCACGACCACGAGCGCGCTCATGATCGCGGCCAGAAGGGCGACGTAGCCGCCGACGCGCCACATGGTCAGGCCGCCGTAGGAGTCGTCGAAGATCGGCCCGTACAGTGCCCGCATCGACGAACCGGCGTTCGTGTCCTTGGCCACGTCGGCGCGCTCGGCGGCCGTTTTGTACACCTTGTGCAGCGAGTTCTCGACACTCGCCACCATGACGACCAGGCCGAGCAGCCACGACGGCAGCAGTACGCGGTCTCGGCGCAGCGCCAGACGGAGCAGGATGCCGGTGCCCGCGAGGTCGCGCGACCCGGTGCGTGGGCGCGTGGCGGCGGGTGCGGCCTCCAGTACGGCGGTCATCGCGACGTCGCCTCGCTCGGCTGGGTCTCGGCCGTCGTGGAGTCGTCCTGGTAGTGCCGCATGAACAGCTCCTCCAGGGTCGGCGGACTGCTGGAGAGGCTGCGCACGCCCGCCTCGGACAGCACCCGCAGGACCGCGTCGAGGTGCTCGTTGTCGACCTGCAGCGCGATGTGTCGCTCGCGCGCGTCCAGGTCGTGCACGCCCGGCAGGCCGGCCAGGCCCGAGGCGGGCCGGTCGAGTTCGGCGCGGACCGTGGTACGGCTGAGGTGACGCAGATCGGCGAGGCTGCCGGACTCGACGGTGCGGCCCTTGCGGATGATGCTGACCCGTTCGCACAGCGCCTCGACCTCGTCGAGGATGTGGCTCGACAACAACACGGTACGGCCGCGATCGTGCTCCTCGCGGACGCACTCGCGGAAGACCTCCTCCATCAGCGGGTCCAGACCCGACGTGGGCTCGTCCAGGATCAGCACGTCGACGTCGGACGCGAACGCGGCCACCAGGGCGACCTTTTGCCGATTGCCCTTGGAGTAGGCCCGGCCCTTTTTGGTCGGGTCGAGCTCGAACCGTTCCAGCAGATCGGCCCGCCGTGCGGCGTCCAAACCGCCGCGTAACCTGCCGTACAGGTCGATCACTTCGCCGCCGCTGAGATTGCGCCACAGGGTGACGTCTCCCGGTACGTAGGCGACGCGCCGGTGCAGGTCGACCGCGTCGTGCCAGGGGTCGGCGTCGAGCATGCGCACCTCGCCCCGGTCGGCGCGCAGCAGGCCGAGCAGGACCCGGATCGCGGTCGACTTGCCGGCGCCGTTGGGGCCCAGGAAGCCGTGTACCTCGCCGGTGGTGACGGTCAGGTCGAGGCCGTCGAGGGCGTGAGTGTGCCCGAAGGACTTGTGCAGACCGGACACGGAGATGGCCGTATTCATGACCGGTAAACTACGCTGGTTTCAGAAATTTGTGAAGTTAAGAAATCATAAGAAGTATGAGGGATGATGAGACGGTGACCGGAAAGATCGATTCCCCCGCCGACCGCTCTGCGGCGGCACCCGACGCGACCCCGCGTGACCAGGCCAAGGCGCACGGCGACGGGCTCGACCCGACCCGCCCCGACCCCGCCCCGGGCGATCCGACCCCACCGGATCAGGACGTGCCCGCGCGCGACCGGGAGGCCGTGTCCCGCTTCGTGGAACGCTTCGCCGCCGAACTGACCGAAGCCGGCATGCAACGGATGAGCTCACGCGTGTTCAGCGCCCTGCTCGCGTCCGACTCGGCCGCGCTCACGTCGGCCGAACTCGCCGAGAGCCTACGCATCAGCCCGGCCGCGGTGTCGGGCGCGATCGCCTACCTGGCCCAGATCCACATGGTCAACCGCGAGCGCGAGCCCGGTTCGCGGCGCGACCGCTACCGGCTGCACAACGAGCTCTGGTTCGAGATGTACGCCAGCCGCGACAAGTTCCTGGACCGCTTCGAGAAGACGCTGCGCGAGGGCGCGCGCGTCCTCGGCCCGGACACCCCCGCGGGTGTGCGAGCCGAACAGTCGGCCGAGTTCTTCGCCTTCCTGCAAGAGGAACTGATCGGCATCATGGAACGCTGGCGGCTACGCCAGGAAGCCGCCGAGGCACAGACGAACCACCCCGGCCGCACGCCGTGAGGCCGCGCGAGGGGGCACCACAGAGCCGACTTCTCGCAAACTGCCTGCCCGTCGAAACGCCGAGACGTTCGCCGACCTCACTGTGACCGGCCGCTGAAGCACCGGTGGGCGGTCAGTCCCGGACGCTCCTGATCCGGACCGTGCGTGTCGTGCCTGATCCGTCGGCATATTCCACCGAGGTGCCGGCTTGGCGCCACAGCAGGGCAGCGCCGAGTGGGGTGAACGGACTGAGTGCCTGGGTGTCGTGCGACATCGGTTGCTGAGACGAGATCTCGAACTCCTCGGCCTCGTCCCCGAAGATCAGGCTGACGAGTCGGCCCGGGGCGACCAACGGCGCGGTCCCCGTGGTGCGGCCGGCGGCAGGCACGTTGTCGACGAGTTCCCGCAGAAAGGCCGCTCGTTCCTCCAACTGCGGTCGCAGCCGTTCCCGGCGCCGCCGGTTGTCCGCGCGAACCCGGGCATCCGCTGCGGAGTCGTCGAGCGCGGGGCCGGTCAACGCAGCCTGGATCTGCCGCAGTTCATGCTGCACTCGTTCCCGAGCGGTGTGGCCAAGGGTGTGGATGGGGTAAGCGGCGGGAGTCGCTTTCCCGGCCTGTGGGTTGGCCGCGCGGGCGGTCGGCCGCTCCGGGCGAGTCGCGCCCGAGGACACGGGAGGCTTCGCGGCTGTGCGAGGCGGCGCCGGCGTCGACTCGGTGGGGACCACCGGCGATGCCGCTCCGGCAGGCGCCGGAGCGGTGCGGACCGCAGCCTCGACGGCGGCTCGAAGTCGTGCCTCGGCGGTGCTTCGGTCGCGATACCAGTCGGTGCCCCAGATGCGGTACAGCCGCCAACCGAGTCCGCTCAGCACGCTCTCGCGCAGCCGGTCGCGCTCGCGGGCGGCCTTGGACGAGTGGTACATCGCGCCGTCGCACTCCACGCCCAGGACGTACAACCCGGGCCGCTGCGGGTGCCGGATGCCGAGGTCGATGCGGTAGCGGGCGACTCCGACCTGGGGCTGTACGTCGTAGCCCCACCCGCGCAGCACGGCGAGCACCGATTCCTCGAACGGGCTTTCCGGCCCGGCGTTCGCGTCGTCCGGTTCGTGGGCGAGCACCGCGTGACCGCTTCGCACGTAGCGCAGGTAGTTGTGGAAGTGCCGCAGGCCGCGGCTGTCGGTGAGGCGCATCTCGTCGGGATCGAACGACGCGACGACCTCCATCCGAAACCGCGCCCGAGTGGCCGCGACGTTGAGCCGGCGCCACCCGTCGGCCTTGTTCATCGGGCCGAAGTTCATCGAGAACTTGCCGTAGGCGTCGGGACCGTAGCCGACGGACATGATCATGACGTCGCGCTCGTCACCCTGCACGGTCTCCAGGTTCTTGACGAAGAATCCGTCGAGTCGGCCCTCGGAGAAGCAGTCGTCCAAGTCCGGTCGCCCGCGTCGGGCCACGTCGACCGCGTCCTGGATGGCCAGGGCCTGTTGCTGCGAAAGCGCCACCACACCCAGCGATTTGCCCTTGCGCGTGCTGAAGTGCCGGATGACGCGTTCAGCGACCGCCGCGGCCTCGCCCGGGTTGTTGCGGGCCGCCGCACCCGAGCGATACACGCCCTCGGCGGCATGGAAGAAGGCGACACCCACGTCGTCACCCTCGGCGTGCGCGCCGGGGAAGGTGGTCATCGACTCGCCGTAGAACTCGCGGTTGCTGAAGGCGATCAGGTCTTCGTGACGGCTGCGGTAGTGCCAGCGCAGGGACAGGCTCGGGATCAGGCCGCTCGCCTTGCACAGGTCCAGGAGCGACTCGAAGCGTTCCGGTGTCTCCTCGTCTTCCTGGTCTTCCTCGTCGCCACCGGCGGAGCTGAAGAACGTCGTGGGTGGGAGCTGTTTCTGGTCTCCCGCGACGATCAATGCCTTGCCCCGGTAGATGGAGTTGACCGCGTCCTGCGGCAAAACCTGGGACGCCTCGTCGAAGATCACGACGTCGAAGGTCAGGTCGGGCGGCAGGAATCGACTGACTGTCAGCGGGCTCATCATGAAGCACGGCTTGATCAGCCGGACGACCTGTCGGCCTTGGTCCAAGAGGTCGCGCACCCGCTTGTGTCGGCTTTTGAGCTCCCCTTGCCGATGAATCAGCACGGCCGCCTCGGTCGTCGCGGAACGCGGTCGGCGTCCGTCACAGATCCGGACGATCCGCGCCCTGGCATGCTCGGCCAAGGCGGTGTCGACCGCCTGGAAACGCACGACGGCCGCATCGCGATCGCCGGACCGCGACATGCCCAGCCGCGGATCGCGGTCCAAGCGCCCATCCGCCCAAGCGTGCAAAGCGGATCGCTCGACCAGTCCCTCGAATCGGTCGTGCGGGATCGCGTTGCGTACCGCGCGGTCCACGAGGTCACCGAGATGCTTCTCGTCCAGCACCCACCGACCCCGGTAGTAGGCGTGCCATTCGCTCGGGCCACTGCGATCGTCGTTCAGCCGTTGGAGCGTCAGCCCGGCCGACTTCGCGTCCAGGAACAGGTACGCACTCACCTCGGCCGCGCGTTCGGGGCGAAACATCGCGGCCAAGGCGCCCGCGTCCGCCCACCAGGACCGCTGCGCGTTCGCCAACTCCTCGTCGGTGCCGGCTGCGTACAGCCGGTCCGCGACGGCATCCGTGGGCGCACCGGCCGCGGTGAGCCCGCAGGCGCGCCGAAGATCCAGGTTCCAGCGCAGGGCGGCCGATACCGCCGCCCGGTCGGTGGCCCTGCCCGTGTAGAGGTTCCCCAAAAGTGCCCGGTCGCGGTCGGCCGTCGCGGTGAACGCGGCGACGACCGCGCGGGCGGCGTGCACCGCGCGAATCGCGTCGCGCGCCGTCCCCAAGGTCCAACTGCCCCCGGGAGGAACGGCCGTCGGGGAGGCCGTCTCGGCGACGACTCGAATCAGCCGCTCCGCGGTCCGCAGCGGCTCCACGTGCGCGCGGCTCCACGCGGCGGCCGAAAGCAGGCCGATCGACGCCAGCTCGAACGTCGGACCGGGCGTCGGCGGGAAGACGAGCGAAGCGTTCCAGGCGGTCAATGCGGCGGTCGTCGTCTCGGTGATGAGGCGGGCCGCCTCGCGCGGGGCGCCACCGCGCGCCACCTCGCGGGCGAGTGCAGCCGGGTCGAGGACCACCGGGGCGAGCGCAACGATCCGCGCACCGCGTGCGGCGGCGGCTTCCAGGGCGGGGAAGTCGGTGTCCTCGCCCCGCCAATACGGACCCAAGAGGTCGCGATACCGGTGGGCCGTGGCCTCGAACTCGCGCTGGGCCCGCTGCCAGGCCACTGCGTCCGGCAGCGCGGCCACGACCGCGCGGGAGCACTTGCGGCCGTCGGGGAGCAACCCGCGGACGAGCTTGCGGTCACTGCGACAGGCACCCGACATTCGTCCCATGAACGAGCGGTGTACCGTCGCGAAACGCTCGGCCACCGACTCCAATTCCGGTTCCTCCAGCACCTTTTCGGTGAACTGCGAGCCGGCTTTGGCGCGGGCGGATCGCACACCGACCGTGACGCCGCGCAGTGCGTCCACGGCGGTGCGGACCTGCACGGCGCCTACGGGGGAGAGCCAACCGGGCAGCGGCTTGGCGTGGTCGGGCCGGGAGGAGAACTCGGTGACCTCGTTGAGCCGCAACGCGTCGGCGTAGGTCGTCGGGGCCGGCAACCCGTACAGGCCGGCCACGCCCGCGAGCGATTGCGCGGCCTGAGTGAGGGTGTTCGCGTCGGCGTCGAGGGCGTCCGCGATGCGTTGGGCTTCCGGCGCGGTAAGGGCCGTCGGATGGAGACCCTTGGGGACGAGGTCGGCCAACGCCGTCTCGGCCGTGTCCGGTTCCGACGTGGGCCCTTCCGGAAGCCGGATCCAGTCCGCTCCGAGGAGGCCGGCCGCGCGCGCCTCGGCCGGCGCGAGCGCGGCCCAACGGAACCAGAACTCGTCGACCCGGGAGACCAGTTCGGCCTGATCCGCGGTCAACCAATGCCTGGGCAGATCGGGCCTGCGCTCGGCTGTACCCAAGAGCTCGACGAGCCGGGCCGCGTTGCCCACACCCTCCCACCCGAGCGCGGACAACAATGTCCGGTGCGGGCCCAGGGCGCCGTTCAGGCGTCGCAGACTTTCGCGGGCCAGGTCCAGCGAGCGCAGCGGATCACCCTTGGCGGTGAGGCCGTACCACGCGAACTCCCGTCCTTCCAGGGCCGGCCGCCACGAGCGGGCCACTCGACCCGCCGCGTCGAGGATTTCGTCCAGGGCCGCCGCCGTCAGGTGTGCCGCGTCGAACGCGCGATCCGCGGGCAGCAGGTCGTCGCCGTCGAGCAGGGCGATCCTGCCGAGCACATCGTGCAACGAACTGCCCAAGTGCGGGTCGATGTCGTTCATCGCGTCCGCGTAGCCCGACAGTTCCTCGCGCAGTTCCCGGGCCCGGGCGACTTCCACCGTGGCGCCCGCGGACACGGTGCGCCGGTCGGCCGAGAAAGCTCGGCCGAGTTCCTGCGCCACCTGCTTGCGGCCCGCGCTGTTGCTGTGCAGCGCGAGCACGAAGTCGTCCAGTCCGACATCGCGCAGGCGATTGCGCACCACATCGAGGGCCGCCGCCTTTTCGCTGACGAACAGCACGGTGCGGCCCTGCTCCAACAGGCCCGCGATGATGTTGGTGATGGTCTGACTCTTGCCCGTGCCCGGCGGGCCGTCCATCACGAAACTGCGGCCGTCGAGGGCGGCCGCGACGCACTGGCGTTGCGACGTGTCCGCATCCAGCACCAGCGGCGCCTGTTCGGGAGGCTGGAGGATGTCGATGCGACTCGGGTCCGCGGGCGTGAACGCGAACGTACCCGGCGACACTCCGGACGCGGGACCCAAACCGACCGCGCGGACCAGGTCGCTGTCGAGGATGCGATCCATATTGTCCGTCAGGTCGTTGTACATCACTTCCTTGCTGGAATTGAACGTGTCCAGGACGACCCGATCGGTGACTTTCCAACCCCTGCGCCCGGTCCCCACGGCCCGCCGTATTCGGTTGATCAGGTCGGGGACATGGGCGAGTTCCACCTGCTCGTCTCGCGGCCAATCGACGCCGAGTTCGTCCATCTTGATCTTCAGCGCCGGATTGAGCGTCGGCTCCTCGCCGGCCTGCGCCTTGAGCACGTAGACACCGTTCCCACCACGGCGGCGCTCCAGTACGACCGGAACCATGACCAACGGCGAGCTGAACGCCTTCTCCGCCGAAGCCGCAGGAGTCCAGTCCACGAAACCGACGCCCAGGTGCAGCACCCACAAGCCGTAATCGTTGAACTTCTCGCGAGTGACCGACGCCAGGCGGCGCAGGTGCCGTTCCAGCTCGACCTGCGAGGTCTTGGACGTCACCAACTCGACCGAGGGCCCTCCGCGCCCGACGCCGGAACGCGACGCGGGGGTGTCGATGGGGCGGCCACCCCGCTGATCCCCGGCCGGTTTGGCAAGGGCCACCGTGCGAGGGGCGGAGGGCGCGTCGGCGTCCGGTATCGCGGCGAACAGGCAACCGCGGCCCAACGCCTCCAGGAGGTCGAGCACCCCGGGATCCGACACATCCATGCCCACCGACGTCGCCCGGCGCTGGTAGTTGAGGAGCCGGTTGCGGAAACTGAGATCGATCAGCGACTCCCGCCAGGAGTCCACCAGCATGGCCAACCGCGCACGGTCGCCTTTCGCCGCCCGGTGACGAGCAGTCATGTGGTCGTGCTCCAATCGCGATGATCCGTCTAGCAAGTGATCGGGACCGAAAGTGCGCAGAGCCTATCCACGTGTGGTCGTGACACGTGAGCCAGTCGGCTGCTACCGGGTGAGCAACGGACTTGAGGCAAAGGGGAACTGACGCAGACTCAGCCGAGCAGACCGGTGGCGGAGTGACCGGATCCGGATGGGCCGCACCACTGTCGACCGCAGTCGTCGTGGGTCAACTGCCCGAGTCGGTGAATCGTTGCAGAAGCCCTCGGCGCTGGAGTTCGCGGACATGCTCCAACGCTCGCTGCGGTGCAGTGCCACCTCGTACGACGAGCCCGGCCTCCATGTTGCGGCTTGCTCCCGACGCGGTGAGATTGGCACTGCCCAGGAAGAGCACCCGTCCGTCGGCGACGGCGATCTTCGCGTGCTGCCGAGCGCCGGGAGCCGAACGTTGCTCCTTGGGCCAGTGCCAGATTCGGACCCCGGCAACGCCGGCGAAAGCACGCGCCGGTTCGGGGCCGGACAACAGACCGCCCGCGCCGGCGTGGGTCTCCACCACCACGTCCACCCGAACCCCCCGCGCGACAGCAGCACGCAAGGCGCTCACCAGTGGCCCATAAACGCGTGCCGAATAGGTCATCGCCACGAATTCCTCGGTGGCCTCGTGCACCACCTCGACGAGAACCTGGGCGGTGGCCCGCACCGGAACCCCGGCCGTGGGCGGCCCGCTCCACACCGTTTGTACGCTCACCGCATCCCGATGCCGAGTCCAGCCGGCGATGTAGCCGCGCACATAGGCGGCGGCCTCCTGGTCGGCCACGCCGGCTCGGTCCTTGGCGTCGAGGAACACGGTCAATAGTTCCTGCGCTGCCGGGACGTGCATGGTCGTCAACACATACTCGCGGCTGCGCTCGCGAGCGAGCAGCCCCACCAGGTCCTTGGCCCTGGTGGGGCCCAACGCATCGACGATCGAGGCCGCGGCGGACTCGAATTCGCGCCGGCTCACGAGACCAGTTCGGCCGGCGTGAGCAGCAACTTGGGATCGTCGTCGAGCGGCACGAGGAACCGGCGGTCGAGGAAGCGGTTGCCGCGCTCACATGTCGTCTCGGACAGGAACAGGCAGACGTGGCACGCCGCCCCGTGCAGGTAGTCGTAGGGCGCCTGCGGCAAGCGTTCGGAACACAACGGATCTTGCGAGCAGTGTCGGGCATCGGTCAGTGCCCGTCGCACGATCCGCTCGAAGTGCGCCTTCTCCGCGAGCGAAACGAGCCCGCCGAGCGTGCCCTCCGCGTCCGGTACCGCCGTGTACAGCAGGATTCCGGTTCGGGGATCGTCGTCGTCGCCCGCATAGATGCGCTCGGCGAGGCTGGCGGAGTTGTAGCCGCACTCCAGCGCGATCGTGCGGATCAGCAGGTGGGACAGGGTGTGCAGAGCGATGTAGCGTGCGCCCGGCCAGTGCTTCATCGGGTCGAAGTCCCCGGCCAGGCGGTCCGAGTGGCGGTTGGTGCGGAACTGGACATAGGCCCTGCGGTGCCCGGCCAGTACGTCGGACTGTTCGGCGTGTGCCACCCAATCGGCCATCAACTCGTCCTGTACGCGCAAAAAGATTCCCTCTCCCCGCACCTCACTCGCCGGTACCCAGTTGCGCGGACGTGAACTCAGCTCGACCTGCTTGACCAGCGCCGGGTCTTCCGGATCCGGAGCATCCAAGCGCGTGAAACCGATCAGCGCGCGCGCTTCGCGCAACCGCTCGACCTGTCGAACGTCCGCGAAAAGGCCCTGGAGCGCTGTGGGGACGGCGGCTTCCACCAGCGCGAAGTCCTCGGTGGGCTGGGGAAGTTGCTTGCACGTGAACAGATCCCACTCGGGCGTGAGCAGGTCGACTCTGGCGTCCGTGGGGCCGGCAGCGACGACGACACCGGCATGCCGGGCGTTGACGGCCGCGATCAGTTCGGCGGCGTCGTACTGCTCCAGATAGCGGTACGACGGAGACTGTGACATCGCGGTATGGATGACCGCGTTGGTGATCATCTGGAGCTCGGTCCACCGCTCCTCGACGACCCGGTGGATGTCCTCCGTCTTGGAAGGCGGCAGCGCAAGGGCGTTGAGCGTGATCGGGAACCACTGATTGGACGCGCCCGCCACGAGGACGATCGCCGCGAGTCCGCAGCCACCGGCCGCGAACGTCCCCAGGTGCGGGTGCCGGCCCCGACACGCGGGCAGATTCCGTTGCCCTGCCTCGCCCATGGCCTCACGGATGTTGCGTGTCGCCGGGCACGCAAGGCACCTGATCGTCACGTTCGCGGCTTGATTGCCGCCGTGGTCGATCATCCGCATCCGCGGTCGCGGCACCTCGGGGCAGACGCCACCGTGGTGAACGAACGCCTGGTACGGGAACTCGTCGAGATGGCCGTCGGTACACACGAGCGTGAAGCGCGCCGCGACGGCGAGGGGCTTGCGCCGAGCCTTCGGCTTGCAGTCGTGAATGAACTTGGCCTCGTGCGGTGTACGCGGGTTCTGGTTGACGAACTTGAACGTGCCCGCGTCGATGCCCGCCAGTTCATTGCAGGCAGTACACCGCAACCACTGGGGAAAGGGCATGACGGGAACGCCGATCCGTTGGGCCTCGATGCCCTTCGGGTTGCTGTCACCACCGTCCGCCCACGGCGCCGAGCGCAGCTCGGTGACCTTCTCCCCGGGGGTGTATCGGCGCAGCGCCCGGTTGACGGCCTCGCGCAGTCGCGGCTCGTCGACCAGGTAGTTCCCGGTCAGCCCGGTGTAGTTCCACGATTCCAGGCCTCGGACGAGGACGGAGAAGTTCGGCAGATCGACCAAGGCGCCGACCCCACCCGAGAACATGAGGTGACTCGGCCGCGCGGCGCCGACGCGGGGAAAGTAGTCGTCGTTCATGCCGGGCTCTCCTCGGTCTCTCGACTTGCCTGGGCGGCGCTGAAGTCCCATTGCGGGCTGGGACCGGCCATCGAGCCGAATCCGTCACTGCCGGGCAGCAGCAAATTGATTTCGTTCTCCGTCTCGCGCATGGACTGCGGGACCGTCAGCGAATCCCAGCGCGATCCGTTCGCCGGACGCAACAGCCCCACCACGAGTTCGTCACTCTTCTTGCTCTTGCTACCGGAGCGGAACCCGAGCTTTGCGCTGCCCTCGCGTCGTTGGCGCCACAGGTCCTTCAGTGCCCGGATGCGCTCGTCCAGGTAATCGCGCGCAGTCGTGCCTCCGACGGCCTCGGCGCGGTCCAGCAATCGAGCCTCGACCTGTCGGGCCTCCTCGCCGTCCAAGTCCAGGTCCTGCGCGTCGGTGTTGCGGGAGTGCGTGTGCTGTGCGTGCCGTAGGGCGGTGACGTATGTGGCTGTCGTCCCGCGGTCGAGGGCCCTGCGCGTGAACGGCGTCACGGACAACGCTTCCACCTGGCGGTAGAACGTCGCGTGATAGTGCTCGAAGTCCTCGAAGTGCGCGAGGTCGCGCGGGCGCGACCAGTTGTAGAGCGTGACAACCAGACCGGGACGGGCCGTGTCACGGCCGACTCGGGAGGACGCCTGGATGTATTCGGCGGTGTTCTTCGGCTGTCCGACGACCAGCATCAGCCCGAACCGGGGGACGTCCACGCCCACTTGCAGCATCGACGTGGCGAGCACGACGTCGACGGGCGGGACGCGCTTGTTGCCGATGCGGGGCACGCGTGGTGGCTTGCTGCCCAACGCGTGACCGACTTCGGTGCCGATTGCCCTGGCCCGCAGGCTGGTGTCGCGTTCGGGATCGAACCTGCCCTGCAACCGGGTCAGCGCCGCGCCGATCTGGTTCGACGAGATCCGTGAGGTCAGTTCCTCGATGATCAACATCCCGCTCTTCGTGGGAATCCGATCCGCGAGCCGGCTGCTGTCCCGATGGGGATTGTGCCGAAGCCGGGTTGTCACGTCGTCGTCGAGATAGCGCCGCATACCGGCGAGTTCGCGGGTCGCGTTGAAGTAGCCGACCAGGGTCATGTAGGGATCCGCCGGGGCTCCGTACGTGTCGAATTGCTGCTGCCCGGCCCGCAACAGGATCTCCGCGAGGCGGATCTCGGCGGACTTGAGCCGGGTGCCGTGGGCACACACGCCGAGGTAGCGCCGTCCCGGAGTGGCTTCGGTGACCGGCACCTGCCGGGAGAAGAAGGTGTCGGTGTGGTCGACGACCTGCGGCGGGAACACCGCGACGTCACGCCCGAAGACGCCGCGCACCTGTTCGGCCGCGCGCTTCGTGGTTGCCGTGGACGCGATGATCTTGGGGCCGACGAGATGCCTGCTGCCATCGGCGGTGACGACGGGCCAACTGCACAACTGGTCCACGGCCGCCTCGAAAAGGCCGACGATCGTGCCGAGCGCGCCCGAGATCAGGTGCAGCTCGTCCTGGATGATCAGATCCGGTGGGCGCACCGCGCCCACGCCCAGGGAAGTGACGGCCGGGAGCGAGCCCTTGCGCAGATGGCGGCTGCCGCACTTGGCCTGCGCGTCGAGGTCTTCGTGCCGGTAACCGTGCCGTGGGCACAGCGTGGTCGTATCGCCGAAGAGCAGGCCCGCCGCCCCGTTCGAGGGAAGCTGCGCGAGTTTGTCCACAGTGGCGATGAGCAGGCTCGGAACGAGCCGGTAGATCTCCTCGTCCACGGTGACCACCGGCAGGCCCGGCCGAAAGCCCGGAGTGTCGACGGCTTCGGGCTTCTCCGCGAACCCCTTCTTCGCGAACGGGCAGACGTCTGCTCCTTCACCGCGCGGGCAGTAGACCAGGATCCGCCGACGGTCCTCGTCCGCCACGACGTCCTTCTGTGGCCGGATGGGTTCCCCGCACCACGGGCAGCTCGCCACCTGGATGACGCCGGCGTAGCGGCCGTCGCCGCTCTCCTTCGCCATCGCGATCTGTTCCTGCGCCTCCTCGAACCGATTCGGCGAGACGGTGCCGCCCACCCACAGGCCGATCCGGAAGGGTACCCGGCCCCAGCGGGTGTCACCCTGCGCGTATGCCTCTCGACGCAGCACTTCGGCGGCACACACGAGGGCGGCTGCTCGCTGGAACTGTTGAGCGGTGAGGAGCCGCAGCGTGTAGCGCATCAGCACGCCCACGCCGTCGTCACCGCGGCGCGCATCGAGCCCGGTACCGATGGTCCCCTGCAAGCGACGCAGCGCGAACGTGTAGGCGGCGAGGCCGAGATAGGCCTCGGTCTTGCCGCCACCCGTCGGGAAGAACAGCAGGTCGACCAGGGCCTTGTGACCGGTACCCCGATGCGGGTGGGTCGGCTCGGTCAGGGACTGGAGGTTGAGGAGTACGAAGGCGAGCTGGAAGGGCCGCCACGTCGCCGCAGCCTTGCCGCGTTCGTCGACGACGGCCTTGGCTCGGTCGTAGGACACCGAACCGTCCTCGGCCGCGGCACGAAGCTCGGCGATCGCGGTGTTGCGTCGTTGCAACGCCATGGTCCGGTTGGCGAAACGGAACGCTTCGAGGGCGATCGGGTCGTTGGTCAAGACCTCGATGCCGGCGCCGATACGCAGCCGGATTTCGTCGGCGTGGTCGATCGCCACGTCGGCGCACTTGCCCAGGTCCTCGGGCAACTCGGCGGCTCGGGCGCGCTGTTCGACCAGCCAACGGCCGTACCCCTCGGCCAACGGCAGCAAAGCGGTGGCGAGCTCACCACGCCGGGCCGGCACGGCCAGCTCGGCGAGGTCGTCCATGGACAGTTCCAGGCCCTCAAGGAGCGTCTGCTGCTCGATGGTGGGCGCGGTGGTCATCGGGACGTCGTAGGCAGGCAGCCACGTGGTGGTGAGCCGATGCGCGCGTCGCTCCCCGGGGCGAACGTCCGTGTGCACAGCGACGTTGCGCCCGATCGCATGCCGAAGCTCGTCGCGATACAGCAGGCGCAGCCGCCTCTCTTCGGGGTCCTCGGGGGCGCCCGTCACCCCGTGCGGGGCCATCGGGTCGTCGATCGGCAAAAACACCGCCGCGGACGCGTCCGGGAAGGCGTTCACCTCCAACCGGGTCTGGAACAACCAGTTTCGGTCGCGAAGTTCGGCCGAGTCCTCCAGCGCGTTGACGAGGGCGACCTCGACGACGCGGAGTTCCTCGCCGCCGGGGCCGGCGGCCCGCTCGCGCACGTGCACGTTGAGCTTGACGTGCGGGCTGCTCTCGTCGCCTTCGAGGTAGCACGGCTGCTTGTCGCCGGCTGCCGCGACGTTGATGTCACATACCTGGGAAAACGGCTCGCGAGCCCAGATACGCTCCGCGAGGCCCGCCTCGGTCAACGCCTCGCTGCGGTCGTAGCGGCCCCAGGTCACCTCGACCGTCAGCGTGCCGATGGCGGCCGGGACGACGAAGGACAACCCCATCGAGGAGGCCCAGATCCGCCCGGCCGCGTGCGGGGTGACCTGCTCGATCAGCTCCGCCTCGTGCGCGTCGCCTTCCCCTTCCGGCTCCGCCTCGCCCGCCTGGGCGGCATCCCGGGCCACGTCACCCGGCTTGGACGGTGCGGGCTTGGGGCCGAGCATCCCGACCAGATATCGGTCGCGGGGGCCGGCGGACTTCCGCAGTTCCTCCGTCTCGCCGTCCCACGGGCCGAGCAGGTCGCGCTCGATGAAGTCCTGGAGTCCGTCGCGCACCGTGTGCGAGGTGCCCGGGGTGAAAGCCTGTGGGACGTCGTCGAACGGGTGGGGCGGGAGGGCGGACGATCCGCCGGCGGACACGGCGGGCGGCTGGGGCATGGGCGAAAGGTTCCCTTCGGGACGCGTGCGCGGCGCGGCGGATACGGGCCGGCGACGACCTCGATGCGGCAAGACGACCAACGCGCGGCTTCAACAAGCACTATCATGACATTCGTGTACTGAGTTCACAAGTCTCAGATGTGCTGTCGTCCGCAGATGTGCCTCGGAACCGGCGCAGCCGCGTGTCTTCGCCACCGAATCGGGGGTGAAGACACGTGGCTGCGCGGCATCCACCACTCAGCTGCGACCGCGGATCTTTCGGCCGGCCTCGGACTGGGGGTTCAGGAGGGCCTCGCAGACGCGGTAGCCGGAGTCCTTGGCGCCACCGGCGAACGACAACCCCTTGGCGGCGCTCACCTTGGCGGCCACGCCATCCCAGTACTTCGCCTCCCGCTCCCAGTGGATCTCGGACAGCAACCCCAGGAAATCGAGGTGCGGGGGAAGCAGGTCCTCGGCCCACGGCATCGTTCGGTGCGCTGCCGCGCCCAAGCCCGCGAGTACGGCGGGAGCGGTGATCGCGGAACGGGTCTCGAACGCATCGGTCAGCGTACGCACGATCGCGGACAGTGCGCCGACGACCTCCTGGGTGACCTCCTGCTCACTGAGCCCATCCGGCAGGTTGTCCAAGTCCACGGTGCCCGAGGTCGCGCCGATCCCGGACTTGCCGAGCATCGTGGTGACGACCATCGAACGGACCGCCGACAGCGTGACCCACTCGGTCGCGTTGACGCTGAGCTGACGCTTGCTGGAGTTGACGAATCGGGCGAGCGGGGCGTCTCCGTCGTCGGTGCTGACGATGGTGTTGTCGACCAGCGTCCGCGTGATGACGGTGGCGAGGTCGCGCTGGTCCATGGACAGGGCAAGGCTCTTGTCGACGGCGACGCCCTTGAGGTTGCGGTCGTGGAAGATCTGACGGGCGTCCTCGGTGCCGATGCCCCAGTAGATCTCGAAGGCCACCAACACCTCCGCGAAGTCGGTGTCTTCGAGGCCGTAGATCCGACGGTTCTTCCGGATCCGGTGCATCGCGGTGAGCTGCGTCTCCGCGTCCACCGCGATGATCTGGTCGCGCAGCGGCAACATCGTGTCGCCCTGCTCGTTGAGGATCAACGTGCGCGGGCACCACAGCGTCAGCGGCGGGGTCGACCACGCGTCGCCGAACTCCCCACGCAAGCCGGCGGCGATGTAGTCCGCGTACGGACCGACGTTCTTCGCCTTCGCGCTGCTCTTGTTGCCGATCAGCCGCTGGACTTCGGCGCGCAGCGCCGCGTACTCCTCCAGGCCAAGATCGACCTTGCTGGACGTGGACTTCTCCACGACCTCGGGATCGTTCACGATCGCCAGCAGGTTTTCCCAGTCGAGTACGCCGATCGCCACCTTCTCCCGAAGCTTCTTGACGTTGACCGGGAGGCCGGTGCGTACGGGCGTGGAGGTGGACATGGAGTTCCCCTGTTCGTGCGAGCTGTCGCGGCCTCACTTCGAGGAACGCGGTCTGCGCCGGGAGCCATCGTATGCGTTATCTAAGTTCACAGCAATCGAGATGGCTCCCTGACCATCAGAATCGGAACCCGAACAGGCCACCCGCCTCGTAGGCGTCCGTCAGGCGGGGAGTCAGGACCACCTCGGACGCGTCATAACCGCGCCGCTCGATCTTCGCAAGGTCGTCCGAATTGAGGCTCGCGATGTACTGCAACCCCTCACGCGCGCTCACTTCGCTGGCCAAGGTGAGGGCGGCGAACAGCTGCCGGTCGTCGACACCGTCGAACAGGTGGCTGTCGTGCACGAGGAAGTCCGGGCCTCGGCCGTGCCGATGGGCGAGCACGGCGAGTGTGAGGTCGAAGCAGAAGATCACCATGTTGCCGATGCCGCGACTGTCGTCGCTGTCGATCCGAGGAGTGATCTTGAGGCTCGACGGCCCGGCTTCGATGGCCAGGTACGCGCTGCGGCCGTGGCCGTAGAGTCGCTGGGCGTACTCCGAGAACAGCAGCGTGGCTTCTTCGGTCTGCATGCGCCGCTCGCCGAGGTCGGCCGCGAGGGATCGCTGCAACTCCACCTTCTTGGCCTTGATCTCCAAGGCGCTGCTCTCCAGCGTCTGGGCGGCGTCGTAGCGGTGCCGCAGGGCTTGGACCGCCGCCTGCTTGTGGGCGAGGGCCTGTTGCAGGGCCGTGAGTGCGTCGAGGGCGCCGCCCTCGGCGAGTATGCGCAGCACGGTCTGCAACTCGACGCCGAGCCGGCCCCGTTCGGCCTTCCGCTCGACCAAGGCGGCCTCGGTCGAGCGGATTTCGTCAGCCAGGTATCGCCGGCGATTGCGTACGACCGACTCGTGGAATCCGCGCACGTCGTCGAAACGGCGCCGAACCTGTTCGCCGAGGAGGATGTCGAGTTCCCGGTAGACCGGCTCCAGGTAGCGCACCGCTGTGTCGGTGGTCTCCTCCACGGCGGCCTTGAGGTCGCCGAGGTTGCGGAGGTCGATCGCGTCTTGACTGTTGAGGCTGCGAATCCGGTGATCGATCTCGTCCGCGCGCCGCTGTAGTTCCTCGTACTGGGGAACGACACGAAATTCGGTGATCTGTTGCGAGATCCGCCGCAACTCGTCCTCAGCCAACGTGATCTGACCGCGTAGATCCGCCGTATTGCCGACGATCCTGCCCCAGACCGGATCGCTGACGGCCTGCCGCAGCTGACGACGGGTCGCCTCACGGGCGGCGATCTCGCGGTAACCGGCCGCCAACTTCCAGTCCAGGCCGAGCAGATACGCGAGGTTCGCCGCGGCATCCGCCTCGGACTGTTGGTTGTGCGTGCGGGTCGCCTGGTTGAAGGAATGGCTGGCGACGCGGCGGATCAGGAAGCTCAGCATGGCTCGCCCGGTCAGGCCCTGATGGTCGGCGCGCAGTCCGAACAGCTCACGGTCGATCAGTTGCTGCCAGCGAGGGTTCGGAACATCCACCGGCCCGTCCATGTCGAAAAGGACGTCGTGGTCGGGATCGATGTCGTGGTTCAGCCGGACGACCTCGGGACGTGCGCCGGAGCGGGTGACCGCGAGTCGTCCGTCCGGCGTCTGCGACCAGTCGAGTTCGAGGGTGAACGCGGTTCGGCGCAGTGCTTTGCGTGTGGGCAGGCTTTTGACGTCCGCCCGCGCGCCGAGCAGGAAGTGCAGCAACTCGATCAGGCTGGACTTGCCGGTGCTGTTACGGCTGTCCTCGTCGGTGGAGGTCTCGGTCGTGTCGGCGACGAGGAGGTTCACGCCCGGCTTGAAGTCGACGGTGCGAAACCGTGCATCGTCAGCGCTCAGCTGCCGCAGCATCGCCCCTCCTCGGGATCAGCAGTTGGTCTTGCAGCTCCACGGCTCCCAGGGCGTGCAGCACGTCGAGCGCAAGCACGAACCAGCCGAACGAAACGGGGGAGCGGTGGCCGAGTTCGACCCGGCGCGTCTTGAGTCGGGCGAATGCCTGACTGACCGTCACAGGACCGTCGAGTTCCATGAGGATTTGCGCACCGACGGCCAGGAGGGCTCGGTCGGGGGCGATGCCTTTGGTGGGGGTGAGCATCTCAGGGCCTCCCCGCCGGTGTGCCGTTGGGCGACCAGCCGGGCGGCGGAGCATCGAAGATGTCGCAGCGCTCGAAGAAGTGGGCGATGACGACCATCGTCGCGCGGTGATCGCGCGGATGCTGACTCTTGTTGCCGTGCACGTACTGTTGGAGGTCGTACAGGATGTCTTCGGGGTCCGCGGAGTCCTGCCGAGCCAGCGCGAAATGCGCCTTGAAGCCGGCAGCCACGTCGTCGTGCTCGAACGGATCGAGAACACCGGCGTAGTACTCGTCCACGAGACGCGTGTGCCGCATGCCCTTGACCAACTCTCCGCGCACATCGTCGCGCAGGTCGTTGAAGTCGAGCTTCAGCTCGCTGACGGCCGCGAGGCTCATCAGGGGATCGGCAGTCTCACGGTGTTCCCTGAGCCTGGCGAGCAAGGGCGCCAGATCCTCCAGACCGACGCCGTAGACGAGCTCATCGATCGGGATCTCGCAGCCCAGCACGTGTTCGACATCGCCGCGTTCAAGCCGCCTGATTTCACGCCACAGCCCCCTCCGCCCCATCACCTCGAAATCGAGGTCGGGATGCGCGGTACGGGCGTCCGCCAGCATCGAAGAAACCTCGGGATGGACGCCCCGAAGGTCGTTGTGCACGAAGACGAACGTACCGAACTGATCGAGACGCTTTTCCAGCGCCTTCTCCAGGTCGGACGTGAACTTCACCCGGACGGCCGATGCATTGAAGGAGCGTGGTGCATAGCAGGCGTACAGCTTCCTGGAGTGCAGTCCGAGGCCGTCCGCACCTTGGTCACCGATGTTTCCGTGCGTGCGCACGTCGACGAAGTCGGGGTGACGCAGGCACATCAGGTCGTGGAAGAAGTCCTCGAACGCCTCCGTGTGCAGGTCGCCCAGCATTTCCCGGAACTTGATGTTGGCGTACATCCAGTGCGCGAAGCGCATGATCCCCCCCGCCCCCACCGCCAGCCGAGGCCGGCGATCCTCACAGCTCCGAGAGCCGCTTGCCATCCTCGGTCGCCCAGCACTTCAGCCCGTTCTGCGGGTTGCCCGCGATCTCGGTCGCGGCCCCGGACGGTGACCCGAATTCCCGCCCGTCGTCGAGCCGGAGGTTGCCGTTGGCGAGGACGGTGGCGTGATGCGTCTGCTTGAGATTGCGGCGGTGCCACACGAGGCGTTGGCCGGCTTCGAGGCGCCCGTCGTTGAGGAAGGGCGCGAGCCGCTGCTCGCGGGGGGATGTACCACCGGCCGACTCGGTACCCAGGTCATCGGTGGGCGCCTCGTCCGACGCCTCGGGTCTGCCGGACCCGGGGGTCAGCCCGAGGAGCTTGCGCAGGGTGCTGTTGGGCGTGTCTACGAACGGCTCGGCGCGACGCTGAAGGGCGGCGTACACCTCGTCATCTACGCGAATGGTGCGACTCGACATGCCTTGACTCCCAGTGCGACATCGTGACAGTCGAAAGCCTACGAGGTTGCGCGGCGAGCGCACAACCCCGCAGGCGATCAACGACGCGTGCCGTCACAGGTCACGCACGGCGATGCCCTTCTCGGTCCTCCAGACTCGGGGGCCGCTCTCGGATATGCCCGAGACCGCGCGGGCTGCCCCGGACAAGGACCTGAACACACGGCCGTCGTCAAGGCGTACGCAGCCGGTAGCCAGCACGGTGGTGTGGTGCAACTGCCCCAACTGCTCCCGGAGCCACTGGAGACGCTGCCCGACGTGCAGGCGGCCGTCGGCCAGGTAGGGGGCCAGGTCTCCCCAGACGGTTCGGCGCCGAGCGGGCCGCCGTGCCGGCGGCGCGGGGGAGACCTTGGACTTGGCGCTCGACGGGGCTATGAGTACGCAGGTGACGTTTCCGGCGAGGTTGAGGATACGGATGTTCACGTGCCCACCTTTCACTATCCGAGTGATAGTCGAGAGAATAGTCAAAGCGTGGTCGTCTGTCCAGGCCTCCGGGCGAGTGGATGTCGCGCCGCGATCGAGGCGCCTCACAGCACTACGTCGGCCCACACAGATTTCGTACCTCTGTCGAGCGAGAGGCAGCCCCAGCGCACGGCGAGCCCGATGACCAGAGAGAGGCCGCGGCCGGACTCGGAGTCCTGGGGTGGTGGCGGGGCGATTCGCACGGGTCGCTCGGGGCACGCGTCGGTGACCTGGATGCGGAGGGTTGCGGGCGCCACGGGGTCGGATGGAGTCGGATGCATCGAGACCTGAACGCTGAAGTCCCATCCGGCATCGGCGCAGTGCCGGACCGCATTGCCGGCCAATTCGGCGACGACCAGGATGGCGGCGTTGAAGCCGTTGCTGTCACGGTGGACGTTCCAGTCCGCAAGCCGCTCGGCGATGACCAGCCGGGCGAGGCGGGCACCTCGCGGGGTCGAACTGAGCACGATGCCGAAGGTGGCCGTGGGTGGCGGCAATTGCGGTCTGTGGGCATCCGGAATGAGAGTTTTCGGTTTCATACCGTGACCATCGGCTCACGCAGATAGCCTGACCAGGTGCGTCGAAGGTACGGAGCCTGGACGTACGGGTGGTCGGCGGCGTTGTACGAGCGGGCCACGGTAACCGGGGCGAGCAGAAGGCGTTGGTATCAAGACGATTCGCGAGGAGTGACGCCCATGGCCCGTCCGCCGAGGAAGCGCAAGAACGATGACGACAGGCCGCCCACGTGGCGCGCGTATGGCAAGTTGGTCCAACTGTTCCGGGAGCGTGCCGGGTTGACCCAGGCTGAGTTGGCCGATGCGGTCGGCTACTCGGTCGAGCAGGTCGCCTCGATCGAGCAGGGCCGAAGGCCTGCGAAGGAGGCCTTCACCTTGGCAGCTGAAACGACGCTGAGCGCGCTGGGCGTCTTGCAGGCCCTACAGGAGGACGTCGACTTGGCCAAGCTACCGGCGTTCTTCCGGGACTTCGCGCTCTTGGAGACGGAGGCTCTGAGCCGCTTCGCCTACGAACCGTTGCTTGTACCGGGCCTACTGCAGACCAAGCAGTACGCCGAAGCGCTGCTCAGGGCCAACTGTCCGCCATTCGACGAGGAGACCTTCGAGCAGCATCTCGAAGCCCGGATGGACAGGCAGACACTGCTGACCCGCGTGCCAGCAGTGGAGTTGTCGTTTCTGATTGGTGAGGCCGTCCTGCACTGCCCTGTCGGTGGTCGAGCCGTGCTGAAAGCCCAGTTTCATCGGCTCCTCGAAGCAGCGCAGCTGAGCAACGTCGAGGTTCAGATCATGCCCATGTCATTCGGAGCCCACGCAGGGTTGAACGGCCCGATGGTGCTCGTGGAGACGATTGATCACCGTCGCGTCACCTACATTGAGTCCCAGGACGAGAGCATGGTCATCTCCGATCCCGACAGAGTCAGTCGGCACGAACTCCGCTATGGCAAGCTCCGGTCGCAGGCTCTTAACGTATCGGAGTCAGCACGTCTCATCGAGCGGGTGGCGGGAGAACTGTGAGTACTGAACAACGGATGAACGCCGGACTCCATATGGCGTGGCGCACGAGCAGTCACAGTGGGACGGGAGGCGGTGACTGCGTGGAGGTTGCCATTGATGACCAAACTCTCTGCGTGCGGGACTCGAAGGTCCAAACGGCTGCCGCTCTCCGTCTCCAACCTCACATTTGGGAGGGTTTCTTGTCTCGCCTCTAGAATGATGTCTCGTGCTCGGGGCATTGGATGATGCGATGCCCCGTTAAGCAAACGGGATCGAATGAGTGAGAATGCGGTCTTCTAGAAGAGAGAATTCTCGGGTCGAAAAAGTCCATCGTCCTCAAAATCGACCTCTATGGTCGGTCTTTTTTTCGCCTTATCGAGAGCGGCGAGCGACGGGGAGGGCATATCCGCGTGACGTGTCGGCTTTTTATGCATACCCAGATAGACTTCATTAGCATATTGCTGGTGGTTCATTTCTCGAAGCCGGTCGACGATCTCTGTTCGGGAAACAAGGTCGATAGTATACCGCACCCCTTGATCGGTGGTGTGAAACCCGTGCCCCAAACCACCACGAGTGTCTAGAAGGTCGTCCCATCCGTACGCTTCGACCGTCGCAATGTCGATATCACGATGAATTGCACGAAGGGCGACGATATCGGCGTCGCTGCAATCGTTGCTGTGTATCAGGTTACATACAGAAGTAAGTCCAATGTTTCGACTTTCTTGAATCTGATGACGATGGGTATCCAAGCGTCGCCCGGCGTCTCGAAGATCTGCATTCATTCCGGGGCGCACAAGTGTCTCAAAGACGTCAGACGGGGTGTATCGGAGATCGCCCTTCATGGTTGATGCTCGATCGAGCGCCCACCAATAGTGGAGGGCGCTGCTGAGATATGCCAGCAAGGCGCGATCATCAGACGCGAACACGGCAAGCATGTGTGAGAATACTCGACCGGTCGGCATCAATGCAGGCATGGCAGCCTTGCTTACCAGGGCCATCACGATACAAGAGTCTAGGCCGGTCAAAGCCTGCGTCAGGGCAGGCCTCTTTTCTCCGAATTGCCACCAATAATCCCGGTAAACCTTGCGGTTATTGGCATTACGCTCCGGCTTAACTTTCTCAAGGACTCGTTCGTACGCCAACGGATAACGTTGAGCACATTTTTCGCACCGGTCGCCGAAGTCAATAACCCAGCGATCGCTCGAATAGTCAGCACTATTGTTGATATCATAGCCGTTGAAATATGGAAAAAGGATATCCGAATATCGCGGTTCCTTGGCGATCCACGAAAGCGCTTCGGCTTCCGTCAGAATGAACCCCATGCCGAGAACGTAGGATCCGATAAACGAGGTTCGCCCGAATTCCTTCAGTGGCTCTGCCCAGCTGGAAATCCGCGACTTTGGTGCAAGTGATGACGAGATTCCGGAAAGTGTCGGAATGCCGGAAATATACCGGCCGGCATCTTTCGAAAGAATTGGTACGCTGGTCCATACTGCACAATATTCCAGCACTGCGGATTTTGATGGCCAAGGTGCGCTCTTAATGGCCTGTCGGATCTCTACGCCATCTGCAACCAGCTGATCGAGCCCAACCTCTCTGCTATCGCCTTGGGCGAGAGTATTGGTTGCAATAAGGCCAGTTTGACCTCTCTTGCTTAGCACCTGATGAGCTCGGAGTTCGAAATAGGCGACTAGGTCGGCGCTGCCGCGTTTTCCACGTCCGATTGACTTCACCAAATATTCACGGTAGGCGTCGCCCATTGCGCCTGTAAGCTTTTGGCCTCCGAGAAATGGGGGGTTACCGATTACGGCATCGAATCCGCCTTGTTCGAAAACCTCCGGAAATTCGAGTGGCCAGTGAACGGGGGCTCGACGGAAACTGCCCTCCGGGAGATCTTGGCCCAGCCATTCAATGGCTTGCTTCCGTGCTTCTCCGAGGGCTGAGAAACTTTCTAGCAGGTCTTCACCGGCGATGTCATTCGCGATGCTGGCGGCCTTTGTGTGTATCTGCGAACGCTGCACCTCGCTGACTCCAGTTGCAGCCAAGGCTGCACCCGCGACCAAGTCTGCCACCAATCCAAGCCGTGCCATATGTTGGTGAGCCAATTCGAGACGCCGTCGTTTCTCGTCCACTCGGGCGAGATCGTCTCCTTCTATTCCCGTGATAGCCCTCCGCTCTTTGGCTACTTCTGAGACTCGTGTCCGTGCTCCTTGCGTCCATTCGAACAGGTCACCTGCGTGTAGCGCACGCCCTTCTCTAACATGCATATGTACAGTTTCTAGCTGTTCCAACGAAAAGATCCCCAACAGCGAGTCCCCCGCTACCAGCCTGTCGTCGAGAAAGCTAAATGGGCGCTTCGGATCCATCGATACCAGCCACAGAGACAACTTCGCCATCTCGACCGCAAGCGGGTTGATATCCACACCGTATAGACAGTGTTCGATGATCTGACGGCGGGCGTGAATCAGCACTGGATCGGCTTCCGCATCGACCGCGGTTACCTCGTCCACTACGTCGCGGGTCGAATGGTACGAGACTGCTTCCGCTGAGCCCTCGCGCGCCCAAGCTTCGATGAGCCGGTCCGCCAAAAAGCGACAAGCAGCAACCAAAAATGCTGCTGAGCCCATAGCGATATCAGCGACCTTGAGGCTCAGAATTTGATCGGCGGTTTTCGGAACCCACTTTTCTTGGTGTTTCGTTTGGAGGGGCCCCGGTTCATAGACCAAGGGTTCAAGGGCGCCTTCGACGACCTCTTCTGCCAGGAAGCGCGGCGTATAGTGAGCGCCCGTGTTCTTACGCAGAGACGACTCGGCTACATAGAGTGCGCCTCCGGCCATGACTGTTGGGTATCCCCGCAAGTCAGCCCGAATGATGCCGTAGAACGGCATCAACCGGTCCGCCAGGTCGCGGTCGTGGCAGCTCGCGTAGAGGCGGCGTTCGGCGTCGATTACCTCGTCGTCGGGGAGAGGGCTGATGGCCTTCTCGATGGCACCGGCTGAGCCGATGCCGGGCTTTGGTTCCTTGAAGGTCTCGGCGATCTTTTTCGCCAAGCCCTTCAGGTCCGCCGCTGCCCCCGGCGCCGCCAACGAGCCGACGCCGAAGGGAGCTGCCAAGTGCTCCAACTCGGCCAGCTCGACCTCGTTTTCCTTGCCCAGCGGGCCAATCAGACCGACCATCGTGTCCTCGGCCCGTTGGGCGTCGTAGGAGAGCAGGCCCTCGTAGACGTAGCCGATCTGTTCGACGTCCAGCGTCCGGAACGTCAGTTTGCGGCGCTCGCCCGTCTTCTTTGACTTCTTCTTCTGCTCGGCCACCAACTGCCGTGCGGACTTGGCCTTTCGGTCGCCGCCGATCGTGACGTACTGGACCGACGCCAGCATGTGCAACACCGTGCGGTCGTCGATCGCCAGCAACGGGACGCGGCCGGCCGACTCCGTGCCCGGCTCGGCTTTGCCCTCCAGCCACCAGTAAGTCTGTGGGTCGAAGATCGAGCCGCCATACGCCGGGAGCCGTAGCTCCGGGTGGTTCACGCCGCCGTAGACCGCGTGGAACAGCGCGATCAGGCGGTGCCATGCCGCGTTGCTGTAGTCGAGGGAGCTCTCGCCCTCCGCGTCGGCGTGTGCCTCCAGCTCGGCGCCCAGGCGACCCGCGGAATAGGACTTCGCGTACACCTCGTTGTCCGCCGGCAACAGGCCACGCTCTTCCGCGACCAGCAGGAAGATGACGCGCATCATCACCGCGACCGCGCCCCGGTAGACCTCGGCCGCGGACACTCCCTGCGCGTGCAGGCCCGGCCGACCCTGTTCCATACCGCGCCGGTCGGCGCGATGGATCGCGTCCACCAGCAGCTCGACGGCCTGGCGGACCTGGACGCCGAGTGCGTCGGTGACCTCTTCCTGGTTGTCCAGGCTCCGCTTGAGCAGCGGGATCAGGGTTTCCTCGTCGGGCACCGCAAAGAAACGGTCGCGGCGCAGCATCGAGAGCCAGGCGCGGACCACGTTTCGGTCCGCGACCTGGTTCCAGTCGATCGCGTCGAGGACCACCGTCGTGGTGACACCGCCCACCGGCGCCCAGACCAGGCACCACCAGCGGCCGTCGGTGAGCACGCCGAGGTCCACGTGGTGGTGGCGCAACAGCTTGGCGAGCCGGTCGGCCGGCGTCGCCGCCCATGCGTCGGTCTTCAGGCGAGCCGTCGGCGGGGTCCCCGGCGGCAGCACCATGCCAAGAAGGGGGATGTGCTTGGCCGCCGCAATGGCGTCCGGCTCATCCTTCAACTCGCCGAATTCGATGCCCGGCGCCACCAGCGCGAAATCGGCTCGCAACTCCGTGTCGTGCTCGGGCACCGGCAGGGTGAACCGATCGAGAAGCGCATCGGTCGAAGGCGCGTCGGCATCGGCGCCCTCCGCAGCCGCACCCCGCAGCGCCAGCCGGTCGCCCCATTCCAGCAGGTCACCGAGGACGTACTCGACCCACTCCGCATGCCCGGCCACCTGATCGGCCTGCCACATGCCGTGCCGCCGCCGCAGCAGTTGGCGCTGCTCCTTGTCGAGCGAATCGAGCTGTGGCCAAGCCCCCAACAACACCGGCAAGGTCAGGAACGGCCCGGAGATCTCGGCCAGATTGAGCCAATCCAAATGCTGACTGCGCCCATCGGAGGCCTTGGCGATGGCCGCGGCCATGCCGAAATTGCGCCGGGGCCCTGCGGCGGCGGGGGACTGGCTCATCGGATGGCCTCCTTACGGGGGATGACAAAGACGACAGCGACGGGGAAGACGTGGTCACGAGGCTCGTGATAGCGGTCGGTGATCACTGCGGCTTCGCGAGCGCGTTCCCCCGGGCTCGCGTCGAGCCGCTGCTGCCAACGAGTCCGGTCGTCATGGTACTGACGCTGTTCGGCGGTCGTGATCTCGCGCGTGTGGAACAGGGCGAACTGTTCGCCCTCGGCCTCGCCCTCCTCGCGCAACTTCTTTCGTAGGTTCGTCTCGAATCGGTCGAAGGCGTGGTTCATCCGGGCCTCCTCCCGCTCCTGCCGTTGCGCGAGGGCCGTGACCAGGCTGTCTCGACGTTCCCTCGCGCGAGCTTGCAGCGAGTCGTACAACGGCTGCTGTACCCGGGGCCAGGCCTCCACCAAGGCGTTGCGCAGATGTTCGGCCACGGGCCGGCCCGTCGACGACAATGCCTTTTCCAACGTACGGCCCTGCTCGTTCACGCTTGCCCACCGGCGGAAGCGGCTGCCCGCCTTCGGGACCCACCCGCCCGCGTACAGGATCTCCTCGTGCAGCCTTATCCCGTCGCCGCCGACCAGGACGTAGCGTGCGTACGCACTGACGAGAGTCGTCTCCAGCGCCGGATCGTCGCTGACCACCGCACACACTCGACTCAGCCCGACGGCGTCGGAACTCCATACGGCCGCGCGAAGCAGGCGGGTGGACATCGCGACGAGTGGGTGATTGAGGTGAGCGAGTACCACGTCGTCGCGTCCCTCCGCCACGATCGCCGGGGTGAAGGTGATCGGACGCTGCTCGTCCGGCCGGAGCTTGTGTACCAACCCGCGCGAGGCGCGTTCCCACGAGCCGGTGAGCCGCGGGATCTCGAACAGCGCCCCGGTCGGGTCGACACTGTCGAGGTTGTCGTCCAGGCCGTCGAAGAGTGCGTCCGACAACACAGCCGGCCGCAACGGCTGCTGATTGTCCAGAGCCAACGCCGTGTCCACGACGCGCTTGATGTTGTCCGGGGTCAGCCTGAGCGCTTCCACCGTCCAGTCGTACTGGTCGGCGAGTCGCTTCACCTGCGCGGTGACGTTCT
Source organism: Streptomyces sp. SID3343 (assembly GCF_009865215.1). GTDB lineage: Bacteria > Actinomycetota > Actinomycetes > Streptomycetales > Streptomycetaceae > Embleya. Next base: position 22,325 of record NZ_WWJX01001420.1, on the reverse strand, counting down.
GTTCGGGGGCTACCGTCCCACCCGTTCTGCGTCCCGGGATCGCCTTCGGTGTGGCGTTCTCGATGTCCACGTTGTACAGCGGGTCGGTCATCCGGCGCTGGACGGCATCGGCCAGGACCGCGTTGACCGAGCCGAGGTCGGCCTCCATCTGCGTGACCTTCTTGGCCACCCGGGAGAGGAATTCGAGGTCGGCCTCGTAGGAGCCCGCCGCAGCCTGTTTCCACCCGGAGCCCACGAAGTGTCGGATCTCAGGGTTGTTGCGCTGACCCCAGCGGTCGATGCGGCCGATGCGTTGTTCGAGCTTGTTCGGGTTGAACGGGATGTCGTAATTGACCAGCCGCCAACAATACTTCTGAAGGTCGATGCCCTCGCTCGCCGCATCCGTCGCGATCAGAATGCGGACGACGCCTTCTCGCCGACTGGGCTCTGCCTGGAAGCCAAGTCGCACGTGTTCGCGCTCGTCGGCCGTGAGGCTGCCGTGCAGCAGTTCGATCCGGCCGCCGCCGGCGAGACCTTCCTGACGCAGCAGTTCGAGCAGCCACTTCTGTGTGTCGCGGTACTCGGTGAAGACGACGATGCGCTCGTTGGTCCAATGCGCGCCCGGATGGCAGATCGCCTTGATATACGACAGCAGTTTTCGAGCCTTGGAATCGGCCGTGGCCTCGTGGGTGAGGGCCCAGCGCTCCATGTCCTGAAGTACGCCCACCTCGTCGTCGCTCGTGGCGGGGGTGAGACGGGTGCTCATCCCGAGAGCCGTCTCCTCTTCACGGGCAAGCTCCTCGTCGTCCAAGTCGGCGACGAAGTCGGAGAACTCGTCCAACCAGTCCGGTACGTCGGTCGCGGCGACCCGGGGCTTTCGAGCGTGGCCCGCCTCCTCCAGACCGTCCAGGTAGACCCGCAGAGTCCGGGCGAAAGCGGCGGGGGAGGAGAACAGGCGCTTTTTGAGCAGCAGGGTCACCAGGTCGGCCGCGCGACGCCCACCCCGCGCCTGGGGGGCCATCTTGGCGCGGCGCATCTGTGCGAAGCGGCCGAGAAGGGCGTGGATCTCGCGCTCGCGGTCGGTGTACTCGACCTCCATCTCGAAGGTCCGGCGTTTCGGGAAGCGCTCACTCTCGTCCCGGTTGCGGATCGCCGACTTCAGTCGTCGGACGACCGTTTCCTTGAGCGCTTCCTTGTCGGGTTCCATACCGCGGGTAAAGCGCTGGTCGTCGATGAGTTCGAGCAGCGCGGTATAGGACTCGGAATAGCCGTTGTGCGGGGTCGCGGAGAGGAACAGCCGGTGCTCGAAGTGCGGGACCATGCGACGGATCAGCCTGGTCTGCTGGGAGTCGACCGCGTACACCTGCTTGGGGGCGGCCGGCGCGACGTGGTGCGCCTCGTCCAGGATGAGCAGGTCGAAGAAGCGACGGCGTTCGCCGTCCTCGTGCGCACCCGCACCGGCCGGAATGACCTCGTCGAGCAGGCGCTGGGCTTTCGCCCCGCGCAGCCACGGCAGGGACACGATCGTGTGCGGGTACACCCGGAACGGGTTCGCCGCGGTGCCGTGCGTCCGGCGCAGCTCGGCGCAGCGGGCCGAGTCGACGATCGTGAAGTCGAGGCCGAATTTCTCCGCGAACTCGTCGCGCCACTTGAGGGTCAAGCCGGCCGGGCTGACCACCATGATGCGGCGGACCCGGCCGCGGAGCAGCAGTTCCTGGGCGACCAGGCCGGCCTCGATGGTCTTGCCCAGGCCGACGTCGTCGGCAAGCAGGAGGTTCACCCGGGGGGCGTTGACGGCGCGGTCCACCGGTTCCAGTTGGTAAGGCTCGACGGCGACGCCCGAGCGGAACGGGGACTGGAGGGTACGGACGTCGGCGGAGGTGACGGCCGACCAGCGGATCGCGTCCAGGAACGCGGCGACGCGCTCGGCGGGATCGAAGCGGCCGGTGCTCGCGTCGGGCAGCGAACCGGCCGGCAGTACGCGGCGGCCCGGTTCGATTTCCCAGATGACGCTCAAGGTGTCGCCATAGCGGCCGTCGGCCACGGATTGCAGCTGAACCATGGTGCCGAAGTAGTCGTCTGACTCGGCCGCTTCGGACTCGGCTGCTTCAGGGTCGGCTGCTTCCGGCCCCGGGGATTCCTGGACGCCGGAGACCACCCAATGCTGTCCGCGGACCTCGACCAGTTGGCCTTCCGCCGGCAACGCCTCCGCGTCGGCGGTCGCACCGCTGCGCCGTGCCGTTCGCACCCTTGCCACGTTTTCGTCCTCCGGTGATCCGCACGGGCGTTGTATCCCACCTGCCGTCGGCCGCACGAGCGGTTCCGCAGCAACCGGCCGGGTAGGGAGACGATATCAGCCGCTCATATCGTTTACATAGTTCACATAGAATCGGCGGATGACTTTTCAGTTGGGCGACAGTCGCTCCAGGCGGACCAGGAGCCTGGCCACGAGTTCGTGCGCGGGATCACCCGATGCAAGCGCCGCGTGCTGATCATCACGTAGGGTAGCCAGCTGTTGCCGGGCGAGCGCCACCGAGCCGGCGCCCGCGTGCAGGACGGCGATCTCGTAGCGAGTGCTCAACGTGTCCTGTGCCGCCGGACCGAAGGCCCGGCGCTGGAGCGGCAGCAGCTCCTCGTAAGCCACCAGGGCCTCGGTGGTTCGACCCGACTCGCGAAGGCATCGGGCGATACCCAGGCGACACGCGAGCGCCTGCGAGTCGGTGGCCGGCCGTACGGCAGCCAGCTCGGCGCCGAGCCGTGTGTAGCCCTCCAGCGCCGGCCGCAGCTGCCCGGCCGCCCGGTGGTACCCGAGGAGGGTCAGTCGATCTGCGACGTAGGTCGGGTCGACCGGATCGAGGCCTTCACCGCGTTCGAGCAGCAACTCGCCCAACAACTCGGCAGCCTGGGTGAAACGGCCGTTGCTCGCGAGTTCATCGATCCGGGCTCGGCGGGGGTCGGCCCCCGACCCCGCCCCCGACCCGGCCCCCGGCTCGGCCGTTGCGGGCGCTGCCGCGATGACATCAGCGGGTGGCGCGACGTGTGGCTGCTCCGGCTCCGCCGCCACGACCCGATGGCGGGCCGCGAATTTCCGCGTGTACGGCATGGTCGGGTTGTACTCGTCGGGTGCGGGGGCGGACTCGACCGCTACGCCCGGGTGGGCCTCCGGCCAATCGATCCAGGCCGCTACGAGTGCGCTGACCTCTTCGGCGCTCTCGGGACGATCCGCCGGAAGTTTGGCCAAGAGTCGCATGACCAGGTCGGCGAGTTCGGACGGCAGATGCGGGCAGCGCTCGGACAACGGCTGCGGTTTCTCCTTGGCATGTAGGTACAGCAGTCCCATCGGCGTCTCCGACGTGAACGGCGGTACTCCGGCGAGGAGTTCGTACAGGACGCAGCCGAGGGCGTACAAGTCGCTGCGGGGGCTCGCCTGTTGGGAGATGACCTGCTCGGGCGCCACGAAGCCGGGAGTGCCTGTCACCACGCCCGTCCCGGTGAGCGCGGGCCCGGGTTCGGGTTCGAGCGCTGCCGCGATGCCGAAGTCGAGCACCTTGATGCTGCCGGTCGGGGTGAGCATCAGGTTGGCGGGCTTGAGGTCACGGTGGATCACGCCGAGCCCGTGGGCGTAGGTCAACACCTCACAGATCTGGGCGGCGGCGGAGGCGGCCCAACTCACCGGGAAGCGGCCGTGCTTCTTGAGGACCTTGGCCAGGGTGCGACCCGGCACGTACTGCATCACCACGAACATCCGGCTCTCGCCGTCGATCCCGACGTCGTACACCGTCGGAACGCCCGGGTGTTCGAGACGCGCGGTCGTACGTGCCTCGCGCCGAAATCGTGCCTGAGCGGTGGGCAGGGAACGGGCCGTCGCCGGGGAGGACATGAACTTGACGGCGACCTTGCGGTCCAAGTGCTTGTCGAAGGCGAGCCAGACCTCCCCCATGCCACCTTTGCCGAGTTGGTTGGTCAGCTCGTACTGTTCATGCGCTTTTGCCACGCTGTCACCCCGCCCTTACGGTCCGTTCTCGCGCCTGATCCTCGCATCGATGCATGGATCGGCGATCGGCGTGGCCTCGCGAGCGAGCGATCAACCAGGCAGCGGGGCAAAAGGGAACAGGAACGGGCGGCAGGGGTCTTCCGAGGCTGCGATACCGGAGGCGGCGCCCCCCACGCGAGGGGAGGGCACGTACTCGGCCAACGCGGCATGCACAGCCGCGGCCGAATCCGGACGTCCGCCGGGTTCTTTGGCCAGGAGCGCGAGGACCAAATCCTGAAGTCGCGGCGGCACCTCGATGCCGCAGTCGGCGAGGGTCGGCGGTTCCCGGAGCAAGTGCTGCCCCGCGAGCAGGGGCAGCGGTTCGGGCGCGAAGGGCGCGGACCCGGTCAGCAGGTGATGCAGCAGGCAGCCGACCGCGTACAGGTCGCTTCGTCCGTCGAGGGCGTCGTCGCCGCGGATGAGTTCCGGTGACGCGTACAGCACGTTGCCGACGTTCTCGCCGGTCACGGTGAGTCGGGTGGCCTGCTCGGCGAGCAGCTTGACGAGCCCGAAGTCGAGGATCTTGACCAATCCGGCCCGGTCGACCATGAGATTCGCGAGCTTGAGATCCCGGTGGACGAGTTGCTGTTTGTGCGCCTCGGCCAAGCCGGCGCATACCTGGCTGGCCACTGCCGCGGCGGCGGCCACGGTGAAGGGTCCGCGTTCCGACAAGAGACAGTCGACGGTCGCCCCCTCGATCAACTGCATGACCAACCAGCAGATCCCGTCTGCGGTTGCGCCGGCATCGTGCACGCCGGCGATGTTCGGGTGATTCAGCAGGGCCGCCGTCGCCGCCTCGCGGCGAAAGCGCGCGAGCAGCCGCGAACCGTCGTCGCCGGACTCGGACGTGTGCACCACCTTGATCGCGATCGGGCGTCCCAGGTGTTGGTCGGTGCCCTGCCAGACCATGCCCATGGATCCGCGTGCGAGGGGTTGGTCGAGGCGGTATCGATGCTGGAGAAGATCTTTGGCCTTGAGCATCCTTCGGCCCACCCCGATCGTTATTCCATGCAGTAATGGTGTGACTTTAAGTGAGTGTTCGATGCGACCGCAATACCCCAATCCCCCGTGAACTGAGTCAAGTGACATACTGGTGTGGATCTTGTTCGACTAGTACTGTGGCCGCCGCCGGAGGGTCTGACATCCCTTCGTTCGGGCCATTCGAGACCTGACGCCGGGAGTACCTCATGCCCGACCCCGCCGATTCGTCGGTCACCGTGACACTCGCGGAGATCGCGCGCATTGCGGGCGTCACCCGCGCGGCCGTAAGCAACTGGCGTCGTCGACACCCGAACTTCCCCGCACCGACCGGGGGCACGGACATAAGTCCGCTCTTCTCGCTCGACGACGTGCAGGATTGGTTGAGAGCCCAAGGAAAACTCCGCGAGGAAGCGCGTGACCTGGACTGGCTGTGGCCCCAGTTCGAGGCGCTGGGTGACCGGGACGTCATGGGGGCGGCCATTGCCGCTGTCGGCACGTCTTCCCTTCCCGAGGGCGATGTGGATCGGGGCACGTCCGCCGTACCGCTGCCCGAAGGCGCGCGGCGGTTGGTACGGCAGGCGCTGCAACTGGCGGAGGACGAAGGACGCGCCGAGACGTTCCGCTTCCTCTTGGATCGGTGGCTGCGGGCGCATGTGCGGCAGATCGTCACGACCCCGGCGCCCCTCGCGGACCTGATGGCCGAGATCGCGGAGGCCGACGTTCGTGCGCGCGCCGAGAGTGAGGGGCAAGGCCCTCCGACAGGAGCAACCCGGACCGTGCTGGACCCGGCCTGCGGCACCGGCAGTCTGCTGTTGGCCGCCGCACAACGGGAGAGCCATGGTGGGCGGCTGCGATTGCTCGGTCAGGACAACGATCCGGTGCTCGCCGCGCTCGCGGCGGCGCGAGTGGCGCCGGCCGCGACGCTCGACGGTGGTGTGCCGAGTGTGGATGTCCGGGTCGGTGACACGCTGCGCGATGATCGTTGGGCGGGCGCTGCCGTCGATGTGGTGCTGAGCAACCCTCCGTCGAACGAGCGGGACTGGGGCCACGAGGAACTGGCCACCGACCCACGCTGGACCTACGGTCATCCGCCCCGCACCGAACCGGAGTTGGCCTGGGTTCAGCACGCGCTGGCGCATCTCGTCCCGGGTGGGACGGCGGTGCTGCTGCTTCCTCCCGGGGTGGCCTCCCGTCGGGCGGGCCGCCGGGTCAGGGCCGCGTTGCTGCGCGCCGGGGCGTTGCGCGCGGTCGTGTCGTTGCCGCCCGGCGCCGCGCCGCCGCACGGTGTCTCGCTGCATCTGTGGGTACTGCGCAAACCGGTGGATGACGGTCGGATGGCGCCGGAGGCCGCCACCTTGACGCTCGTCGACACCACACAGGTGCGCATCGAGCATTCGGGCGGTGGCAAGGCCGGCATGGATTGGGCGGCCCTGCGCGAGGTCGTGCTGGCCGGGATGGCGTCCGCCGGTGGCCGAGGGAACGAGAGCGACGCGCCGATCGGCACCAGGACCGTGCCGATCATCGATCTGCTCGACGAACAGGTCGATCTCACCCCCGCGCGGCACGTCCCGGCCGCAGCCGCGGTGGTGGGACTGCGGCTGCGCCGGTCGTGGAGTCGATTCGGTTCGCTGCTGCACGAGCTCCAGGACCTTACCTCGGTGCTGGCCCGGCTCGAATTGGACTTCGAGCGAGGGTCTGCCCAGACCACCACGATCGACGAACTCGTGCGGGCCTCGGCGGTGCAGTTGCGGGCCGGTCAGGCACCGGCCGAGGGCAGCATCCGAGGCGGCGGCGTCGTGGCGGGTGGCGTACCGGTGCTCACGGCCCAGGATGTGCTGCAGCGCGGGAAATCGACCGGATGGTTGCCGATCGGCGAGGTGTCGGCAGCGGCCGAGAAGCTGACGGTGACGGCGCCGGACGAGGTGATTGTCGTGGGTGTCGCTCGCGCCTTCGACGCGTGGGTGGACACGAACGCTCCGACCGTGTTGGGGCCGCAACTGTTCGCTCTGCGTACCGATCCGTCGGTACTCGATCCATGGTTCGTGGCCGGTTGTCTGCGGGCGCCGGCGAACGGGCGGCAAGCGGGATCCCATGCCTCGACGGCGTCGCGGATCAACGTCCGCCGGTTGCACGTGCTTCGTCTCCCGCTCGACGAGCAGCGTCGATACGGTGATGCGTTTCGGCGACTCGCGACGTTCGAGCGGACACTCGCCGAGGTCGACGGCCTCGGCCGTGAGCTGGTCGGCGGCTTGAGCGACGGGTTGTCGGCGGGCGGGCTGCCGCGCGCGTGACCGTGGCCCCGCGGCAGCCCGCCCGGGTCGGCTACTCGGTGAGAGCATCCTCGCGGGACGCGTCGTCATCGTCGAGCGGCACGAGCGTGAGCAGTTCGTCGACCTCGCTCGCACAGCCCAGGTCGCGGAGTTCGCGGAAATGGTGTCCGAGCGCGTGTACTCGGCGCCGCAACTCCACCGACGCCGGCTGTGGTAGCGCCGCGGTGTCGTGCACGATGTGGGTCCACTGCTCGAAGGATTCCGTCACTTTGCCGAACATCGGCAGGCAATCGGCGGCGCCTACCCGGGCGCGTAGCGCGATGTCCCGTCCGAAGGGTGACGGGTCTCGACCGAATTCGGCGATCAGCTGCGCGTACCAGGCCGGGGCTCGCCGATGGTCACCTTCCACCAGGGATCCGTCGGCCGCGACCAGCTGTGCTCGGGCCACGATCGGCTCGCGCAGACCCCAGTCCTGGCGGGCGTCGGGGAGAATCTCGATCACCCGGCGGGTACTCGGCCCCGGCTCCTCGACCACGAGCTCCTTTTCGGCGGCGACCACGATTGCTTCGACCTCTCGCCGGCTGAGCCACGTCGTGCGCCGGTGTGCCGGCGCGCGGCCACTTGCTCCGGCCCGTGGGCGAGCTGCGGCTTCGAGCCGGCGATTTGGTTCCCGGTAACGCAACGTGGGATCGGGAACGAGACCGGGATTGGGCGCGAGAGCGCCTGCCCTGGGCAGAAAGCCGCGCAGCACAGCCAGCACGGGACCGGCGTCGGCCGGCCGATCGTTCGGATCCTTGGCAAGCAAATGCATGGCCAGCGAAGCGAGTTCGGTCGGTACGGACGCGGGCAGCGGTCGGGGCTCCGCGGTCAAGTACTCCTGAACGATGCTCAGTCCTCCCTGTACGTGAGCGAACGGTTTGTCGCCGTGGAGGAGTTCGTAGAGCAGGCAGCCGAACCCGTACCAGTCGGTCCGGGGCGTGATCAGCCCGTTGAGGATCTGCTCAGGTGCCATGTAGCCGAGACTGCCCGGAGTCGTTCCGTGCGTGGTGTAGCGGGTCGCACCGGGGCGCAGCGGGAGCGCGATGCCGAAGTCGACCAGAAAGACCCAGCCGTCCGGGCCGATGATGATGTTCTCCGGCTTCACGTCGCGGTGCACGACAGGAATCGTGTGAGCACAGTCAAGTGCTTCACCGACCCCGACCGCGATCGCGACAGCGGCGATCACGGGCAGCGGGCGGCGCCGGTTCAGCAGGTCGCGCAGCGAGCTTCCTTCGACGAAGCGCATGACCAGGTACGGACGGCCTTGATGCTCGCCCTGGTCGTAGAACTCGGGGATGCCGGGGAAGTCGAGTTCCCTGAGTAGTTTTCCTTCGCGGCGGAACCGGTTGCGAAGCTGGGTGGCCCCCGTATGTGGATGGTCCGGGTCGATCCAGGTTCCGATCAGATCGTCGACCGGTCGGAGCATCTTGACCGCGACCTTGCGATTCTCGCGCAGGTCGTAGGCCGCGTAGAGCGTGGCGACGCCCCCCAACCCGTGGACCACGTCAAGGCGGTATCGACCGCCCAGTACTTCACCAGCGTTCATGTTCGCCTTCTTCATGGCTGTTCACAGTCGGTATCGGCAGATCGGACGACCGGTTTTCGGCGGACTCCCACTCTAAACCGATACGCACATGCCCAATGCTATGCGCCTTGACTCAGTACACAGGACATGACTATCGTCGATTCCGACATCATCGGACTCGCACCTCTTGAGGAGCCGAGGAGCCTATGAGTGCTTGGTCGCCTCCGCCCGGAACCCGCGGAGACATCTCGCTCGTGCGTACCGGATTGCCCATGGCCCGCGCTGATTCGCGGGACTGTCCCACGGCCCGAGCCGTGAAGGTCCGACCCGGTGTGCGCGAGACAGGGGCGGGAACTCGTGGCAAACCGATCTACGAGACCTTCACGCCCGGCCCGTTCATGGCGGCACTGGATCTGATCGAGTTCGACGACTCGAGGTCCGTGGACTCCGTACTGGAGCAACTGCGCGTGACCCGAGGGAGGTTCGGGAAGCGCGGAGCTCCCGCCCACCCCGGCCACATCGCGTGGGTGGCCGAAGCCGTCGAGCGCTATCTCGACAGTCGAGCGGCCGACGAGGCCGCCCGGGCGGCCTCGGGGGCACCTCCCACCTATCCCGTGCGCCACGAGTGGATCGTGCGCGACGAACTCACGGTCGCCGATCGGCGCGGCGCGCTGATATACGAACGCACCGCCTGGGGACGGCGCTACGCCACGGCCGATGGCAGCCTGCGCGAACTGCGCCTGCTTTCGGTCGGCGACTCGAAGGAAGACCGACCGGCATCCGAGAAGGCGGCGGCCGCGTACATCGTGGCCTTCGGCCTGCCCGCGTACAACGAATGGGGCAAGGCATATCTGCCGGTGCCCGATCTGCCGGCGCAGGCGACCCGGGTGCCGGATCGCGTCCGAGTCCTGGACTTCGGGTGCGGCGACGACACCGCCACGGAGTTGGTCGACTGTACGCCCGAGCAGGCTCGGGACGCCTTCGCCGAGCACGCCGTACCCGTGCTGGCCGAATCGGTGGACGGAGACGGGAAGTCGCCGGGGTCCGCGTGTGTCGATTGCAAAGCGCTCGCCGGGTGCGCCGAGTTGCCCCGTACGCCGGTCCTGCTCGGCGTGCCCGCGCCGCCCCGGCGGCGGCGCCGACGCAGCGTGTCCGCCAGTGATCTGCGCACTCATGCCGAATGTCCCACGAAGTTCCACTTGACGAGGGTCCTGCACGTACGCTCACCGCGTCCGGAGAACGATGCGATCCAGCGCGGCCGGGCCGTCGACGCCTGGCTCAACCAGTGGCATCTCGTTCGGCATCCCCGAGGCTGCCGAGACGTCGAACTCCCGCCCGACGGCGAGGAACTGACCGTTGGTGCTCTGCACCTGGTCGGTGCGCCGGCCCGGACCGCCGCCCGCATGATCGCCGAACACCGCACGTTGTGTCCGCTCGACGGGCTTGCCGGACGGGAGGTCGTCGAAGTCCAGAAACAGGTCACCGCCTACGACCCCGAACTCGACGCCGTGATCATCGCGAAGCCCGACCTGCTGTACACCCGCGACGGCGGGTGGATCTGGCGGGAGACGAAGACCGCCGCGCACTACCTCTACGAGGGCAAGCCACTGCTGGGCAGCTATCCGCAACTGGCGTTGGCCGTGCTGTTGATGGCTGCGGGGGTGCTCGGTGGCGACTCGACGAGGGCACGGATCGAGCTGGAGATCCTCTACCCGGATGACAGCAGCCTCGAGGAGATCGATCCGGGACGCGACAGTGTCGTCGAGGAGGCCCGGGCTGCCGTGCGCGAGTTGGCCGCGCCGTGGGCCGGCGACGAGACGCACGAGCCACGTGTCGGCCGGCAGTGCTCACACTGCGAGGTCGTGGAATGGTGCTCCGCAGGCCGTGAACACATCGCCGCCGGCGGGGTCGAGGCTCCTCGGGGGAGTTCGTGAGCGAGGAGCCCGCACGCGCGTCCGGCGCGTGGCTCGCGGACGCCGGCGTGCCGCTGATGCACACCCTGGCCGGCGCGATCATCGCCCTGGCCGAGACCACCGGCCTCGACGCGTTCACCCTGCCGTACCCGCCCGAGGCGCAACGAGCGCTCGACCGAACCGCCCTCGCGTGCCTGCGACGCGGTGCGGCGCCACCACACAGCATTCCGGAGCTGGTCTCGTGGTGCCGGTCGCGGCCGATCGCCAACTGGCCGTTGGACCTACCACCGGATGCGGTCGGCGACACCGATCGGCTGCTGGATCCGCGCTCGGGCCTGCCCACCGAACTGTGCCACGAGTGGTATCTGAAGACGCGCGACAGTGCGACGAGACGTTACGACCGCGACATCATCCACGAAGCGTTCACCCGCTGCCGGGAGAGTGGTGAGCCGGATTCCTACACGAGCTTTCGCCGGCTGCTGGTCGAGCGGCCCGTGCGTACGTCCGCCGAATTCTTCACAGACCGCACCGATTGGCAACTTGCCCCCGTGCGAGACCTCTTGGGCCTGATCTACTTGCCGGTTCCCGCGAGTCACCGTGGCGCCGACGGCGAGGGCTATGCCGTGTGTGGTCGATGCGCGACGTTGCTGATTCCACTCGTCGGTGGGGGGTGGTGGTGCGAGCGCGATGCATGCCGGCGTCAGGGAAGCGCGCCGATCGACCGTCGGTTGCCGGTCGCGGAAACCGGCGGGCTCGTCCAACTCGCCCGACCGTTGCGGCAGTTCGTCACATGGCCCGGACGCGCCGAAATCGAGCTGGAGCGGATCCTCCTCGCTGCGGGCCTGTCCGTGCAGATGTGGCCCGGTTACGACGCCTACGACCTGCGGGTGACCTTCCCCGACGGCTGGGTGTGGGCGATCGACGTCAAGGATTGGGCTCATCCTGGGCTGCTCGGCACGAATGCGACCGCGGTGCGACGCGAACCTCCCTACGACGAAGCCTTCTGGGTCGTACCGACCCATCGGATCCGTGATCGCCCCGACTACATCGACGTCTACAACCGCAACCGGCCCGAGCACGCCGAAGACCTCGTTCTGCTGACGGACCGTCAAGTGATGGACACGGCTCGACAACGCCTGCGCGCAGGTCGCTGCCGGAACCGAGAGGACGACCCGGATGCGTGATCGCGAGAGCTGGCACATGCCGGTCAGTGGGCCTTTGACGCGGCTCCTCGACGAGGAGCACAGACCCGGAAGCACCCCGCAGGCATCCCAACTGTGCCAAGTGGAACTGGGGCTCAGGCTGTTGGAGAAGCTTGCTCCCGAGCACTCGGCCGAGGGCGTGTGGACCCTGCTCGGTGGCTACCCGTTCGCCCGTGCGGCGGCTATCGCGCGCACGACGGACGACGAACGACTCCTGGCGGTCGGCCGCCACCTGTTGTGGCCCCTGCGGCGGCGCCGCGCGTGGTTCCAGGCCCTGGACACCTACCGCGACGTGCCCCAACGACTGCGCGGCTATCTCGTCCCGCCGGGCGCCGGCCCGGCTCGACGATACGAGCCGGCGATCCTCGCCGCGCGGTTCGATGTCTACGACGCCGCGCTCGCCGCGCCGCCCGCCTTCGTGCGCCGGCCGCTGCCGCTCGCGGCGCCGGGGCCGAGCACCTTCTACGAACGCCGTCGACCCACCTCTGTCACCTTCCCGTCGGACCTGACCCCGGAACCGGCCACCGGGCACGATCTCGCCGGCGGATCACCCGGGACCGGTGCACGTCTGACCATCCCGAAGGCGGAACTGGGCGAAACCGCACAGTGGATGGAGAAGTGCGAGGCCGAGCGTGGCGCCACCGGCGGCGACTGGGTCCGTCGGCTCGCGGACCTGCACTTGTCCACACGTAGTGCCGACGGACGGGGCTTCGACGACACCGAGGAACTGACCCTCGATCGCCTCGTCCACCTCGTCGGCATGGTGGGAGCGGGCAAGAGCACGCTGATGATCCTGGTCTCGGTATGGGCGGCACGCCGCGGCCTGCGGACCACGCTGGTGGTCGGGGATGTCGCCGAACAGCTCCGACTGGCCGCGCTCTTTCGCTCGCTGGGGCTGCCCGCGACGCCCATGGTCGGTCCGACCACCCGGCAGACCCACGTCCAGCGGCTGCATCGTCGTCTCGCGGGGCGGGGCGACGACAATCTACTTCGGCACGACGACCCCGGTTTCGACGACATGAGCACGGTGTGTGTCGCCGACGCGCTGCGCGGAACGGAAGCGGCCGAACCGCTGCGGTACGCGGACGCGCCGTGTGACCAGCTGTACCCCGAAGCCGACGTCGAACCCGACACCGGGTCGGAAGCGAACCTGCTCCCGCCCGGACCCTACCGACCACGCGAAGGCTCGGTGCGACGCCCCCGGCGCGGCGACGATACGCCGCGGCTGGGTAAGCGACACGGTTGCCCACTCTGGAGTGTCTGCCCTCGGCACAAGTCCGCTCGCGAACTCGTCGATTCGTTGATCTGGGTAGCCAACCCGGCGGCCCTCGTGCTGAGTGCGGTGCCCAACCAGCTGAACGAGGAACGGCTTCGTCATCTCGAACTGGCGTGCCTGCGCAGCGATATCGTGATCGTCGACGAGGTCGACCGAGTGCAGATGCAACTGGACGACCTCTTCGCGCCGGCCGCGACGCTCGTGACTCGTGGCCCCGAGTCGTGGCTGGATCAGCTGCACACCCACAAGATCGGCGAACTCTCCAACCAGGGACGGCTACCGCTCACCGAACGCGAGATCGAGCGCTGGGCGGCGTGTCTGGATGTCGTCGGTATCGCCACGAATCGGCTCTACGCGATGTTGATCGCCGACCCGGATCTGGGCACCTGGGTCGATACCGACTACTTCAGCGCTTGGACACTCCAGGAAAAGCTGTTGGAAGACTGGTACCCCAGCCGGCGAACGACCGACGACCTCGGCGAAGGCGCGCTGGACGAGCGAGAGTTGTACGAGCAGGACGACGAAGTCGAGGAGGCGGAAGCGGTCCTCTGCCGAGATTCGACGGGCAACGACGGCGGTCAGCCCTGGTCGGCGCGACGAGCCGAGGTCAGGGGCCTGTTCGACATCTTCCGTGATGATCCCCTCGGGGATCACGGTCCGTACGACTCCACCACCGATCTCCTGGTGCGCAGCACCCAGGACCTCATGCACACCCTCAACGAGCCCGGGTCCCGACAGCGACTGCGAGTCGTTTTGGATCATCTCCTGGCCGGCTCGCCGGCCGCCGAGGCCGGGCCATCCGATCATCCGAACCAGGCGCAGCACATGCGTGGTGACGGGCGATCGGAGGATCCGGCGGACACGCACGGAAGTCCACAATGGTATGAACGGACCGCCCGACGGCTCACGTTCACGCTGCTGCTCGCGGCGCTGCACCAACGGCTGGATCGGCTTGTCTGGCTGTGGCCGATGGTCGAAGCGGCCCTGCACCTGGAGGCCACCGGCAACGAGCTGTCGCGCCGCCCGCCACTGGATTACGCGCCGCTGGTTCCGGAAGCGCCCATGGGTAACGTGCTCGGATTCCAGTACCTACCGGACGAATGGGGAACCGACGCCGACCCGGACGGTCTGCGCAGTGGCACGTTGCGGTTCTTTCGTTGCGCGGGCATCGGTAGGGAACTGTTGCTGACGCTGCCGGAACTCGGTGCCGATGCCGCGGCGGGGCGACCCGGGCCGCACGTGCTGCTGATGTCCGGCACCAGTTGGGCAGGCGCGTCCACTCGGGCCCATGTGTTGGCCCCCGTCGACATGGTCCTCAAGCCGGATCAAGGGTCACTGGACGCCATTCGGCGGACGGTCTTTCGAACCGCGTTCCTCTATGACGAGAACAACCGTGCGCTCAGCGTTTCCGGCCGGCCCCCGAAGTTGCGAGGACCCGTGCTCGCAACGGTGGTCACGCGTCTCGCGGGACCTCGCCCCTCCGGCGCGCTCAGCCCGTTGGAAGAGGAACTCGGCCTGATCGAGGACCCCGAACGCAAGCGAGCCCTGTTGCTCGTCGGCAGCTACAAGGAAGCCACATCTGTCGCGGACCAGTTGCAGTCGATGGACCGTTGGAACGGCCGAGTACGCGTACTCAGCGCCGACGACGCGGATCTCAACCACGGTGTCCACGACGCCGGGCTCGGGGCGGAGACGTTCGGCCCCGCCGCGGCGGTGAGACGCGGTGACGTCGCCACCTTCGCCGAGGATCCCGAGGCCGAACTGCTGATCGCACCGCTGCTCGCCGTGGAACGCGGGCACAACATTCTCAACCACGAACGCAAGGCGGCCTTCGGAAGCGTGCTCTTCCTGGTCCGGCCGCATCCCCGGCCCGATGACCTGTCGCTGGCGATCTTCGCGATCAACGATTGGGCGGCCAGATTCGTCCGTGACCACCCGAATCTTCCGCAGGGGACGTTCGGCAACCTTGTCACCGAGGCCGTCGACCTCGATGCCGCCGGTCTGGCCTTTCGGCAGACCTCGCGCCGGGAATGGCGACGACTGCTTTCGCGGCGATACATGTATTCCCGGCTCGACAAACGCGAGAAGGAATCCTTCGCCTGGGATCAATTGGTAACGGTGTGGCAGGTCATCGGCCGACTGGTGCGAGGCGGAGTTCCCGCACGGGTGGTCTTCGTCGACGCGCGCTTCGCGCCGGCCCTGGCGGCGAGCCTCGCCCCGGGTGGATCGCCCGGTCGGCCCGGACGAGCCGACGAAGGGCTCCTGGCTCGCATGCAAGGCGTCCTGGAACCCTACTTCGATCCACACGCGGATCCCAACGGATTCGCCGACCCTGCGGACCCGGTGTTGGTTCGCATGCTCTACGCGCCGCTGTACGCCGCTCTGCGTGAGCTTCACGGCCGACCGCTTGCCTGACACCCTCCTTCCCGGGCTGGAGCCACCATGGGATTCACTTACGATCGCATCCGCCGCGCCGCATACCTCCCCGTCGAAGGGGAGCCGCTGAGCGCTTCCTACCACGTCTTGGGCTTCCCGGAGCAGTGGCGCACGACCTTGCTCGATCTGTGCAACGTCGGCCGGTCCGACGCCGCCGAGCCCCTTCGCACCGTGCCGACCTACCACTTGGACGGGGTCCTCCAGACCCTCGCTCCGGACCTGATCGTTCGCCCGCGCGTGGTCGGCCCTCAGCGGGAAGGCATCGATCACTGGCTGTACCGGCCGGCCGACCTGCCCAACCCCTTGCCGGATATCGCGCTGGAGGGGTTGCTGAACGTCTGGGTCAAGGGGCTGCGGCCCGAGCCGGAGCATGCGTCGCGGGTCGGTGAGATTCTGCGGTCGTTCGCCGCCGAACCTCCCACGTGGCGCGCCGTCGACGTCGATCTGCTGGCCTGCCCGGTTACCGAGGGCGGGACCGCGAGCCCGGATCACCGGCAATTCCAGTTGACCGCCGACTACTTGGCGCGCCGGGTGGCGGCGTTGCCGCCGTTCGAGACGGGGGCCGGAACGCTGAGGTTTCGTGCGGTGCCGCGGGGGCCGCGTCAGCAGGGGGCGGAACTGATGTCGCAGCCGCTTCCCTACGAAGCGAAGCGAGGCACGTGGTGGTTCTCGGTGGTCCTCGGATTCACCCTGCACACAGTCCCGTTCTCACCGGTCCCACGCCTGCACGTGCACTCGTCGATCCGCCGTTGGGCCACGCGAACCGGCAGCGGCGGCCGGCTGCATCTGCCCCATGGTGTGCGGACCTCCGTCTACTTGCGCCCGACCATCCCGTGGCTGCCGGGTGCTCCGACCAGTGAGCGCTACGCGATTGCCAGGGTGGCCTGGGATCGTTCGCGGCGACAGCACTCATGGCGCGGCGGAGATCCGGCCGGGCTGTTGCAGGCGCTTACCTTGAGCGGGCGATTCCCCGACCCTGTCGATGTGTTGACAGCTCCCGAGCAATGGATCGGCGACGGCCCCGGTGTGCGTGCGGCCGTCGTGTACAGCACTCGGATGGGGGCGCACGCGGTCGGTGCCGGGCTGATGTCCCATCAGCGGTCGCAACTCGTCGCATGGCTGGAGCAGGCGTTGCCGGCCGGATTGCGTCCCGCGCCCGAGCTGACGCGCAGCCGTCGGGCTTCCGGGCTGCCCCTCAACCCTCGGCCCAAGCCGGCGAAACCCGAGAGGGAAGCCGAGGAGATTCGGGCGGCCGAGGAACGAAGGGCCGCCTGGACCGCCTCGATCAACGATATCGCCGGTGCCGAGACCTCGGTGGTCGAGGTTCGGCTGCTGTGGCAGACCGAGCGGATGAGGGACGAAGCGGTGGCGGCGCTCGAGCGGCTGTTGGCTTTGAAGGGAGACAGCCGCGTTGGTACTACCGGCGAGGTGGATCTGCGCCAATGGAACATGCCGGGACTCACTGTTCGCTTGCGCAGTCTGCGGCTGACCGGTGGACTTGCCGACGATTTGGGCATCGACCCGCAGGTGCGCCCGCGCCGCCGTGCGTTTGCGCATGCGCTCGACGAACGACGCAAGAAGGTGTCGAGTTTTCTGACGGCGGACGGCGCTTCGCCGTCGGTTCCGAGCCTGGCGTTGGTCGAACTCGATCGACGCGCGGATTTCAGCTCGGGCGCGCACGACCCGAAGTACGCCTTGCGGCTCGGCTGCGCGGACGCAGGTGTACTCACCCAATTCGTGTCGGTGCCCAAGAAGGTCAAGGGCTACGACTCCGAGAACACCGCCGACTACCGCGCGTGGCAGGGATGGTCGGACGGGCTACGCCAGTTGGGACTTCGCGTGCACCCTGAGCACTCGCTGGGGAACCAACTGCCCGAGGGCCTGCGGTTCGCCGCCGTGTGGATGGTCAAGCGTCGTTCGGACGGCCCGACGCGAATGGCCCTGCACATGCCGGTGGCCGTCTTGGTGACGCCGGACCGAGGGGTGGCAGGCCGGGCCACGGTGCAGGGCTGGGACAGGGACGCCAAGTGCTGGATTCCGTATCCGGAGCTGCTTTTGCGGCTGGCGCAATGTGCCGAACTGCCCGGCGACGAGGCGGAACTCGACGACGGTAGTAACCCGGCCGCGCCGGACGAGATCGAGGCAACCGTTTCGCCGAAACCGACCTTTCGGGAGCGGCAGCGGAGCAGGGACGAACAACGCAAAGAGACGGCCCGGTTCATGCAGCACGTGATCCGTTCGTTGCGAGGAGAACCGACGGTGTTGTTGACACACGCCCAGAACAGTCGATCGCACTGGCCTTGGCTGCAGGACGGCCAGGTGGTCCGGGACCTGATCAAGACCGGTCACGCCCCGGCCGGTCGGCTTGATCGCGACCTACGATTGGTTCGGGTACGCGCCACGGTCGGCGCGGAGACACCGCAGTGGTGGGGAACCGGCGCGCCGACCGGCATCAACGGCCTGTCGTCGGGGATGTGGACCGAACCCCCGGCCGAGGATGGCTCGGCCGGCGAAGCCCGGGTGTTTTACAGCACGACCGAGAAGCCACCGCAGTTCAAGGCGTCCGCCGTCAAGGCCGACAAGTTGGCGCCCCGCACGATGGAACTCGGGGCTCGCAAGGGCGAGGCGACGATCGACACCGGTACTCCTGCCTGGAATTCGGGCCTGGTCGAAATCGCCGTGCTCGGTTGTCACGAGGACGCTGCCGACGACGCGGAAGCGTTGGCCCTCGCCGTGCATCAACTCAGGTATGCGCCGGACTTTCCGGACGCGCTGGCGTTGCCCTTGCCCCTGCACTTGGCGGCGCGAGCACAGGAGTACGTCCTGCCGACCGAGACCGAAGGCGAGTCTTCCGGCGAAGCCGCCGACGAGGCTCTGCTCGAATCCGGACCGACCGGCGACCCGGACTCGGAACAGCTCGAACTGCCGGGCTTCGGCTGAGTGGTGGGGCAGTAGGAACCGGCCGGCCCCTCCGGGGCCGGCCTCGGGGCCGTCTTGCGACGGGCCCGCTAGCGGATGTCCGGCTCCACCGGGGTGTTGGGGCAGTCGGCCGCGAGGTTTTGCAGGGTGGTTCGTTCGGTGGGGTCGACGGTCAGGTCGTACTTGGTTTTCACGGTGACCCAGTCGGTGAGGTAGGTGCAGCGGGCGCCCTCGTACGGGGGCATCCAGGTGCTCGGGTCCTGGTCCGCCTTCTGGCGGTTCCACTTGGCGGTCACCGCGACCAGGGCGCGGGGTTGGGTCAGGTCGTTGGCGTAGTCCTGGCGTTGCTGCGGGGTCCACGCGGACGCGCCGGAGTCCCAGGCTTCGGCGAGCGGGACCATGTGGTCGACGTCGAGGGCGCCGGCGCTGTCTACGTAGGCGTTCTCGTAGTACGAGTACCAGCGGCCGCCGGTGAGGGCGCAGCGGGTGCCGACCGCGGGGGGATCCACGGCCTCGGAAATGAGCACTTCGGCCCGGGTGTTGCAGCCGTTCTTGTCCGCGTCGATCCAGTGCCGGAAAGCGTCGCGGTCGTAGCCGGCGCGGTTCTCGTCGGCCACGCGCAGCGCCGCGATCGCGTCCCGCAGCGGCGTCCGGGCGTTCGCCGCGGTGTCGGTGCCCGGCGCTGCGGTCGCGGGCGCCGCGAGCAGCGCGCCCGTGCCGGCCGTCGCGATCAGTACTGCGGCGAAGCGCCGCCCCATTGTCGTCTTCGTCATCACGTAGCCCTCAAGATCGCCGAGACACGGTCGATCTCTTTGTAGTGGGTCGGCTACGCGACGTGTACATCGCGGCCGGCGCGCCACCCGAACGAGTGGCCGCCGATCGGTCGACTCAGAACACCACCACCGAGCGGGCGATCTCGCCCTTGCGCAGCGCGTCGTACGCGTCGTTGGCCTCGGTCAGGTCGATCCGCCGGCTGATCAACTCGTCGATCCGCAACCGACCTTGCAGGTAGAGATCGACGTAGCGCGGCATGTCGGTGGTGAACGTGTTGGAGCCCATGTGCACGCCGCGCACCGTCTTGCCCTGGCCCCACAGGGCGTAACCCGGGACGTCCACGGTCGCCGTCATCGGTGTCACCCCGACCACGTACGCCGTGCCACCGGCGCACGTCATCGCGAGCGACTGGGCGATCGTTGCGGCCAGACCGATCGCCTCGAAGGCGTGGTCGACGCCGAACCCGTCGGTGAGTCCGAGGACTTCGGCGACCGCGTCGGTGTTCGCGGCGTCCACGACGTCGGTGGCGCCCAGGGTCAGCGCGAGGTCGCGCTTGGCCGGTTGCAGGTCCACCGCGATCACCCGGCCCGCGCCGCGCAGCCGCGCGCCCTGCACGATGTTGAGTCCGATCCCGCCACACCCGAGCACCGCGACCGTCTCGCCGGCTCGGATATCGGCGCTGCGCCATGCCGCGCCCACTCCGGTGGTCACCGCGCAGCCGATCACCGCGGCCACGTCCAGCGGCATCTCGGGATCGATCGCCACCACCGCGTTCTGGTGCACCAGCATCTGCTCGGCAAGCCCACCGATCCAGGAACTGGCGTTGACGGCTTGCCCGTTCATCGACAGGCGGGGGCGCTCGTCGGCGCCGCGCATGGTGGCCGCCTTGTTCGAGCACAGCCAGGTCCGGCCGCGCGCGCACTGCGGGCAGCGGCCGCAGAACACCGACAGGCACGCGATCACGTGGTCGCCCGGCGCGACGCGGGTGACGCCCGCGCCGACCGCGAGTACGGTCCCGGACGCCTCGTGGCCGAGTACGGCGGGGCGCTGGTGTGGGATCGCGCCGTCGAGGATGTGGATGTCGGAGTGGCACAGGCCGCACGCCGCGGTGCGGATCAGCACCTCGCCGGGGCCGGGGGAGTCGATGTCGACGTCGGCTATGTCGAGGGTGCCGGGTTGGGTGGTCAGGATGGCCGCGCGCATGGGGGGCCTTTCGGGGGTCGGGGGCGGGAGCCTGCGCCCGGGTCGCCGGGTCGCCGGTCACCGGAGCCGGGTTGCCGGGTTGCCGGGTCGTGTGGTCGCTTGGTGCCTACGCCGGGCGGCTGACGCCCTTGGTCTCGGTGAACTCGCGGAGTCCGGCGAGCCCTTGCTCGCGTCCCAGGCCGCTTTCCCGGAAGCCGCCGAACGGCCCGAGTGCCCGTGCGCCGTTCACGGTGACCTGGCCCGCCCGGATCCGCCGCGCGACGGCGCCCGCACGGTCCACGTCGGCGCCGTGTACCGCGCCCACCAGCCCGAACCGGGAGTCGTTGGCCATCGCCACGGCCTCGTCCACGTCGCGGTAGGGGATCACTGCCAGGACCGGCCCGAAGACCTCCTCGCGGGCGATCCGCATCGTGTTGGCGACGCCGGTGAGTACGGTCGGCGCGACATAGTGGCCGGTGCCGGGGCCCTCGACGAGGCCGCCGCCGTGCGCGATCACCGCGCCGTCGGCCACCGCGCCCTCGATGTCGGCCAGTACCCGGCCGGCCTGCGTCCCGCTGATCAGCGGGCCCATGTCGGTCGCGTCGTCGCGCGGGTCGCCGACCCGTACCGCCGCCGCCAGTGCCACCAGGCGCTCGACGATCTCCCGCTCGCGCGCGGCCGGGACGAACAACCTGCTCTGGAGCACGCACACCTGGCCCGCGTGCCGCGTACACCCGTCGAACAGGGCCTGCGCGGCCAGGGTTTCGTACGCGTCGGAGCCGAGGTCGTCGAGGTGGATCGAGGCGGACTTGCCACCGAGTTCGAGCACGACGCGCTTCAGCGTGCCGGCCGCGTCCGCGGCGATGCCCTTGCCGACCGCGGTGCTGCCGGTGAAACTGATCATGTCGACGCGGTCGTCGCGAGTCAGCGCGCGGGCCGCGTCGAGCGATGTCGTGGACACCACGTTGACCACGCCCGGTGGGATGTTCGTCTCGGTGTCGACGATCCACGCGAGCGCGAGAGCGGCCAGTGGGCTCAGCGGCGACGGCTTGAGCACGACGGTGTTGCCCGCCGCGATCGCGTTCGCGACCTTGGTCAGGTTGAGCGTGTGCGGGTAGTTCCACGGCGTGATCGCCGCGACCACGCCGTGCGGTTCGTGGACGAGCGTGCCGGTCGCGCCGGGGCCCGACAGCGGCTCCTCGGCCGGGACGAGCGCGAGTTGCGCGGCCCCCGCCGCGATCGATGCCGCCGCCATCACCTGCCCGGGCCGGTCGTTGGCCACGCCCCACTCGATCCTCGCCAGGGCGTCGAAGAAGCCCTGATGCCGAGTCAGCGCCGCGGCCAACTCGCCCAGGCACGCCGACCGTTCGGCGGCGCTCAGCCTCGGCCACGGACCCGAGTCGAACGCGACCCGCGCCGCGCGGACCGCGTCCCGCATGTCCGTGACGTCACCGTCGGCCACGGCCGCCACCACCGACCCGTCCACGGGCGATACGTCGTCGAACCGGCCGAGCCCCCCGGCCCGCCACTTGCCGCCGATCAACAGCCCGGCCCGGGCCACCGTTCGTATGTCCAACGTCATGGCCGGCACTCCGTTTCCGCCGCGAGACAAGGTCTCTGCTCCACCGCCGGGCGACACGTGTCGCATCACGCGGCATCGGCGGGAGGCTAACCACAAACGCTGCACTTGACTAGGTCAAGCGATACCTGGAGAGCATGGCATCCGACACACCCCGGACCGTCACCCGACAACTCCACCCACCGACCACCCCGCCACCGCCGCATCACACCACCGC
>NZ_WWJX01001419.1 GCF_009865215.1 Streptomyces sp. SID3343 | reverse complement strand
GCACTTTCTGCACGCGTTCCCGATCGGCACCAACGCCGGCCAGACGATGCTGATCAACGCGCTCAACGCCCGCCCCACCGCGATCGTCGCCCCGCGGTTCACCCCGGGCCACTTCGCGCGGCTGATCGAACGACACGCCACGGGCAGCGTCTTCGTGGTCCCGGCGATGGCGATCGAACTGCTCGGCTCGGACGCGGTACGGCGGCACGACCTGTCCGCGGTACGGCTCCTGGGGTCCACGGCGGCGGCGCTGCCGCAAAGTATCGCGGTGGGCCTGTCGGCACTGTTCACGAACGCGCAGATCGTCAACTACTACACGTCGACCGAGGCCGCGCCCGCGCAGACCACGATGCTGTTCGACCCCGAGCACCCCGGCTCGCCCGGCCGCCCGGCTTCGCTGCGCGATCTGCGGATCACCGACGATCGAGGCCGGGTGCTCCCGGCCTCGGAGACCGGCGAGGTGTGGCTGCGGTCGCCCACGACGCCGCGGTCCTACTACGGCGAGAGCCCCGATACCCGGGTATTCTCCGGGCGTTGGGTGCGGATGGGCGACCTCGGCTACCTCGACGCCGACGGCTACCTGTACCTCGTGGACCGCGAACGCGATGTGATCAAGTCGGGTGCGCACAAGGTCTCCACCCTTCAGGTGGAGAATGCCCTCCATGAGCATCCGGGGGTCGCCGACGCCGCGGCCTTCGGGGTTCCCCATCCAGTGCTCGGCATGACCGTGGCCGCCGTCGTGGTGGCTCGCGGTGACCTGACCGTGACCGCGCTGCGGGTGTTCCTGATGGAACGGCTCGCGGCACACGAACTGCCCGGACACGTGTTGTTCCGGGACTCCCTGCCGCGTAACGAGGGCGGCAAGATCCTCAAGCGCGAGCTGCGCCGGCTCCTGGACGACGAGGCCCGACCATGACTTTGACTAACCATCACATCCCGCCGCGCGACGAGCGGGCGGAATCGCCGCCGCCCGACGAACGTCCGATAGCGACACCGGCCGACTCGCCCGGCGCGCCGGATGCGCCGGATGCGCCCGGTGCGCTCGGTGCGCCCGACTCACCCGATGCGTGCGACTCCGCCGACGGTCCCGAAGCCGGTGGTCTCGGAGCCGGTGGTCCCGAAGGTGCCGGCGGCCCCGAAGCCTCGGGTGGCCCCGAAGGCCCGGGCGGTCTCGACGCCCTCGGCAAGTCCGGTGCCGAGGCCGGCGGTCCCGACGGTTCCGGCCGTCCCGACGGTCCCGGCTCCCTGAACGGTCCCCAAGCCCCGCCGTTCAGCCCGTTCTCGTCCGCCCAGCTCGGGGTGTGGGTGACCGAGCAGACCCTGCCCACCGAGTCCGCCTACCACCTCGCCGTGGTGCTGCGCTTCGACGGGCCGCTCGACGCCGACGCGCTCGCGGCCGCGTGCGCCGAGGTGATCGGGCGGCATCCGGCCCTGGCCGCCGCCGTCGCCGAGATCGACGGGACGCCGGGCCTGGTACCGGTGCCCGCCGCGGCGATGGCGCGTGAAGTCGCCGACGGCGACACGATCGACGACCGCGTGCGCGCGGAAACCGGCCGGCCCTTCGACCCGCGGCGCGGGCCGCTCGCGCGCTTCACCCTCTTCGCCCTCGCGCCGACCCGGCACGTCCTCGTCCTCACCGCGCACCACCTCGTGTTCGACGGGACCTCGAAGGAGATCCTGGTGGCCGCGCTCGCGCGCGCCTATCGCCCGGTGCGCGCCGACGAACACACCGTCGCGGCCCCGCCGGTGGCCTGGGGACCGCCGCCCGGCATCGATACGGCCGGCCGCGACGTGGACACCACGACCGTGTGGGCCCGGCACGTCGAGGAGCCCGGCCGCCCGGTGCTGCCCGGTCTGTTGCCCACCGCCAGCACCGGGATCCACCCCGCGCCCGGCAGGGTCGTCCCGTTCACGCTCGGCCCCGAACTCGTGGCCGCGCTCGACGAATCCGCCGCGCGTCTGGGCGTCACGCACTTCGAGTTGCTGCTCGCGGGCTGGCACGCGCTGATGTCGCGCTACGGAAACGCGCGCGTGCGCACCGCACTCGAACTGTCCACCCGCAGCCCCGCCGACGCGCGCCGGATCGGCCTGTACGTCAACGAACTCCCGGTCTCCTCGCGACCCCGCGCCGAGCAGACGTTCGGCTCGTTCGCGCGCGAACTGCGCGCCGAACTGCGCGCGATCTACGCGTTCCGCGAGATCCCGTACAGCCACACCGTGCGCGGACTCGGGCCGCGGACCGCGCTCGCCGACCTGACCGTGAGCTACCGGCGCCGGGCGCACCCGATCGAGCCGCGCTTCGCCGGTCTGGACACCCGCGTCGAGTGGATCGTGCTGCCGCCCACCGCGCGCAACACCGCGCACCTGCAACTGGTCGAGGGCCGTGACCGGATCGACGGCGCGCTCCAGATTCCGACGGACGGCTTCGTACCGCGCGTCGCGGCCCGGATACCCGGCCACTTCGCGACGCTGCTCACCACCGCGCTCGCCGACCCCGACGTGCCGATCGGGGACCTGCCCCTGTTGACCGAGCCCGAGTTGGTCCGGGTGCTGCACGCGGACAATGCGACCGACACCCCTTATCCGGCCGCGGACACCGTGGTCGCGCTGTTCGCCGAACGGGCGCGGGCCACGCCGGACGCGATTGCGGTGGTGTGCGGTGAGCGGTTCCTGACGTACAGCCAGGTTGCCTCGGCCGCCTACGCGTTCGCCGAACGGTTGGCTGCCGCGGGGGTCGGCGCGGGCGATCCGGTCGCGATCGAGCTGCCGCGCGGGGCCGAGCAGATGACCGCGGTGCTTGGGGTGTTGGCGGCGGGCGCGGCATACCTGCCGCTGGATCCGGGCTATCCGGCGGAGCGGCTCGCGTTCATTCGGTCCGACGCGCGGATCGCGGCGGTGGTCACGGACGCGGGTTCGGTCTCGGTGCCGATCGCGGTCCCGGTGTCGTCGTCGGTCCCGGTACCGGTGTGCGATCCCGCGTCCGTCGCGGGGCCGAAGGTGCTTTCGGCGCCCGAACTCGACGTCTCGGGGCGGGGTTTGGTCCGGCCGCCGGTGCTCCCCGATGCCGGGGACGCGGCCTATGTGATCTACACGTCGGGATCCACGGGACGACCCAAGGGGGTCGAGGTCTCGCATCACGCGCTGGCCAACCTGTTGGCGACGATGCGTGACCGGCTCGGCTCGGAAGCGGGCGACCGCTGGCTCGGACTGACCTCGCTGTCGTTCGACATCTCGACGGTCGAGTTGTTGCTGCCGCTGATCACCGGCGCGCGCGTAGTGCTCGTGCCCGACGACCGGCACCGCGACGGACCCGCGCAGCTCGCGTTGATCGCTCGGCACCAAGTCACCCACGTCCAGGCCACGCCCAGTGGTTGGCGCGTACTGCTCGCGGCCGGGCTCGACCGCCCGGACCTGACCGCGGTCAGCGGCGGCGAGGCGCTGCCGGCCGCACTCGCGAGCGAACTGCGCTCCAGGGTGGGGCGGTTGGCGAACGTGTACGGACCCACCGAGACGACGGTGTGGTCCACGTACGGCGAACTGGACGCGGGTTCGGTGCCCGGGATCGGGACGCCGCTCGCGAACACCCGGGCGTACGTGCTCGACGAGCGGTTGCACCCTGTGCCCGAAGGGCTGCCGGGCGAGCTCTACCTGGGTGGCGACGGGGTCGCGCACGGGTATCTGGGCCGGCCGGGGCTGACCGCCGACCGGTTCGTGCCCGACCCGTACGGCCCGCCCGGCGGGCGCCTGTACCGGACCGGGGACCTGGTCCGACACGCGCGCGGCGCCGGGCTCGAATACGTCGGCCGCACCGACGCACAGGTCAAACTGCGCGGGCATCGGATCGAACCGGGCGAGATCGAGACGCGACTCACCACACACCCCAAGGTTGCCCAGGCGGCCGTGCGGCTCGTCGATCCGGACGCCGAGTCGGCCCGACTCGTCGCCTACCTGGTCCTCGCCCCCGGCTGCGGTGTACCGGAGCCCGACGAACTACGGGCGTTCCTCGCCCGGGGGTTGCCCGCCGCGATGGTGCCGGGCGCGTTCGTGGTGCTCGACGCCTTCCCGCTCACCCCCAACGGAAAGGTGGACCGCGCCGGGTTGCCGGAACCTGCCACCGTGCGTCCGCAGACCGCAGCCGAGCCGATGGGGACACCCTCCGACGAAGTCACCGAAGCGGTGCGGGTGATCTGGGCGGAAGTACTCGAACTCGACGATCTCGGCGTGGACGAGGACCTGTTCGACCTCGGGGGGCACTCGTTGACCATCACCCGGATCGCCGCGCGCATCCGCAAGCGGCTCGGCGTCGAGGTACCGCTCGACGTCTTCTTCGACACCCCGACCGTCGCCGGCGTCACGGTGGCGGTCCGCGAGCTCCAGGAGGAACGATGAGCAACGAGAGCGGCACCGCACGGAACGAGACGCTCGCGAACGGGACACCGACGGACGCTTCGCCCACGGCCGAGGGCTTCTTCTCGGGCGCGGCGACGGCGGAAACGTCCGCGGCGGCGACCGGGACGGCGCAGGGCGGAACGTCTGCGGCCGGGACGTCTGCGGCGGGGACGTCGGCGGCCCCGGATCGGTCGCCCGAGGAATTGTTGGCCGAGAGCCGGTTGGCGGAGAGTCGGCTCGCGCAGGGTCGCTACTTCGTGGTCGTCAACGACGAGGAGCAGCACTCGGTGTGGCCGGTGCGCACCGACCCGCCCGCCGGATGGGTGCCGACCGGGTTCGTCGGGACGCGC
>NZ_WWJX01000145.1 GCF_009865215.1 Streptomyces sp. SID3343 | reverse complement strand
TGGGTTGGGGGTTTTCCCACCCGCCCACCCGTGCTGTCCGGGGGGTGGGTTGGGGTTTTGTGCCGTCCGGGGTGGTGTGGTCCGGCCTCGCGGCGCGTGTGGGGTGGGGCCGTTCGGCCGTGGTGTGCGGTGGTTCTCGCGGGTTTTGGGTCGGTTCCGGGTGGCCGGGACGTCGGGTGGTGGGTCCGGTGTCGTGCGGGGAGCTGGGGCCTTGCTGGTCAGAATGTCAGTGTGATGGTGGCTGCGGGGGTGTTCGTGGCGTCTGCGGTGAGGGTGGCGATGGCCAGGGTGGGGATGGGGGTTGCGCCGGTTCTGGCCCGGGCGGCGACTGCCGGGCGGGCGCCCGCGGCGGACAACGGGCCCGTGGTGCGGGTGGTGGGGGACTGGGTGTGCCGAAGGGTCAGCAGGCCCGGGCCCAGCACGAGGTACTGGAAATGGTTGTCCAGGGTGCGGCACGCGACCATCGAGGCGGCCGGGGTCGCCTCGTGCGAGAGGTCGCAGCGGGCGCCGTGCAGGGCGGCCGTCTCGGCGATCGTGTCGGACAGGCAGTCGGCGATCGCCCGGTCGGGGCGGTCGGTCAGGCGCGCGAGCATGTGGACGCCGAGTCGGCGCAGGAACCAGGCCATGCCGTGCCCGCATCCTCCGACCGGCTCGGCGAGTGCGGTCGCGACCACGACGGCGGCTTCGGGGCTCGCGAGCGCGAAGGCGCGCTCGCTCGGATCGGTTCGCGGGTCGTCGACGACCACCTCGGCATGCACGAAGATCAGTCTTGGGGACGAAAGCGCTCCCGCACAGGGGCACGGGAGCGATTGGCTCGAACGTGTGGTCCCTGTGCCGCGTTGTACACGTGTCGCCGCCGTACGCTGGCGCCCATGACCGACGTGGAGAGCCGGCGCAGGATCAACGAGGCCATCACCTCGATCCGCAGGCTGATGAGCAGCCGGCGCCTCGACGCGCTGCACATGGAACGGTCCGGGGTCCCCCTGGGTCTGGTCGCCATCGGCGTCCTGCACCGCATCATCGACGGCGGCCGGATCCGGCCCACCGAGCTCGCCGAGCGGGCCGACATCCAACCGGCCGCGCTGAGCCGGCAGATCCGGATCCTGGAGGAGGGCGGCTACACGGTCCGCGTCACCGATCCCGACGACGGCCGGGTGTCGCTTCTGGAGGCCACCGAGCGCGGGCACGAGGCGTACCGGCTGTTCGTGGCCGCCAACGACGAACTGCTCGCCCGTCAACTCGCGGACTGGACCGCGGCCGACCTCAACGATCTCGCCGACCGGATGCAGCGGCTCGTCGCGGATCTGCGCGACCCGATCGACAATGATTGACCTTGTTAAGTAACCGGGTTAACGTCCGGCCATGGCATGGGACTTCAGCACCGACCCCGACGTCGCGGCCGACCTGGACTGGATCCGGCGGATGGTGGTCGAGGAGATCGAACCCCTCGACCTGATCCGATCCCGGATGAGCGCCGACAACTGGCGCGCCGTCACCGACCCGCTCAGGCAACAGGTCAAGGACCGCGGCCTGTGGGCCGCCCACCTCGACCCCGCCCTGGGCGGCGGCGGGTTCGGCCAGGTACGGCTCGCCCTGATGCACGAGATCCTCGGCCGCACCCCCTCCGCGCCGGCGATCTTCGGCAACCAGGCCCCCGACTCGGGCAACAGCGAACTCCTCGCCGTGGGAGCCTCCGACGCGCAGAAGGAGCGCTGGCTGTGGCCGCTCCTGGACGGCCGACTGACCAGCTCGTTCTCGCTGACCGAACCGCACACCGCGGGCTCCGATCCGACCGGCATTCGCACCCGGGCCGTGCGTGACGGTGACGACTGGGTCATCGACGGCCACAAGTGGTTCGCCTCCAACGCGCGCCGCGCCGACTTCGTGCTCGTGTTCGCGGTGACCGACCCCGACGCCGATCGGCACCGCAGGGCCTCGATGTTCGTGGTCGAGCGGGACACCCCGGGCATGCGGATCGTGCGCGACGTGCACACCATGCACCACCCCTACGACGGCGACGCGACACGCAACCTCGGCGGCCACGCGGAGATCCGCTTCGAGGGCTGCCGGGTACCCGACTCGCACCTGATCGGCGCGCCCGGCGACGCCTTCGTACTCGCCCAGAAACGGCTCAACGGCGGCCGCATCCACCACACGATGCGTTGGATCGGCCAGTGCCGCCGAGCCTTCGACATGCTGTGCGAGCGAGCCGTGTCGCGGCATTCGCACGGCAGGGTGCTCGCGGACCACCAACTCGTCCAACAGATGGTCACCGAGTCCACGATCGACATCGAGGCGCTGCGGCTGCTGACCCTCAAGGCCGCGTGGACGTGGGACCACGAAGGCCCCGGCGCGGCCCGACAGGCGGTGTCGCAGGCCAAGTACCGGGGCGCGCGGATCCTGCACGACGTGGTCGACCGCGCCATTCAGGTACACGGCGCGCTGGGCTACTCGACGGACCTGCCGCTGGAGGAGATGTACCGCCTGGCCCGCAACTTCCGCCTCTCCGACGGCGCCGACGAGGTGCACGTGCAGCAGGTCGCCAAGCTCGCGCTGCGCCGCTACACACCGGTCGAGGGCTGGCCCAGCGAACACGTGCCCACCCGCCGCGCGGCGGCGGAGAGCCGATACGCACAGTGGCTGGACCGGCCGTGACGGCGACCCGACCGGCCGTGACGGTGGATCAGGAGGCGCTGACCGCCTGGCTGGTGGCCCAAGGGGTGGTGGCGGCGGGCGCCGAGCTGCGCGTGGATCAGCTCGCGGGAGGCTCGTCGAACCCGACCTTTCGGCTGCGCGAGGTCGGCGGCGACGGGGTCGACCTCGTGCTGCGTCGACCGCCCGACCGCGGCGCCCTGCCGACCGCGCACGACATGGACCGCGAGTATCGGTTCCAGGCCGCGCTGGCCGCGACCGCCGTGCCGGTGGCGCCGATGGTGGCGCTGTGCCGCGACGCCGCGGTGATCGGTGCCCCCTTCTACGTCATGGGCCGCCTGGACGGCGTCGTGCATGCGCGTGCCGCGGCGGTACGGGAGCTGCCCGCCGGCACGGCCCCGGCGGCCGCCCTGGCGCTCGTGCGCACGCTGGCCGCCCTGCACGCGGTGGACCCGGTGGCGGTCGGTCTCGGCGACTACGCGCGACCCGAGCCGTACGCGGCACGGCAGTTGCGCCGCTGGCGTCGCCAGTGGGAGGCGTCGAGGGTCGAGACGGTGCCGCTGGTGGGCGACGTACTGGCGGCGCTGACGGCGGCGGTGCCGGACGCGGGTCCGGATCGGATCGTGCACGGCGACTACAACCTGGCCAACGTGATGTACGAACGCGCCCGCCCCGAACGGGTGCTGGCGGTGCTGGACTGGGAGATGGCCACCGTCGGCGCCCCGGAGGCGGATCTGGGCCAGTTGCTCGCCTATTGGGGCGCCGCGGGTCGGTTGCTGTTCGCCGACCGCGGCGGGCACCTGCCGGATGCCGCGCCGGGGATGCCCTCGGCGGCGGAGTTGGTGCGCGAGTACCACACCGCCGGCGAGCTGAGGGTCCGTCACATCCCGTTCTGGGAAAGCTTCGCGGTGATCAAGCTGGCGATCATCTGCGCGGGCGCGCTGCGGCGGGTCGCGGATCCGACGGCGGAGCATCGGACGCGGATCGAGTCCGTCGTGGCCGGTTTGGCGAACATTGCCCGGGACACGCTGAAGGAGTGAGGTTCGTCGGGAACGAACCCCGAAAATCGGGTCGAATACCTCGATGGTTGTGCTCGCAAAAGTAAAATTATCGAGAACTTCCCTCCGGATACGCATGAGTAGGCCCTCAAGGGGCCAAGATTGCAGTGTTCGCCAGGGAGCGTGGCGAACACTTCGAGACGAGGCGGGCCCGGCCGGGGCGGGCCCGCGTCGTCCCTTCCGGATAGTCGCCCCTTCGGGGCGAGGAATCCGGCGGAGGCTCCGGTCACGGTCTCGGTCCGAGGGTGAGTGTCCGAGAGTGAGCGCCCGAGAACGAGTGTCCGAGCGTGAGTGCCCGAGGGTGAGTGCAAGCCCCCTCGCGAGTGCCGACCACCTCAGTAGGCCGTGACACGGACCTGATCCAGATCCTCCAGGATGCGATCGAGATCGCCCGGAGCGGAGACGAACGCCAACACCGCGCGCTGGAAGGCGTCCCGCATCGTCGGCGGCATCAGATCGGAGCCGTCGAATCGCACCGAGGCGGCCGCGGCCAGGTCCGTGCCGAGCCGCTCGGTCACCTTGTCCTTGTAGACCGACAGCGACACCTGCCCGTCCGGGGAGAGCGACGTACCCGACTCGACCCAGGTCGCCTGCGCCTCGGTGCTCGTCAGGTACTTGAGCAGTTCCCACGCGGCCGGGGTCGCGTGGAACATCGCGGCGAGGTCACCCGCGACCTCGCGCGGGGCCGGCGTGCCGAATCCGGGGAACGCCATCGCACCGTAGCCCGGTTTGGCGCCCGGCGCCGCAGCGGGCGAGGCGGCCGCGTAGCTGCCCGCCATGAAGGACGCCTGATGGTCGAAAACGCAGCCGCCGCGCGGGTCGAGCACCTGCCTCGCCTTGTCGTGGTCGGTCAACAGCGCGGTCATCGTGCCGCCCGCCACGGTGTCGCGGGCGTTCACCACCTCGCCCCAACTCTGCCACGCGGCGCGGATCTGCGGCGCCCGCCACGAGAGTTTCCCGCTCGACCACGCGTCGTAGACGCCGGGCTCCGAACGGGCCAGCACCAAGTCCTCGATCCAGTCGGTGCCCGCCCACCCGGACGTCGTACTGGACGCGAGCCCGAGGCACCACGGGGTGACCTTCGACGCGCGCAACGTGGCGGTCGCGTCGAGGAGTTGCGCCCACGTGGTCGGTACGGCCAGGCCCGCGTCGGCCAACTTGGCCGTGTTGTACCAGATCGTGCTCTTGAGCGCGGCCTTGAGGACGACGGCCACCTGCTTGCCGTCGACCTGCCCGGCCTTGGACCACTCGGGCGCGTAGGCGGGGCGGATGTCGTCGAGCGGGACCAGTTTGTTCGTCTTCGCGTAGTGCAGCAGATCACCGGGCGCGCTCACGATCGCCAACTCCGGCGGATCGCCCTCGTCGACGCGGGCCGCGAGGACGGCCGAGATGTCGCGCGTGCCCTCGAACTGTACGTCGATGCCCGACTTTCGCTCGAACGGCGCGACCACGTGCTCGAACGCCTGCTGCTCCGCCTCCGTC
This sequence comes from Streptomyces sp. SID3343, assembly GCF_009865215.1. Classification (GTDB taxonomy): domain Bacteria; phylum Actinomycetota; class Actinomycetes; order Streptomycetales; family Streptomycetaceae; genus Embleya. Next base: position 5,526 of record NZ_WWJX01000145.1, on the reverse strand, counting down.
GTCCACGTGCCCAGGACGCGCACGACCTTCGGCTTGTCGTCCCGTGCGCACGCGGCGGGGGACAGCACCGCGCCGACGAGCAGCATGGTCCCCAGCGCCGACCTCAGCCTGCCGGTTCGCCTCACCTGAGCCTCCCGTATTCGATCCGGCGGATCAGCAGGCCGGCGAGCGCGAGCACGAGCACCGCGGAGCACACCACCGGGCCGCCGAGCCCGAGCCCGCCGTCGTCGGCGGCCTCCGTGAGCGCGTCGTCGCTCGCGCGCCGACTCGCCAGGAGCGCGTCGGCCAACGCGGCGTCGGTGTCGTCGGCGGCGCCCGACATCTGGTTCGCGCCCTTGCCGGTGAGCATCGCGACCCCCTCGCCGCCGTTGAGAGTGCCGCCGCGAGGCGCTTGGACGCGGGCCTGATCGCCCGCCCGGCGCAGGGTTTCGAGGGAAGTGAGCACACGCGCTCCGGCGTCGCGCAGAGGCCGTGAGCGGTCGTCGGCGAGCGCGGTCGCGAGCAGCCCGCCGAACGACGGGTCGCCGCCGTTGCGAATGCTTTCGATCTCGGCCGGAGCCGGCAACGGGTCGGCCAGATCGGGCAGTGCCAGGCCCGCGGCGACGGCGTTGCCGCGCGGCACCCCGCCCGACGCGACGTCGAGCGCGGCGGTGCCGACGATCTCGTGGACCGCGGTACGCGCCTGCCACAGCGAGGACTGCTCGCTGACGCCGCGCCCGGCCGCCTCCGCGAGCCGGTCGTGGGTGGTCTGCGCGTGCACGACCGTCACCGCGATCAACCCCGCGAGGGCCGCCGCGGCCAGAAGCAGCAGTGGGTTGGCGCGTCGACGAAAGCGCCGGCGCACATACGAGTGCGCGAAGAGCAGGAGCAGCAGCACCACGAACGCGGCGGCGCCGAACGGGATCGCGACGTATGCGCCGACCCACCACGTCGAGCGCGCCTCGTGGATGTCCGCGAAGTCCTGGCGGCGCTGCTCGTACAGGCTCGTCACGATCGTGCGTCGCAGGTCCGACGCGTAGAACACGTTCGCCAGGGACAGCGGGTCGTCGCCGCCGGTCTGCGCGAGGCCGACCATGACGGTGTACTCGACCATGAGCGCGCTGACGTTGGTGAGCCGCGCCCGGGCGACCGGGTCGCCCTGGTGCAAGTCGGCCGCCATGGTCAGGAATCGGTCGGCCCGTTTGACCGCGTCCTGGTAGTCCTGCCCGGGTCCGGTCAGCGAGAACGCGCCGGACACCAGACTCGTTGCGGTGGCCCGATCGGCCTCGGTGACCGCCGCGGCGGCCTGGTCGAGCGCGAGCACCGCCGGAATGCGCCGGTCCTTGAGGCTCGCGGTGGTCTCCCGGGAGCGCTCCGCGATCAGGATCGACAGTGTGAACACCGGTATCAGGGCCAACACCACGAGCACCGCGAGCGCCACGAGGCGCCCCGGCGTCGAAGGTGGAATGCGCAGTCGTCGGCGTGACGCACGAGGTACCACCGGTGGTGCTGCGGTCCTGAACATGGAACGGGCGCCCCCTCGTTCCCATCGGCAACCCGGTCAGGGTATGCGCGTGAACGGGGGGTTACCACATGGTGTTCACCCTTGCCGGCGTGAAGCCGGCGTGCTACATGGGCGTTACGCAGAGCGATCCGAGGCGCGGTGTCGCCGGGTTCGGTCCGGACGCGCTACAGGAAGGTGTCGCGGCCTCCGTTGGCGATGACGGTCTGGCCGGTGATGTAACGCGAGGCGTCACCGCACAGGAACACCGCGGGCAGGCCGAGATCGGTCTCCGGGTCGCCGACGCGGCCGATGGGAACCTTGTCGGTGATGCGCGACTCCATCGTGGGATCCGCCTCGAACGCGGCCGCGAGCGCGGGCGTAACGGCAAGCGGGGCAAGGCCGTTGACCCGGATGCCGACCGGACCCCACTCGCGGGCGAGTGCCTTGACGAAGCCGCGTTGCGCGCCCTTGACGCCGGCGTAGAAGGACAGGTTCGCGCTGCCGCGCATGCCCGCCGGCGAGGTCAGCAGCAGGAGCGCGCCCTTGCTCTCCCGCAGATGTGGATAGGCCGCGCGGGCCACCGTGAACGAGCCCGTGAGCGAGACGTCGGCGTGCTCGCGCCACAGTTCGGGCGATGCCTGCTCCAGGTCCACCGGGTCGCTGGAGCGCCGCGACGTCGCGTTGTGGACGACCGCGTCGAGTCGTCCGAAGCGGGCCACCGTGGTCTCGACGGCCGTTCGGACCGACTCCTCCGACGTGACGTCGCACTCGGTACAGGCCGCCGCGTCGCCGCGTGCGGCGATCTCGGCGACCACTTCCAGGCCGCCCGCGAGCGCGCGCGAGGTCACCATGACCGTCGAGCCGGCCGCCGCGAGGGCCAGCGCGATGCCGCGCCCCAAACCGGCCGCCGCGCCGGTCACCAACACCACGTGCTCGGTCACGGCGTCATCAGAGCTCCTCCGTCGACGGTCAAGGTGGCCCCGGTCAGCCGGCCGGCCTCCGGTGCGAGGAACAGCGCGACGGTGTCCGCGACATCGCCCGCGGTACTCGGTCCGGGGAGTACGGACTCGCCGCGGTCCACATCGGTGCCCCGCAACTCCTCGGCGCCGTAAGCGAATACGTCGGGCACGACGAAATTGACGGTGATCCCCGCCGCGGCCCACCGCCGCGCCGCCGACTTGCCGAGCGCGCGCAACGACTCGGCGCACGTGGCGAGCGGCACCAGGCCCGCGCCTCCCTCCAGGGCGATGGAGGGCAGTACGAAGACGAACCGCCCCCGGCGTGGAAGCAGGTACTCGTGGGCGACCTGAAGCACTGTCAGCCCCCACCGCACGGGCTCCTCGGCGAGCCGATCCCAGTCGGCCGCGGCGAGCGACGCGAGCGGGCGCGGGGTGAACGCGTCGTCGGGCAGGAGGGTGTACACGACGGCGTCGACGGCAGGCCCGTGGCCGGCCTCGCGCAGGACTGCGGGGAGCGCGCGGCGCAGATCGGCGGGGTCGTCGAGAGGACCGAAGGCGGCGAGGAGTTCGCCGCAGGGCCGGCCGGGCACGCGAGTGGCGTCGGGCGCGATGCCGGGTCGGGCGACGTGTCGGCCGTCGGAACGAGTGCCCGGCCGAGGATCGGGTCGGGGAACGTTCCGGGTGTCGTCGTGGGCGTCGGGTCGGGTCTCGGGTCGGGCGTCGACGTACGGGTCGGCCCCGGTCTCGGGTCGGGCGTCGACGTACGGGTCGGCCCGGGTGTCGGGTTCGCCGGCCGTGATCGCGATCGTCTGCTCGATCCGCCCGGCGGCCGCACGGCAGTCCCGGCGGTCGAACAGGATCACGTCGCAGCCGTCCCGAAGCAGCCGCGTCGCGACCGCCTCGCCCATACCGGCCGCGCCGACGACGACGGCCACTCGTTGCGCCACGAGACCTCCGAAACTGGTGATCGCCCGGTACGTGTGCTGTCGGGCATCGCCGGGTACGGGCGCATGGCCGTTGCCGTCGATGATCGACAACGCGATGCAATCACGGAGCGCGCGATTTGACCATGTGTCAGATCGGTTGCGCGTGTCACCCGTTTCCTTTTGCCCGACGCTGTGTTTGGCTTCGTCGCATACCCGGTGATCAGCTGAGGAGCGGTCTTGGCGACCTACGTGTACCGATGCGTGACGTGCGGCGACTTCGAGGTCGCGCGTCCGCTGGGCGAGGCTGCGGCGGGGGAACCGTGCCCGGTGTGCGCCGACCCCGGCAGGCGCGTGTGGACCGCGCCGCGCCTGGGCAACACCGGCGTCGGAATGCGGCTCGCGGCGACCGAGGAACGGTCCGCGCACGCGCCCGCCGTGACCTCGGGGCCACCGGCGAGACCGGGTGTGAGTGGGTCGGGCGATCCCCGACACGCACGTCTGCCCCGGCCCTGACATACCGTCACCGGCCGTCGTACCACCAAGTCTTCGAGGAGCCACATGCCCGAGGTCGTGTTCGGCGTCGATCAGTCCCGCCCGTTTCGTGAACAGGCGGTGTTGGGGCACAACCGCTGGCACCCCGACGTGCCGCCGGTGACCGTGGTCAAGCCCGGGACGGAGTTTCGGGTCGAATGCCGCGAGTGGTTCGACGGCACGATCGGCAACAACGACTCCGCCGACGACGTACGCGACGCGGACCTGAACATGGTTCACCAGCTCAGTGGGCCGATCGGCGTCGAAGGCGCGCGACCCGGCGACCTGCTGATCGTGGACATCCTCGACGTCGGCGCCGTTCCGCAGGACGACACGTTCGCGGTGACCGGGCCGGTCGCGGGTCAGGGCTGGGGCTACACCGGCCTGTTCGCGAAGGAGAACGGCGGTGGATTCCTGACCGACCACTTCCCCGGCGCGTACAAGGCGGTCTGGGACTTCCACGGGCAGCAGGCCACGTCGCGGCACATCCCAGGCGTCGAACTGACCGGCATGATCCACCCGGGACTGATGGGCACCGCGCCGTCCGCGCAACTGCTGGCCGCCTGGAACGCCCGCGAGGGCGCCCTGCGCGCGACCGACCCGGACCGGGTGCCGCCGCTCTCGCTGCCGCCCGAGCCGATCGGGGCGGTCCTGGGGTCGTTGGACGCGGCGCGGTTCGCCGCCGCCGCGGGCGAGGGCGCGCGGACCGCGCCGCCGCGAGAGAACGGCGGCAACCAGGACATCAAGAACCTGACCGCCGGCTCGCGCATCTTCTACCCGGTCTTCGTGGACGGCGCCAAGCTGTCGGTCGGCGACCTGCACTTTTGTCAGGGCGACGGCGAGATCACCTTTTGCGGCGCGATCGAGATGGGCGGCTTCATCGACCTGCGGGTCGACATCCTGCGCGGCGGGATGGAGACGTACGGCGTCACCACGAACCCGATCTTCATGCCGGGGCGGTCGGCACCGCAGTATTCGCAGTACCTCACGTTCACCGGATTCTCCGTCACCGAGGACGGCGAACAGCGCTACCTGGACTCGACGTTGGCGTATCGCCGGGCGTGCCTGAACGCGATCACGTACCTGACGAAGTTCGGCTACACCGCCGAACAGGCGTACCTGATCCTGGGGGCGGCGCCGATCGAGGGTCGCTTCTCGGGCGTCGTGGACATCCCGAACGCGTGCGCGACGTTGTACATCCCGACGGAGATCTTCGACTTCGACATCCGCCCGTCGGCGTCGGGGCCGGCCTTCGCGGACCGGGGCCAGTGTGCGGTTGTTGCCGGTGGCTGACGGGGGTTGAGGGCGCGGGTCGGTTGCGGTTGGGGCTTCGGCGCGGCAGGGGTTCCCACCCGCACCACCCGTTGCGTTTTGCTCGTGGGCTGCGGATTTACGGCGATCGGGGTGACGCGGTCCGGCCCCGTGGCCCGGCCCCGGGCCGCTGCGCCCCCGGCGCGTCAGCGCCCACCGACCAGGCCCCATCGAGTGTTCGACGAGCGCAGCGAGGAGAGCGGCGGAGCCGCGCCTTTCAGTGAGACTTCGGGGCCCGGAGCGAAGCGGAGGGACCCGAAGTCGCGAGCGGAGTGCCGCTTTTCCGGAGGAGCGAAGCGGGGGAGGAAAAGTGGTG
>NZ_WWJX01001418.1 GCF_009865215.1 Streptomyces sp. SID3343 | reverse complement strand
GCGGGCGGGTCCCGAAAACCCTTGGCGCGCGGCGAACCGTCCCGCTAACGTGCTCGACATGAAACGTGCCGCCATGATGACGACGACGCCGGAGCTCGTGCCGGCGCGCTGACCGAAGTCATGTCGGAAGCCCCGGGGCGAGTGCCCCGGGGCTTCGCCATGTGCGTCCGGGCCATTCGCCTCACCGCCCGTGAGGAGAGCACGATGCCCGACCACCGCAAACTCGGCCGCGAACTCGATCTGTTCGACACCGATCCACTGATCGGCGCCGGCCTGCCCTACTGGCTGCCTGCCGGCGCGGTCGTTCGACACGCCCTGGAGGAGTACGTCCGAGGCGTGGAGATCCGCGCCGGCTATCGGCACGTGTACTCGCCCGTGCTCGGCAAGCGCGAACTGTACGAGATCTCCGGCCACTGGGCGCACTACCGCGACGACATGTTCCCGCCGATGGACCTCGGCGGCGACGAACGGGCGGTGTTGCGACCCAGCCTGTGTCCGCATCACGCGCTGATGTACCGCTCCCGTCCGCACAGCTACCGCGAACTGCCGCTGCGGATGGCCGAGTCGGGTGCGATGTACCGCTCCGAGTTGTCCGGGGTGTTGGGCGGCCTGAGCCGGGTGCGGGCGATCCACCTCAACGACGCGCACGTGTTCTGCACCCCCGACCAGGTCGCCGACGAGGCGCACGCGGCGTTGCGGTTGATCCGCGACGCGTACGCCGTGCTCGGCATCGAACCGGTGCGCTACCGACTGTCGTTGCGCGGCTCGGGAGGCAAGTACGTCGCCGACGACGCGATGTGGCGGCGCGCCGAGGCCGTGCTGACCGACGTGCTCGACGCGTCGGGCCTGGCCTACGAGGCGGTCGAGGGCGAAGCGGCGTTCTACGGGCCCAAGATCGACGTACAGATCGCCGACGGTGCAGGGCGCGAATCCACGTTGTCCACCGTCCAGGTCGACTTCCACCAGCCCGAGCGGTTCGACCTGCACTACATCGGCGCGGACGGCGCCAAACACCGCCCGGTCATGGTGCACCGCAGCGTGATCGGCAGCGTGGAACGGGTCGTCGCGCACCTGATCGAGCTGTACGAGGGCGCGTTCCCGGCCTGGCTGGCACCCGTACAGATGCTCGTCCTGCCGATCTCGGCCGCCGAGGCCCCGTACGCCGCCGCGCTCGTCGAACGCGGCCTGGACCAGGGCCTGCGGGTGGAGATCGCACATCCCGAACAGGGCACCCTGGGCGCCCGCATCCGGGCGGCTCGCCTGGTGCCCTACCTGGCCGTCGTCGGCGCCCGGGAGGCCACCGCCGACTTGGTCGCGCTGCGCCTGCGTGACGGCCGCCGACCGGATCCGCTGCCCGCGGCCCACGCGTTGGCCCGGATCACAGCGATCATCGGTGCACGGAAACCGGGCCTTTGGGTCGATTAGCCCACGCGGACCCCCTCGGCGGCGTAAGAATCTATCCCGAACCACCGCAAGCAAGCAGGGAGGGGACCTTCGTGAGTGTGCGCATCGACTCGGCACGAACCGCCGAACACCCGGGATACGGGATGGGGGGCTGACCATGGGAGCGATCGAAGTACGTTTGTTGGAATCGTTTCTGATGGTGGCTCAGGAGTCGAACGTGACCCGGGCCGCCGCCCGGTTGCACCTGACCCAGCAGGCGGTCTCGTCGCACGTCCAGCAGTTGGAGCACGCGCTTGGGGTGACCCTGCTCGTCCGGACGTCCCGCGGCGTCCTGCTCACCCCCGCCGGCGACGAGTTGGCGGCGGGCGGCAAGGCCGTGGTGGCCGACCTGGAGGCACTCGCCGAGCGGGTCCGCGAGGTCGCCCGCGGCCAGTGCGGCAAGCTGCGCCTGGCCTGCTGCCCCTATTCGACCGCGTTGTTCGCGGCCGAGGTGGCGGGCGCGATGGAAAGCGCGGTGCCCGGCATCGAGGTGGACCTGACCACACTGCCGACGCCGCGCGCCGAGATGGAACAGTTGGAGAGCGGTGACGCCGACGCGGCGTTCATGTGGGTGCGGCGCGGCGACCCGCGGCTGCGGCACGCCGAGGTGCGCACCGACTCGTGGGCGGTAGCGGTGGCTATGGGGCACCGACTCGCCGAGCGGGAAACGGTCACGATGGCCGACCTCGCCGACGAGCCGGTCGTGATGCCGGACATCTTCATCTCCGAGGACGCGCGCAGTCTGTGGCTCGCCGAGCCGCGCCCCGACGGGCGCCCGGCGGTCCGGGGTCCGATCGTCGAGCGGGTCGAGGAATGCCTGCTCGCGGTGGCCCGCGGGCGCGGTGTGTGGCTCGCGCCGCAGCCGTTGGCGAGATGGGCGCCGGTGCCGAGCGTGCGCTGGGTGCCCATCGAGGACGCCGAACCCTCGCCGCTGGCGGTGGTGTGGACGTCCCGGGCCTCGGAATCGCTGATCTCGACCCTGGTCGCCGAGGTCCGCAAGGCCACGAGTTGGGAGCCGGAACCGGTGGCGTGAGCCCGGGATTCGGGCCGGTGGCGGGTCATGTCGACGCGCCGTCGGCCCGGATCACCCGACCCGAGACCGCGCTCGCCTCCGCGCCGAGCAGTCGGCCGACCACGTGCGCGATGTCCGCGTAGCGGTCCAGGCCCGGCACCGGCCCGGGCGCGACCGCGTTGACGGTGACGCCGCGCGGCGCGAGTTCCCGGGCCGATGCCCTGACCATGTGCTCCACGGCCGCCTTGGAGCCGGCCGACAGCCCGTAGGCGCCGGGCGCACCCGCCGTGAACGCGGTCGACAGCACGACGCAGCGCCCGCCGTCGGACACGTGCCGCGCGGCGGCCCGCAGGCTGTGGAACGCGCTGCGGGTGTTGACGTCGATCAGCCGGTCGAAGTCCTCGTCGGTGCAGTCGGCGAGCCGTTTGTCGAGGATCGCGATCGGTACGTGCACCACGATGTCGAGCCGGCCGTGCCGGGCCACGATGCCCTCGAACAGGGTGTCGACGGCCGCCGAGACCGTCGCGTCGGAGCGGGACGCCTCCGCGGTGACCCCGTACCGGTCCAACGCCGTCAACGTCTCCTCGGCGGCCCGTTCGTCGCCGGAGTAGCTGAACACGGTGGCCGCGCCGCGCGCCGCGACGTGTTCGGCACACGCCGCACCGTGATTGCGCGAGCCACCCACGATCAGCGCGACCTTGCCGTCGAGATCACGGTGGGGGTGCGGTGCCGAGTCGTCCACGAGGGGTCCCGTCAGGTCGACCGAATGAGGTGCGGCCAACCTTGCCGGGCACCCGGCGCGGAGGGAAACAACGGTTTTCTGTGGCTGCCCACGGATCTCGTTGTCCCGGTTTCGGGTGTTCCTTTCCGGTGCGCCCTCGGGTGCGTTCCCGGTCCCGGCCCCGGCTCGGGTCCCCGCACTCCCTACGCGCCCGGGGGCGTCCAGGACGGGTCGCGGCCGGCCAGGCCGAGCACCCGGTGCAGGAGCGGAGCGTCCTCGGGGACCTCGACGGGGGTACCGAACGCGCCGGACACGTCCGGCTCGTCCGCAGCCGGCGCGAGCAGCGACCGGGACGCCTCCAGGTTCGCGGCGGGTACCGCGTAGTCGAGCCCGAGGGCGCGAGCCAAGTCCCAGCCGTGCACCAGGAGTTCGTTCTGCGCGACCAAGCCCGCCACCTGCGCGGGAAGGGTGATTCCGCCGGCCTGGGTCTCGCCCTCCCACGACTCGGGCCTGCGCCACGTCGCCACCAACTCGTCCAGTCGACGCGCCAGCACGGCGCGCCAGTCGGGGTCGAGCGGCGGGAACGGCGTGGCCGGAGCGGTGCCCGTACTCGCCCCCAACTCCTTACGGCCCGCGTCATGGAACGCGACGGTCAGACCGACCAGGTGTTCGAGCAGAATCCGCACCGTGTACACCCCGCACGGCGTCGGGTCGGCCAGTCGATCGTCCGGGAGATTCCTCGTCATCTCCGCGATTCGCGCGGCCGGCGGTTCCAGATCCAGCATCATGGCGTCCTTCCTCCATCGGTTCGGACGGATCCCGCCCTCTCATGGGTAGACCGGAGCACCGTCGACAACTCATCGGTGCGCGGCGCACGACTTTCGCCCGACAACTCACCGGTGCGCGCGGCACGACTTTCGCCGATCCCCGCGCACACGCAACGCGCCGCCCCCTCGGCGCGTCAAGTGGACGAACGGTTTCGATCACGAAGGCCCGAGCGGCGTCGGTTCGATGTCGGGAGCCCGAACACGGACTCTCGCGAGGTCTACGGAAGCACGGAAGCGGCTATGGATCCCAGCTCGGAGTTGCGTTACAGCCCACCCCCGCGGATCGGCCAACTGCTGCGCCTGGTGACGGACACGTTGCCTCGGTTGTCCTACGAGCCCTGGCACTTCGGCGACGCCATCGCGTTCGAGGCGATGCTGCGCGCCGGAGAGGCCCTGCAGGCGGGCGAGTTCCGCGGTTTCGTGCACGGCTACCTGCGCGCGTGGTCGGCGCGCGAGCGCCCGTTCACCGCGTCCGATCGCGCGGCGCCCGGTCACGCGCTGGTCGGTCTGTACCGCGGAACACACGATCCCGCGCTCCTGGAACGGGCGTTGGAGCTGGCCCGCCACCTCGTCGACGGCCGGCGCACGCTGCACGGCGTGGACGTGACGTACGAGCGGTCGCCGCTGCGAAAGCCCTACGGGGACGGTGTCCTGGACGCCGACGAACGCGCGCTGCTCGACGACCCCGGCGCGGGCGTGTTCGTGGACTGCCTCTACCTCGACCCGCCGTTCCTGTGCGCGCTCGGCGCGGTCAGCGGGTGGCCCGAGTGGGTCGAGCGCGGGACGGCCCAGGCACTGGGCTGGGTCGAACTGCTCCAGGACGCGGACGGCGGCCTGTTCCACCACTTCCACCTGGAGCGCACCGGACGCCGGTACGGCCTGGGGTGGAGCCGGGCACAGTGCTGGGCGCTGCTCGGGCTGCTCGACGTGATCGCCGAGGCGCCGACGCACCCGACCGTGCCCAAGCTCCGCGCGGCAGCGGCCGCGTTGATCCGGGCGATGGTCGGCCACCAGCGCGAGGACGGGCACTGGGACGCGGTGGTGGGCGAGCCCGACAGCCGGCGCGAGGCGGCCACGGCGGCCTTCATGGCGGTCGGATTCCGGCGGGCGGCCCGACTGGGAGTGGTCGACGTCGAGGACGTACGGTCGGCGGCCGAGCGCGCGGTGGCCGCGACGGTGACGGCGATCGACGCGCGCGGTGTCCTGGGCGAGGTGTCGGGGGCGGTGTGGGCGTCCACCCACGAGCGGCACTACCGCCATGTCCCCCGCGGGTTCGTGGTCCCCTGGGGCCAGGGCGCGGCCGCGCTCGCCCTGGCCGACGTACACGAGCACGGGCCGCTGCTCCCGACGACCGCCATCGACCGGTGAGC
>NZ_WWJX01001417.1 GCF_009865215.1 Streptomyces sp. SID3343 | reverse complement strand
CCGAGTTCCCAGCCGGCGCGGAGCTTGCTGCATCGGGAGCGCTGATGCCGTGCTCGGTCTCGGCCCACTCTTCGATGTGTCGAGGGATTCGCCGGCGATCCAGTAGGCGGTGGAGAGCAGTTCGACGCCGGCGACGCAGTCGGCCAGGCGTGCGTGTTCCTCGGGGGCGAGGTCGCCGGCGTTTTCGGGGTCGACGGGGTCGGGAATCTTGTCGAGGCCGGGGCGGGCCGCTTCGACGGCGGCGGCGACGCGTTCGGCGAGGCCTGCCCGGCGGAGGCCCGGCGCTTCTTCTCGGCGCGTGTCTCGGTCTGGGTCAGGCCGGCTGCGGCGGCGGTGGACGCTTCGTCGTCGTCCCAGCCGTCGAGTTCGTATT
>NZ_WWJX01001416.1 GCF_009865215.1 Streptomyces sp. SID3343 | reverse complement strand
CCGCGAAGAAGGCGGCGGTGAGCGCGGCCGACGCCGCACCGCGCAAGACGGCCGCGAAGAAGAGCGCCAAGAAGACCGCCGGCAAGGCGGGCGACGCCCAATCGGGCACCGCCGAGCCGGTCGACGAGGCCGAGGACGCCGAGGACGCGCTGCCGGACGTGCCCGAGGAGGAGACCGGGAAGGGCTTCGTCCTCTCGGACGACGAGGACGACGCGCCCGCGCAGCAGGTCGCCGTCGCCGGGGCCACCGCCGACCCGGTCAAGGACTACCTCAAGCAGATCGGCAAGGTCCCGCTGCTCAACGCCGAGCAGGAGGTCAACCTCGCCAAGCGGATCGAGGCCGGTCTGTTCGCCGAGGACAAACTGGGCTCGGGCGACAAGCTCCCACCCAAGCTCCGCATGGAGCTGGAGATCATCGCCGAGGACGGCAGGCGCGCGAAGAACCACCTGCTCGAGGCGAACCTGCGCCTGGTGGTATCGCTCGCCAAGCGCTACACGGGTCGCGGCATGCTGTTCCTGGACCTGATCCAGGAGGGCAACCTGGGCCTGATCCGCGCGGTCGAGAAATTCGACTACACCAAGGGTTACAAGTTCTCGACCTACGCGACGTGGTGGATCCGCCAGGCGATCACCCGAGCGATGGCCGACCAGGCGCGGACGATCCGTATCCCGGTCCACATGGTCGAGGTCATCAACAAGCTCGCCCGCGTGCAGCGTCAGATGCTCCAGGACCTGGGCCGCGAGCCCACCCCGGAGGAGCTGGCCAAGGAACTCGACATGACCCCCGAAAAGGTGGTCGAGGTGCAGAAGTACGGCCGTGAGCCCATCTCGCTGCACACCCCCCTAGGCGAGGACGGCGACAGCGAGTTCGGCGACCTCATCGAGGACTCCGAGGCCGTGGTGCCCGCCGACGCGGTGAGCTTCACGCTGCTGCAGGAACAGTTGCACTCGGTGCTCGACACGCTGTCCGAGCGTGAGGCCGGCGTCGTGTCGATGCGTTTCGGCCTCACCGACGGCCAGCCCAAGACCCTCGACGAGATCGGCAAGGTGTACGGGGTCACCCGTGAGCGCATCCGCCAGATCGAGTCGAAGACCATGTCGAAGCTGCGCCACCCGTCCCGCTCCCAGGTTCTGCGCGACTACCTGGACTAGGCCCGACCGCCGATTTTCGGCCGCGACGGGCACCCAGGCCCCGGATACACCATCCGGGGCCTTCGCGTGTGCGTTAACGAGCTATATCACCCGTTTGCCGGGCTCGGATGATTCCGAAGCACCACTCGGGGGCACTGGCCATCACCTGACGGTAACCGGCGAGAGGGTCCCCATGATGGTGCGAGCGCTCCAGCGGGTCACGCGCGGTAGCAACCGGTACACACGAGGGTCGATGTTCACGCTTGTCGTGATCGTCGTGACCGCGGTCCTGGCAGGCGCCTCGCCTTCCGGGCCGCCCAAGGTGATCGTCGGCGGCTCACCGGCCGACACCGACACCTATCCGTGGGCCGTCGCCCTGTCCAGCCGGGCGACCTACGGCTCCGCGCGGTCGGGACAGTTCTGTGGCGGCACCGTGATCGCGCCCACCAAGGTGCTCACGGCCGCTCACTGCATGTTCGACGAGAACGGGAAGCGCGTCGACCGCCCCGATCTGGCCGTCCTCCAAGGCCGAACGGACCTGCGCACCACGAAGGGCCGTGAGGTCGCGGTGACGGGGGTCTACGTGAATCCCCGCTTCGAGCAGTCCGCGATCGACGGCGACTGGGCGGTACTCACACTCGCCGACGCGCTGGACACGGACAGCGCGCCGATCGTCGCGCAGGGCGCCGACGTCTACGCGGAGGGTTCGGCCGCGACCGTGATCGGGTGGGGGGACACCACGGGCAACGGCGACTATTCGTCCACCCTGCGCCAGGTCACCGTTCCGCTGATCTCCGACACGACGTGTCGCACGGCATATCCCGGCGGGCCCTATGGGCAGTACGACCCCGCGGGCATGGTGTGCGCGGGGGAGCGGCAGGGCGGCAAGGACGCGTGCAGCGCGGACAGCGGCGGTCCGCTGTTGCTCGACGGCACGCTCGCCGGAATCGTGTCGTGGGGCGACGGTTGTGCCCAGGCGCGTAAACCGGGTGTCTACACCCGAGTCGCCGCGTTCGCCCGGGACATCCGGGAAGCCGCCGGATTGTGAGGGAGATCACCTCCTGTCGGGGAGCCGCCGACCCCCGTGAACGACGATGCAGACGCCGATGGCGACCACCTCACGGTGGCCGCCATCGGCACGATGTCTGCTCGTCGGGGTCTCAGAGGGTCGGCTGTTTGGTCAGTTGTCGTCGTCCGGTGCGGTGACGGGGACCGCCGTAAGACGGTCGGTCTCGTCCTGTATCTCCACGGCCACCTTCCGCAGTTCAGGTTCGAACTTGCGGGCGTGGTGCGCACAGAACAGCAGTTCGCCGCCGCTGGAAAGGACAACCCGAAGGTATGCCTGGGCGCCGCACCGATCACAACGGTCGGCGGCCGTCAACGGACTGGCGGGTGTCAGAACCGAATTCACGTCGCCTCTTCTCTACTCGACGAAGCCTTCATCGATGTCCAACATCAAATCAGCCTCGAACGTTCCCGGGGTGATCGTGTCATGTTCAACAGGTTCCTGACACACCCCTTTTGCAACTCGTTCCTTGTGCATAGGACGTGCCCTGTGAGCGTACGGTTCATGCCGGCCACCCGATCGGGTGGTCGAAGATTTGTTCGGATGCCGGCTAGGATGCGGCGGCGAGCCGTGGCCGGGGTGTCTTCCTGCCCCGGTAGCCTTGCTCTCCGGCGCGACGCGAGTGATCACCGGGCCTCGATGTTCGGGGCCTGATGGCCGCGATCGCGCCGTACGGATCGACGCGTGTGCGGCGATCCGACTACGCGACTACATGCGAGGAGTTGCACCGCGTGACCGCCCAGACGACTGCGCAGTCCACCGCGCTCCTGGCGGGCGAGCCCGACCACTCGAACTACACCGCGCGGCATCTCCTCGTACTCGAGGGACTCGACGCGGTCCGCAAGCGGCCCGGCATGTACATCGGCTCCACCGACAGTCGGGGCCTGATGCACTGTCTGTGGGAGATCATCGACAACTCGGTCGACGAAGCCCTCGGCGGCTTCGGCGACCGAATCGAGGTGCTCCTGCACGGCGACGGCTCGGTTGAGGTTCGGGACTACGGTCGTGGCATCCCCGTCGATGTCGAGCCCAAGACCGGCCTGTCCGGTGTCGAGGTCGTCCTGACCAAGCTGCACGCCGGTGGCAAGTTCGGCGGTGGTGCCTACGCCGCGTCCGGCGGCCTGCACGGTGTCGGCGCCTCCGTGGTCAACGCCTTGTCCTCCCGACTCGACGTCGAGGTGGACCTCGGCGGGCACACCCACGCCATCGGATTCCGCCGCGGCGTGCCCGGCGAGTTCGCCACGCTCGGTGCCGACTCGCCGTTCAGTCCCGGCAACGGGCTCCGCAAGATCAAGAAGATCGCCAGGTCCAAGACCGGCACTCGGATCCGCTACTGGGCGGACCGGCAGATCTTCCTCAAGGACGCCTCGATCGACCTTGAATCGCTCCACTCGCGGGCGCGTCAGACGGCGTTCCTGGTGCCCGGGCTCACCATTGTTGTTCGCGACGAGCGTAATGGTACGAATCCGGACGAAGTCGACGAACAGGTATTTCACTACTCCGGTGGCATCAGCGAGTTCTGCGAATACCTCGCTCCCGACCGGGCCCTGTGCGACGTCCTGCGCTTCACCGGACAGGGCACGTTCAAGGAGACCGTGCCCGTGCTCGACGAGCAGGGCCACATGGTGGCGACCGAGGTTCAGCGCGAGTTGGGCGTCGACATCGCGCTGCGCTGGGGTACGGGCTACGACTCGACGCTGCGCTCGTTCGTCAACATCATCGCCACGCCCAAGGGCGGCACCCACGTCGCCGGGTTCGACCAGGCGCTGCGACGCACCGTCAACGACGCGTTGCGCTCGGCCAAGGTGCTTCGGGTGGCCGAGGACGACATCACCAAGGACGACGCGACCGAGGGCCTGACCGCCGTCGTGACCGTGCGGCTCGCCGAGCCGCAGTTCGAGGGGCAGACCAAGGAGGTCCTGGGCACCTCGGCCGCCACGCGCATCGTGGCAGCCGTCGTCTCCAAGGAACTCAAGGCGTTCCTGACCTCCTCCGACCGTGACCACAAAGCCCAGTCCCGCGCCGTCCTGGAGAAGGTCGTCTCGGCGGCCCGCACCCGGATCGCGGCCCGGCAGCACAAGGAGGCCCAGCGTCGCAAGACGGCCCTGGAGACCTCGGCGCTGCCGGCCAAGCTCGCCGACTGCCGCAGCGACGACGTCGAGCGCAGCGAACTGTTCATCGTCGAGGGCGATTCCGCGCTCGGTACCGCCAAGCTCGCGCGCAACTCGGAGTTCCAGGCCCTGCTGCCCATTCGCGGCAAGATCCTGAACGTGCAGAAGGCGTCCGTCTCGGACATGCTCAAGAACGCCGAGTGTGCCGCGATCATCCAGGTCATAGGCGCGGGTTCGGGGCGGACGTTCGACATCGACCAGGCCCGCTACGGCAAGATCATCTTCATGGCCGACGCCGACGTCGACGGCTCGCACATCCGCATCCTGCTGCTGACCCTCTTCCAGCGCTACATGCGCCCGATGATCGAGGCGGGTCGGGTGTTCGCGGCGGTTCCGCCGCTGCATCGCATCGAGCTGTCACGGCCCAAGAAGGGCCAGGACAAGTACGTGTACACGTACTCCGACGCGGAGCTCAAGCGCACGCTGTTGGAGTACCAGCGCAAGAACATCGCCTGGAAGGACCCCATCCAGCGCTACAAGGGACTGGGCGAGATGGACGCCGACCAGCTCGCGGAGACCACGGTCGACCCGCGGCACCGCACATTGCGTCGGATCAACCTCGGTGACCTCGAAGCGGCCGAGCAGGTGTTCAACCTGCTGATGGGCAACGAGGTCGCGCCGCGCAAGGAGTTCATCACCAACTCGGCGTCGCTGCTGGACCGCTCGCGCATCGACGCCTGACGCGCGACGGACCGGAGCGGTCGGCGGGCGAGCCGAGCGACACCACGAAAAGCGTCGGGCCCGAAGGGACTTCCCTTCGGGCCCGACGCTTTCGCGTGTCCGTTCGGCAGGTTCGGACATCGAAGCCGGGCGGTCGGCATATCTGCGATAGAAGGACGAATTCACTCATCAGCGTTGACCCACGCGTGTTTCCCGTATCGCCGGGGCTCAGCCCCTCGTTGGCCAAACGTTTTCACCGAGCATGACGGTGCCACGAGCGCCGCCATGCGTCCGGTTCATCCGTACAGGTGAACCGCGTAGAACCTGGCCGCGCGGCCCGCGCCCGCTGACCATGCTGAACACCAGTCCCATCGAACGTCTGTCGTGGGGCGACATCGCGCGGAACGGCGATCGACGAGGAGACCTACGGTGACGACCAGTTCGTACCGACCCACACCCACCCGGGGTGTGCCGTTCGGCGACCCGGAGCCGGATTCGCGCGCGGAGATCTATCTACGGGTCCAGGCGAGTCCGGAGTTCCAGGAGATTCGGCGCCGCTACCGCGACTTCGTGTTCCCGATGTCGCTCGCGTTCCTCGCGTGGTACCTGCTCTACGTGTTCGCCTCCACCTTCGCCCGGGGCTTCATGGCGCACCGGATCGTGGGCGTGTTCAACGTCGCGCTCGCGTTCGGGCTGCTCCAGTTCGCCGCCACGTTCTCGATCACGTGGTTGTACGCCAGGCACGCGCGCACCAAGCGCGACCGCGCGGCGCTGAACCTGCGTTGGGACACCCAGGAGATGTTTCGGTGAGCGACACCTTTCTCGCGGTCACCGGCGGTCATCGCGGGTTGACCGGGTTGCTGTTCGTCGGCTTCGTGGTGATCACGCTCGGGATCACGGTGTGGGCGAGCCGGAACAACCGTACGACCAACGACTTCTACGCCGGCGGGCGGCAGTTCTCCGCGTCGCAGAACGGGCTCGCGATCGCCGGTGACTACATGTCGGCGGCGTCGTTCCTGGGCATCGCGGGACTGATCTCGCTCGTGGGCTACGACGGCTTCCTGTACTCGATCGGCTTCCTGGTCGCGTGGCTGGTCGTGCTCATGCTCGTGGCCGAACTCGTGCGCAACTGCGGCCGGTTCACCATGGCCGACGTGGTCGCCTTCCGGATGAGCCGCAAGCCCGTGCGTACCGCCGCCGGCGCGGCCACCATCGTCGTGTCGATCTTCTACCTGATCGCCCAGATGGTCGGCGCGGGCACGCTGGTGGCCCTGTTGCTCGGGGACAGCGGCGGCTCGGCCCAGACGTGGACGATCGTCGGCGTGGGCGCCCTGATGGTGGTCTACGTGACGTTCGGCGGGATGAAGGGCACCACCTGGATCCAGATCGTCAAGGCCGCGCTGTTGCTCGGCGGCGCGATCCTGATGACGGTCCTGGTCCTGGTGCGCTTCCACTTCGACGTCAACGAACTGCTCTCGACGGCGGCGAGCACGAGCGGGCACGGGCACAAATTCCTCGAACCCGGGCTTCAGTACGGGGCGAACCTGACCAGCCGGCTCGACTTCATCAGCCTCGCGATCGCGCTCGTGCTCGGCACCGCCGGTCTGCCGCACATCCTGGTGCGCTTCTACACCGTGCCCACCGCACGGGCCGCGCGGCACTCGGTGATGTGGGCGATCGGCCTGATCGGCACGTTCTACCTGTTGACGATCGTGCTCGGGTTCGGCGCGGCCGCGGTGCTCGGCTCGGACAGGATCCGCGCCTCGAACAAGGCCGGCAACACCGCGCTTCCGTTGCTCGCCGAGGAACTCGGCGGTGGGCCCGACACGCTCGGCGGCGTCGTGTTGCTCGCGGTGATCGCGGCGGTCGCGTTCGCGACGATCCTGGCGGTGGTCGCCGGACTCACGCTGGCCTCCTCCGCGTCGTTCGCGCACGATCTGTACACGAACGTCATCCGCGGGGAGGCGACCGACGACAAGAGCGAACTGCGGGCCGCCCGGCTGTCGGCGATCGTGATCGGCGCGATCGCGATCGGGCTCAGCCTGTCCGCGCAAAAGCTCAACGTGGCGTTCCTGGTCGCGCTCGCCTTCGCGGTCGCGGCGTCGGCGAACCTGCCGACGCTGCTGTACACGCTGTTCTGGCGGCGCTTCAACACCAACGGCACCGTGTGGGCGATCTACGGCGGGCTCGGGTCGGCCCTGGTGCTCGTGCTGTTCTCGCCGGTGATCTCCGGCGGCGGGAACTCGTTGGTGACCGGTGTCGATTTCCACTGGTTCCCGCTGGAGAACCCGGGGATCGTGTCGATCCCGGTCGGCTTCCTGTGCGGCTGGATCGGGACGCTGCGCTCCGACGAGGAAGCGGATGCGGCCAAGTACGCCGAGATGGAGGTCCGGTCGCTGACCGGAGCCGGCGCCTACTGAGGCGCCCGGCCGAGGCACCTGTCGACGGACGGCGTCCGGCGACGGGACGCACGGCCGTCGACGGGACCGACGCCTGTCGACGAGACGGACGCCTATCGACGGGACGGAAAGCGGGCTCGCATGCTGGTCGGCAGGCCCTCGCTCTTGCCGCAGCTCTCCGGCCGGGCGGGGGCTTCCCGGAGCGCGTCCACGGTCAGCGTCCAGGTGCGGCCGTCGACGTGGTCCACCCGGACCGTCCAGGCACCGTGGTCCTCCTTGCGCTCGTCGTAGACCGACAGCGCGTCGGCCCGATGGTCGCGGCACTCGGCGCGCACCGCGAGCTCCGCGGCCTGCGCGGCGCGTGAGTAGGTCGAGCGGCCGCGGCACAGGTCCGGGACCATGTCGCCGCGCTGTGCCGCGGCGACCACGGCGCCGGCCGAGGAGGGGTCCAGGCGGCCGTACACGTACCCCTGGGGGAGTACCGCGGCCGTCGGGGCAAAACGGTGCCCGCCCAGGTGGGTGGCCTCCCACGTGGCCGTGGGGAAGGTTTGCGCGAGGGTGGCGGCGAGGGGGCGGCCCTCGATCGAGCAGCACCGGTCGCGCTTGCCGTTCGTGCAGACCAGGATCAGCGGTTCGGTGACCGGCTCGCCGATCGAGGGCTCGGCCGGCCCGGCGAGGGCGGCGAGATCGAGCGCGAGCAGGTCGGCGGGGCCGGACACGCGCAGTTTGCGCATCCAGGTCGCGCCCGGCTCGGTCCACACGAGATACGCGGCGCGCTCGTCACTTGGACCGGGCCCGGCGGCGGTATCCGGCCGGCGGATCAAGGTGGCCCGGAAACCGGCCCGGCTCGCCCGCCCGTCCAATTCCGCGCCTATCCCGTCGTCGAGTCCCCGGCTGGCCGCGACGGCCTTGGCCGCCCACGGACCGGGGTGCTCCAGGAGCAGCCAGCCGGGTGTGGTCGGAGCGGTGCCCGCCAGCGGCTCGGCCAGTTCGTTCGAGAGAAAGACGCAGGTTTCCACGACTGTCGACCATAGCTTTCACTCGGCCCGAGCCCGGATCGCCCCCGCCCCGAGCGCCCGGAACACATGATCCCGGTACGGTTGTTGCACACGGTAACGATGGGAGGCGGCCATGCCCCAGGGACGGCCAGACGGGAGCGCGGCGATAGCCGGCTTCACGTTGGACGACGCGGTGGCGCTCGCCAGGGCCGCACACGACGGTCAATTGGACAAGGGTGGACATCCGTACATCACCCACCCACTGAGGGTGATGGACAACGTCGACGGGATCCCCGCCAGGATGGCGGCGGTCCTGCACGATGTGATCGAGGACACGCCCGTGGGGGCGGACCAACTGCGCGCGGCCGGCGTGCCGGCGCGGATCGTGGACGCGGTGATCGCACTGTCGAAGCTGCCGGGCGAGCCGCTGGAGGCCAGTATGGCCCGAGCCGCGGCGGACCCGATCGCGCTCGTGGTCAAGCGCGCCGACATCGCCGACAACCGGTCCGAGGCCAGACTCGGCCAGCTCGACGAGGCCACCCAGGTACGACTTCGGCACAAGTACACCCGCTCGATCGAACTCCTCGAGGAGTTCGCCGCGCACTGAGCGAGCCCACCGAGCACACACCGGAGCCCCGCGGGCATCGATACCCGCGGGGCTCCGGCATGTCGTGCGGCAGGGCTCAGACGGTGCCGGGCGGACCGCCGACCACGTCGATCGGCTTGGGCAGGGGGGTACCGGAGCCGTCACGGCGCGGGTCCAGGTCGGGCAGCGGGACCGGTTGGCCCTTGGCGTCCGACGCCCGGGCGGGTGCCGCTCCGGCCCACGCCACGCGCAGCGTGGTCTCGCCCTTGAGGAAGCGTTGGCAGCGCACGCCGCCGGTCGCTCGACCCTTGCGCGGATACTCCGCGAACGGCGTGACCTTGGCCGTGCCGTGCTCCGAACCGAACAACGCGTCGCCGCTGTACGCGGCGACCGTGACCACGACCGCCTCCGCGGCCGGGTCGACCGCGGTGAAGGACAGGACCTTTTGCCCGTCGCCGACCTTGATGCCCGCCATGCCGCCCGCGGGACGGCCCTGCGGCCGGACCATCGACGCCTGGAAACGCAGCAACTGGGCGTCGTCGGTGACGAACACCAGATCTTCCTCGCCGGTGCGCAACTCGACCGCGCCGACGATCGTGTCACCGTCGCGCAGCGCGATGACCTCCAGGTCGTCCTTGTTCGCCGGATAGTCCGGCACGACCCGTTTGACCACGCCCTGCGCGGTGCCCAGAGCGAGCCCGGGGGAGTCCGCGGACAAGGTGGTCAGGCACAGCAGACGCTCGTGCGGCTCCAGTGGGACGAATTCCGACAGCGGCGCGCCGCCCGCGAGATTCGGCGCCGTCGCGGTCTCCGGGAGCGAGGGCAGGTCGACCACGTTGATCCGCAGCAGTCGGCCCGTATCGGTCACCGCGCCGACCTCGCCGCGCACGGTCGCCGCGACGGAGGACACCACCAGATCGTGCTTGGAGCGGTCGCCCTCGGGTGGCAGCGGGCCGCCCGTCGCGGTGCGCGCGAGCAGGCCCGTCGAGGACAGCAGGACCACGCAGGGCGCGTCGGTGACCTGCAGCGGAACCGCCGCGGCCGGGACGTCGGCGGATTCCAGGAGCACCGTGCGGCGCGGCGTGCCGTACTTCTTCGACACCGCGGCCAGTTCGTCCGAGACGACCTTTCGCAGCAGCTTGTCGTCGTCGAGGATGAGGGTCAGCTCGGCGATCTCGGCGCGCAGTCGCTCCTGCTCGGCCTCCAGTTCGATCCGGTCGAACCGGGTGAGGCGCCGCAGCGGGGTGTCGAGGATGTACGACGCCTGGATGTCGGAGAGCGTGAACGTCTCCATCAGACGTTCCTTCGCCTGCGACGAGTTGTCGCTGGAGCGGATCAGTTCGATCACGCGATCGATGTCGATCAGCGCGACGAGTAGACCGTCGACCAGGTGCAGCCGTTCCTGACGCTTGCGGCGGCGATACTCGCTGCGCCGACGCACGACCTCGAAACGGTGGTCGACGTAGACCTGGAGCAGTTCCTTCAGGCCCAGGGTGAGCGGTTGGCCGTCGACGAGCGCGACGTTGTTGATGCCGAACGTCTCCTCCATCGGCGTCAGCTTGTAGAGCTGCTGGAGGATCGCCTCGGGGTTGAAGCCGTTCTTGATCTCGATGACCAGACGCAGCCCGTGCGAGCGGTCGGTGAGGTCCTTGAGGTCGGCGATGCCCTGGACCTTCTTGGACTGGACGAGTTCCTTGATCTTGGCGATCACCCGCTCCGGGCCGACGTTGTACGGCAACTCGGTGACGACGATGCCCTTGCGGCGCGCGGTGACCGACTCGATCGTCGCGGTCGCGCGGATCCTGAAGGTCCCGCGACCCTTCTCGTACGCGTCACGCACGCCGGTCAGGCCCACGATCCGACCGCCCGTGGGCAGGTCGGGACCGGGGACGTGGCGCATGACGTCTTCGAGTGTCGCCGCCGGATGGCGGATCAGGTGGCGCGCGGCGGCGATCACCTCGACCAGGTTGTGCGGCGGCATGTTGGTGGCCATGCCGACCGCGATCCCGGACGCGCCGTTGACGAGCAGGTTCGGGAACGCGGCGGGCAGGACACCCGGTTCCTGCTCCTGGCCGTCGTAGTTGGGGCCGAAGTCGACGACGTCCTCGTCGATCGAGTCGACCATGAGCATCGCCGCCGACGACAGCCGGGACTCGGTGTATCGCATCGCGGCGGGCGGGTCGTCGCCGCCGAGCGAACCGAAGTTCCCGTGGCCGTCGATCAACGGCAGGCGCATCGAGAACGGCTGCGCCATGCGCACGAGGGTGTCGTAGATGGGGCCGTCACCGTGTGGGTGCAGCTTGCCCATCACCTCGCCCACGACACGGGCGCACTTGACGTAGCCCTTGTCGGGGCGCAGGCCCATCTCGGCGGCTTGGTAGAGGATGCGGCGGTGTACGGGCTTGAGCCCGTCGCGGGCGTCGGGCAACGCCCGCGAGTAGATGACCGAGTAGGCGTACTCCAGGAAGGAGCCCTGCATCTCGTCGACGACATCGATGTCGAGGATGCGTTCCTCGAAGTCGTCCGGTGGCTGCTGACCGGAAGTTTTCGTACTACGGCGGGCCATGCGCGGCGTTGCTCCTTTGCTTCTTCGGGCCGGCGCCGGGCCGTGTCTCCCGTGTCCGCCCGCGGGCGGCGCGGCCGGGGACGGCCCGCACGGCGTGCCCATTGTGGCGCGCCGGTAGGACATGTGAGTGCAGCGACCCGGGTGACACCGTGCTTGAGGGTTGTGCGAGGAGGGAAGGACAGCCCTTTGGCCCAGGATTTCGATCAACGGTTCCGCGGGCAAGCCGGCGACGGAGAGAAGGTCCGACGATGGACGACAAGCAGATCCGCGAACGCATCACCGACATGGTCGCGCGGGAACGGGCGTTGCGGGACCAACTCGCGGCGGGCACGATCTCCGACGAGGAGGAACACGGGCGACTCGCCGCGGTCGAGCACGAACTCGACCAGTGTTGGGACCTGTTGCGCCAACGTCAGGCGCTGCGAGACGCCGGCGGCGATCCGGCCTCGGCCGCGGCGCGGCCCGTGCGCGAGGTCGAGGGCTACCAGCAGTAGCGGTTCGCGGTCGCCGGGACGTGCCTCGGGAGCTTCTTCGCCCACCGCGAACACCCCCTCGACGGGGAGTCGAACAGGCACTTCCCGTCGTTAGGGTGAGGGTGGCCGCCGTCGCGGCGGTCACCCTCCAGGAGAGGACGGTTGGGCATATGGCAGGACCGGCGACTGCATCGTTGGCGTTCACCGCGACCACGCACACCCTCGGCAACGGGCTGCGCGTGGTGCTTTCGGAGGACCACGTCGACCCCGTGGCCGCGGTCTGCCTCTGGTACGACGTGGGCTCACGCCACGAAGTACCCGGACGCACCGGGCTCGCACACCTCTTCGAACATCTGATGTTCCAGGGCTCGGCCAACGTGCACGGCAACGAGCACTTCGAGTTCGTCCAGTCCGCGGGCGGCTCGCTCAACGGCACCACGAGCTTCGAGCGGACGAACTACTTCGAGACCATGCCCGCGCACCAGGTCGAACTCGCGCTGTGGCTGGAGGCCGACCGAATGGGCGGGCTGCTCCAAGCGCTGACCGACGAGAGCCTGGACAACCAACGCGACGTGGTCAAGAACGAGCGCCGCCAGCGCTACGACAACGTGCCGTACGGCACCGCGTGGGAGCGGCTGATCGCGATGGCCTTCCCCGAGGGCCACCCGTACCACCACATGCCGATCGGCTCGATGGCCGACCTCGACGCCACGTCCCTGCAGGACTGCCGGGCGTTCTTCTCGACCTACTACGCGCCGAACAACGCGGTGCTCGCGGTCGTCGGCGACATCGACCCCGAGCAGACGCTCGCGTGGGCCGAGAAGTACTTCGGCACGATCCCCGCGCACGACGGCAAGCCCACACCCGCCGACGGCACGCTGCCCGCGGTGATCGGCGCCGAACTGCGCGAGACGGTGCACGAGGACGTGCCCTCGGCCGCGCTGATGGCCGCCTACCGGATGCCGGCCGACGGCACCCGCGCGGCGGAGGCCGCCGACATCGCGCTCACCGTGCTCGGCGAGGGCGAGAGCTCGCGCCTGAACACGCGACTGGTGCGCCACGACGAACTCGGCGTCTACGCGGGCGTGGGCCTGATGCGCCTCTCCGGCACCGCGTCGGTGGCCATGCTCGACGTCAAGGCGTCGGGCTCGGGCTCGGTCGCCGACATCGACGCGGCCGTGAACGAGGAGTTCGCGCGGTTCGCGGCCGAGGGCCCGACCCCGGCCGAACTGGAGCGCGCGCAGGCCCAGTTGGAGCGCGCCTATCTCGACACGATGGCCACCGTCGGCGGTCGGGCGGACGAACTGTGCCGCTACGCGACGTTGTTCGGCGACGCGAATCTGGCGTTCACCGCGCTGGATCGGCTCCTGGAGATCACCGCCGAGGAGGTGCGGGCGGTCGCCGCCGAGCGCCTGGTGCCCGAGAACCGCGCGGTGCTCGTGTACGAACCGACCGACGAGAACGTGGACGAGAACAAGGAGCAGGTCGCGTGACCCAGACCGGCGAGATGGTGTTCCACCCGCGCCCGGGCGCGGGAGAGGCCCGGGAGTGGACCTTTCCCAGCCCCGAACGCAGTGAACTCGGCAACGGCCTCGCGGTGCTGCGCGTGGATCGCCCCGGACAAAAGGTCGTGGCCGTCGAACTCGTCCTGGACTCGCCGCTGGCGGCCGAGCCGCGCGAGTGCGAGGGCGTCGCCACGATCATGGCGCGCGCGTTGACCGAGGGCACCGACAAGATGGGCGCCGAGGAGTTCGCCGCCGAACTGGAGCGGTGCGGCGCGACGATCGACACCGACGCCGACCACCCCGGCGTGCGGGTCGCGCTCGACGTCCCGGCGTCGCGCCTGGAGCGGGCGCTGGGCCTGCTCGCCGACGCGATGCGGGCGCCGGCTTTTCCCGCCGACGAGGTGGATCGGCTCGTGCGCCAGCGTCTCGACGAGATCGTGCACGAGATGGCCAGTCCGCCGCGGCGCGCCGCGTTCGCGCTCAACGCGACGCTGTTCGACTCCTCGGTCCGGCTCTCGCGCCCGCGCGCGGGCACCGCCGAGAGCGTCGCGCGCGTCGATCGCGCGTCGGTGTGGGACTTCTTCGACACCCACGTGCGCCCGGGGACGGCGACGCTCGTCGTGGTCGGCGACTTCGCCGGGGTCGACGTCACCGACATCCTGGAACGCACCCTGGGCACGTGGTCGGGCACCGCCGCGTCGGCGTCGCCGACGGCGTCCACGGCCGCCGACGACCACGCGCGCGTGGTGATCGTGGACCGCCCCGGCAGCGTGCAGACGCAAGCGTTGGTCGGTCGGGTGGGCCCGGGGCGCGACGACGCGTCGTGGCCCGCGCTCACCATCGGCACCTACTGCCTGGGCGGCACGCTCACGTCGCGCCTGGACCGTGTGCTGCGCGAGGAGAAGGGCTACACCTACGGCGTGCGCGCGGTGAACCAGACGCTGCCCTCGGGCTCGCTGCTCGCCATCCACGGTTCGGTGGAGACCGATGTCACCGGCCCGGCCGTCGCCGACATGGTGAGTGTGCTGCGCACCCTCGCCGACGAGGGTCTGACGGACACCGAGCGCGACGCCGCGGTGCAGAGCATCGTGGGGGTCGCGCCGCTCAAGTACGTCACCCCGCGCGCGGTGTGCGACTCGCTCGCCGACATCGTCGCGGAGCGGCAGCCGGACGGCTACCTGGCCGAGCTCTACCTGCGGCTCGCGGCCGTCGCGACCAAGGACGCCTCCGAGGCGGTCGTCGCCGCGTTCGATCCCGCGCACCTGGTGGTGGTCCTGGTGGGCGACGCGGCGAAGATCCGCGGCCCCCTGGAAGCACTCGAACTGGGGCCGGTCACGGTCGTCGAGTGACCCGAGCGACCCGAGTGTGACGAAGAGTGTGACGAAGTCGGACGGTGGGCGGCCCGAACGGGAGGGCCCACCGCCCACTTCGGTTTCGTCCGGCGCTTACGGTAGACCCATGACTCAGCCGTTGCCGGGCGCCGGGCCCGGAGAAACGACAGCCATTCCGCCGGCCGCGAGGCTCGACGGGAAAGAAAGCGACTCCGTGCCGCTGGGCACCGGACTGACCACCGCGGATGTCGCGGAACGGGTCGCGAGGGGCGCGGTCAACGACGTCCCCGTGCGGTCGAGTCGATCGACGTCCGAGATCGTCAAGGCGAACGTCTTCACCCGCTTCAACGCCGTCATCGGCGTGCTGTGGCTGATCATCTTGTCCGTCGGATCGGTCAAGGACGGCCTGTTCGGCTTCGTGATCATCGCGAACACCGGCATCGGCATCATTCAGGAGATGCGTGCCAAGCGCACCCTGGACCGACTCGCGGTGATCGGCGAGTCCAAGCCGATGGTGCGCCGCGACGGCAAGGCGATCGCGCTCTCGCCGTCCGACATCGTGCTCGACGACGTGATCGAACTGGGCGCCGGCGACAAGGCGTCGGTCGACGGCGTCGTGGTCGAGGCGGACAACCTGGAGATCGACGAGTCGCTGCTCACCGGCGAGGCCGACCCGGTGATCAAGAAAGCCGGCGACCCGGTGATGTCCGGCAGCTTCGTGGTGGCCGGCAACGGCGCGTTCACCGCGACCCGGGTGGGCCGCGAGGCGTACGCCGCGCAGCTGATCGAGGAGGCCAGCCGGTTCACCCTCGTGGCGTCCGAGCTGCGCAACGGCATCAGCACGATCCTCAAGTACGTCACCTGGATCCTCTTCCCCGCGTCGATCGCGCTGATCATCAGCCAATACCGACTGGAGGACACCACCTGGCGCGAGGCGGTGACCCGGATGATCGCCGGCATCGTGCCGATGGTCCCCGAGGGCCTGGTGCTGCTCACCTCGCTCGCGTTCGCGGTCGGCGTCATCCGGCTCGGCCGCAAGCAGTGCCTGGTCCAGGAGTTGCCGGCGATCGAGGGCCTGGCCCGGGTCGACGTGGTGTGCCTGGACAAGACCGGCACGCTGACCGAGGGCGGCATGAACGTCGCCGAGGTTCGCGAACTGACCGAGGGTCTGCCGGTGCGCCCCGCGCTCGGCGCGCTGGGCACCACCGAACCCCGGCCCAACGCGAGCCTGGCCGCGATCATCGACGAGTGCCCGGCCGTCGACGGTTGGACCACGGTCGAGAGCGTGCCGTTCTCGTCGGCTCGCAAGTACAGCGGCGCGACCTTCGAGGAGGCCGGCGCCCGCGCCACGTGGCTGATCGGCGCCCCCGAGGTGCTCGTGAGCGCGCCCGCGCACAAGGATCTGCTCGCGGAGGCGGAACGGCTCGGCGCGCAGGGTCTGCGCGTGCTGCTGCTCGTGCGTACCGAGAGCACGCTGCCCGAGACGGTGGAGTCGCTCGTCGGTGGCCCCGACGGCGCCGACGTGGCACCCGCCGCCCTCGTGGTCCTGGAGCAGCGGCTTCGGCACGACGCGGGCGCGACGCTGGACTACTTCGCCGACCAGGGCGTCGCGGCCAAGGTCATCTCCGGCGACAACGCGGTGTCGGTGGGCGCGGTGGCCGCCAAGCTGGGCATCAAGGGCGCCGACCACCCCGTCGACGCCCGGACGCTGCCCACCGACCAGGACGCGCTCGCCGACGTCCTGGAGGCCAACACCGTCTTCGGCCGGGTCACCCCGCAGCAAAAGCGCGACATGGTCGCCGCCCTCCAGTCGCGCGGCCACAACGTCGCGATGACCGGTGACGGCGTCAACGACGTGCTCGCGCTCAAGGACGCCGACATCGGCGTGTCGATGGGCTCGGGCAGCGAGGCCACCAAGGGCGTCGCGCAGATCGTGCTGCTCGACAACAGCTTCTCGACCCTGCCGTCGGTGGTCGGTGAGGGCCGGCGGGTGATCGGCAACATCGAACGCGTCTCGAACCTGTTCCTGACCAAGACCTCGTACTC
Source organism: Streptomyces sp. SID3343 (assembly GCF_009865215.1). Classification (GTDB taxonomy): domain Bacteria; phylum Actinomycetota; class Actinomycetes; order Streptomycetales; family Streptomycetaceae; genus Embleya. Next base: position 10,050 of record NZ_WWJX01001416.1, on the reverse strand, counting down.
GGTCCTGCTCGCGATCCTGGTCGTGATCGCGAACGTGCCCTACCCGTTCCTGCCGCGCCACCTGACGCTGCTCGCGTGGTTCACCATCGGCACGCCGGCGTTCTTCCTCGCGCTCGCGCCGAACAAGGAGCGCGCCCGGGCGGGCTTCGTCAAGCGTGTCGTGCGCTACTCGGGGCCCTCCGGCGTGATCGCCGGCGCCGCGACGTTCACCGCGTACCTGCTCGCCCGCTCGCACTACGGCGCCACCGAGGCCACTCGCACCGCCGAGACGTCGATCGCGACGCTGACGCTGTTCCTGGTCGGTCTGTGGGTGCTCGCGATCATCGCGCGCCCGTACACGTGGTGGCGGGTCGCGCTCGTGCTCGTGATGGGGGCCGGGTTCGCCACGGTGTTGACCGTGCCGTGGTTGCAGGACTTCTTCGAACTCAAGCTGGTCGGCGGGCGGATGCCGTGGGTCGCGGTGGGGATAGCCGTGGTCGCGGGGTTGTTGTTGGAGGTCGTCGCGTATTGGAACAAGCGGCGGTTGGCGAGCGAGATCGGCTAGCTCGGGCCTTGCTCTTGGCCGCTTGGCCCTGATGGGACGGTTCTTGTTCGGGGGCTGCTGCGGGTGCGGTTTGGTCGGGTGGGGTTTGGTGCCCACCCGCACCACCCGTTGCGTTTTGGGGGCGGGCTGTGGTTTCAGGGCGTCCGGGTGGGCGCGGTCCGGCCTCTTGGCCCGGCTTCGGGCGGCCGTTGCGGTTCTACCGCGACCGGGTGGCCGGGGTTTGTGGGCCACGGCTCGGGTGCCTTGGGGTGGCCAGGGTCAGGGCCAGGCCGGTGAGGGTCGAGCCGGCGGTCAGGGTTGCGATGAAGGCTCGCCGTCCGGGTGGGAGGCGGCTCCAGTAGGAGAGCGTGACGACGGTGTCGCCGAGGTCGGCGGCGGCCGAGCCGAGCAGCCACGGACGCACCCCTTCGCCGCGCGCCGCCGCGTACAGCGCGCCCGCTCCCAAGGCCAGGTCGCGTCCGCCGAGCGCGCGGGCGAACACCCGATTGCCGGTGACGTCCGCGTCGTCGCCGATCCACGGTCGGGACACGCGCGCCGGTTCGGTCAGGGCGACCACGCCGAGCGCCGCGCGGGCGCCCGCCCAGACCAAAGTCGCGCTGCGGACGAGGCGTTCACGCTCACGTTTGGTAGTCGTCACGCTCGTCACGGTATCGCCTCGCCAAGACTTCGGCGGTGATCGATTTCGTGCATTAGCCTCGCCCTGCCGCACGATCACGCAGCGGTGAGATCGAGCGACCGGCATCGGCGTGACGCAGTGTCACGCGGTCACGGGGAGGACGGTGCCCGGTCGCCCACGGGGATGGAGAACCACCTTGTACGTGCGCAAGCCTGCCCTGCCGGGCCTGCTGATCGCCGCATCCGTCATCGCGTTGTCGACCGGATGCGGGCTGGTCGACAAGGCCAAGGACAAGGCCGACGGGGACGGCGACAAGAAGAAGGACGCGGCGTCGACCGGGGCGCCCGCCGCGCAGCCGACGGGGGCGCCCAAGCCGTCCGCCGACCCCGCGAAGCCCGCCGGCGGCGTCGACCCGACCGCCAAGGACTACTGCAACCTGCTCACCACGGACGAACTCGGAGCCGTCCTCGGCGCGCCGGTGGAGCGCACCAGGAACGACGACGCGCTGCACACCTGCCGCTACTACGGCCCGGCGAACACCAATCTGCTCACCGTGCAGTACTTCGCCCGCAGCGCCCGACTCGAAGAGACGCCGGAGAGCGTCATGGCCAAGAACAGCACCGCCAAGTACGGGCAGCGGATCACCGACCTCGGCGACTTCCCCTCGATGTACGTTCCGGCCGGCGCGAACCCGGCACCGGTCACCCCGGAGGTGTACTTCGCCAAGCTGCACGGTGACCTGATCGTCGACGTGCACGTGTCGCTGTCGGTGGACCGCAAGGGCCTCGCCCGCGACAAGCACCTCGCGATCGCCAAGGTCGTCGCCGGCAAGCTCTGATCGTCGCCGACAGGCGGTGACCGACCCCGGGGACCGCGTCCGCGCGCGCCGACGCGGTCCCCGGCCCCGCCGGGCCGGTCAGCTTCCCTTGAGTTCGGGGAAGTCCTCCTCGAACCATTCGAGCGTGCCCCGCCCGGTCAGGTCACCGTCGTGCAACTCGCGCTCACGACCCCGCAGTTCGACCCGGCGGATCTTGCCCGAGATGGTCTTGGGCAACTCGGCGAACTCGATCCGCCGCACCCGCTTGTACGGGGACAGCACCGAGCGCGCGTGCCGCAGGATCGACAGCGCCGTCTCCCGGTTGGGCTCGTGTCCGGGGGCGAGCACCACGTACGCCTTCGGCACCGCGAGCCGCACCGGGTCGGGCGAGGGCACCACGGCGGCCTCGGTGACCGCGTCGTGCTCGATCAGCACGCTCTCCAACTCGAACGGCGAGATGCGGTAGTCGGACGCCTTGAACACGTCGTCGGCGCGGCCCACATAGGTGATGTAGCCGTCCTCGTCGCGGGTTCCCACGTCACCGGTGTGGTAGAAACCGCCGCGCATCGACTCGGCGGTGCGCTCGGGATCGTCCAGGTAGCCCGTCATCAGACCCAGCGGACGCGTGGCCAGTTCGAGGCAGATCTCGCCCTCGGCGCCCGCCCCGGTGACCACCTCGCCGCTCGCCGGATCCACCAGCGCCACCGTGTAGCCCGGCAGCGGCCGCCCCATCGAGCCCGGACGCACCTCCTGGCCCGGCGCGTTGCCGATCTGCGCGGTGGTCTCGGTCTGCCCGAAACCGTCTCGAATGGTCAACCCCCAGGCCGCCCGCACCTGTTCGATGACCTCCGGATTGAGCGGCTCGCCCGCGCCGATCACCTCGCGCAGCGACGTGGCCCACGCGCCGAGGTCCTCCTGCACGAGCATCCGCCACACCGTCGGCGGCGCGCAGAACGACGTCACCCCACAGCGCACCATCGTGTCCAGCAACGGCTGCGCGGCGAACCGGTCCTGACGAACGATCAAGATGGTGGCGCCGGCGTTCCACGGGGCGAAGAAGTTGCTCCACGCGTGCTTGGCCCACCCGGGCGAGGAGATGTTCAGATGCACGTCGCCGGGCCGAAGCCCCAACCAGTACATCGTGGACAGGTGCCCGATCGGGTAGCTCACCTGGGTGTGCCCCACGAGCTTGGGCTGCGCGGTGGTGCCGGACGTGAAGTACAGCAGCAGCGGATCGTCCGCGGCGGTGGGCCCGTCGGGCGCGAACGGCTCGACCACCTCGTGCGCCTCGGCGAACCGCGACCACCCCCGGACCCTCTCGCCCACCGCGATCCGCGTCCAGGCGCCCGGCACGTCGGCGAAGCCCGGCGTCACCGTCGCGTCGGCGATCACGTGTGCGACGCCACCGCGCACGACCCGGTCGGTCAGGTCGGCAGGCGCGAGCATCGTGGTCGCCGGGATGATCACCGCGCCCAGCTTCATCGCGGCGAGCATCGCCTCCCACAACTCGACGCGGTTGCCCAGCACCAGCAGCACCCGGTCGCCGCGCCGTACCCCGCGAGCGCGCAGCCACCCCGCGACCCGATCGCTGCGTCGCGCCAACTCGGCGAAGGAGACCTTGGTGTCGGTGCCGTCCTCCGCCACGATCCACAACGCGGTGGCGTCGTTGTCGCGCGCGATCACGTCGAACCAGTCGAGCGCCCAGTTGAACTCGGTCGGCTCGGGGCGCGGGAAGTCCCGCCACGCGGTGGGCTGATCCTCACGATGGTCCAGCAGGAAGTCGCGCGCAGCGCGGAAAGCCTCGGTCGCACCCGTCGTCATCGCGCAGTTCCTCCGTCTGTCGTGCGGCGCCGGCAGATCGCCGGACCGCCTGTCTCGTACCGTGCCCCGTGCCGCGGCGGCGCCCACGTCGCCACGCGCGCCGCGCGACGCCGAACCCGCCATAGCGCAGTACCGCCTCGGTGGGGACTGGAACGCACCTTCGCATCACCCGTTCGAGCGGTCAACGACCGCTCCCGGCTTCTGACGTTGACCGTCGCGGCGCCCGCCCGCAAGACTCCCGGGGAAACCCAGCCCGGTAACGCAGACAACCGCGCGAAGATCGCGATCCGACAGTCGGGACCGTAATTGACAGACAGTACGGGGCGACCCGGTCCGCGCGTACTCGTCCTCGCGGACGACCTCACCGGGGCCAACGCCACAGCCGTGCGCTTCGCCCGGCGCGGAATGCGCACACTCGTCACCGGTGGACCGCCGCGACCATGCCCCAGCGCCCCCGACGTACTCGTGCTCGACCTGGCGACGCGGCACCTGCCCGGCGTCCAGGCCGCACGACGCGTGGTCGCGGGCGCGTCGGTGTTCCCCGACGTGCCCATGGTCGCCAAGCGCGTGGACAGCACACTGCGCGGCAACCCGGGCGCCGAGACCGCCGCGCTCCTGCACGTGCTCGACGCGCGCCCGGGACCGCCGGTACGCGCGCTGGTCGTCCCCGCGCATCCGGAAGCCGGACGGACCACCAAGGACGGCATCCACCGCCTGCACGGCGTCCCGATCGCCGACAGCGTGGTCGCCCGCGATCCGCTCACCCCGGTGACCTCCTCGTGTGTGTTCTCCGCGTTCGACGCCGTCGACCGCACCATCGCGCACATCCCGCTCGACCTGGTGCGCGGCGGCTCGAACGACCTCGCCCGGGCCCTGGGCGCGGCCGGAGCGCAGGTACTGGTGTGCGACGCGACCACCGAGGCCGACGTGGACGCGCTGGCGATCGCCGCCGCGCGATGCGCGAGCGAGGGCGACGTGCGCTGGCTGCCGGTGGATCCGGGCCCGTTCTGCGCGGCGCTGGCGACCGTACTGGGTACGGTCCCCACCGGGCGGCCCGTGCTCGGCGTCTCGGGCAGCATGACCGAGCTCAGTCGGGACCAACTCGCCGAGACCGAACGGCGACTGGGCGCGCGCTGGATCGACGTCGGCGACGAACCCGACCCGATCCGGGTGGCCGCCGACCTGATCGCGCTGGCCCGCACGAAACCGGCGATGGCCGGCATCCGCACCCGCGTCCCGGACCGGATCGACGCGCGGATCGCGTCCCGCCTGCCGGTGCTGCTCGGGGAGGCGGTCCGGCGCGCGATCGCGGCGACCTCGTTCGCCGGCGTGTACGCGACCGGCGGCGACATCGCGGGGGCGGTGTGTACCGCGCTCGGGGCGGACGGGCTCGCGGTCGAGTCCGAGGTACAACCCCTCGTGGTCGCCGGCCGGCTCGTCGGCGGCCCGCACGACGGGCTGCCGTTCGCCGCGAAAGGCGGTCTCGTCGGCAACGCCGACGCGGCGGTGGCGTGCGCGCTGCACCTGCGGATGAGTTCCACCCGACCGGCCGGCTTCGCCGGCGCCCTCCACGCCTGGGGAGACTGACGATGGACGACGGCGCGCACACGCTGCCCGTGGTGGGCCTCACCCTCGGCGACCCCGCCGGGATCGGGCCCGAGATCGTCGCCCGCACCCTGCTCGACCCGGGCCTGCGGGACACCGTGCGGTGCGTCGCGATCGGCGACGCCGCCGCTCTGCGCCGGGGCGCGCGCGCCTGCGGGTTCGACCTGACGGTGCGCCCGATCGCCGCGCGCGACGTGGCGCCGGACCCCGACCCCGCGGTCGTCGACATCCTGGACACCGCGACCGTCACCGACGCGGACATCGACGCCGCGATGCCCTGGGGACGAGTCGGCGCCCCGGCAGGCGCGGCCGCGCTCGCCGCGATCGAGCGCGCGGTACGAGCCGCCGAAAGCGGCCTGGTCGACGCGATCGCCACCGCGCCGATCAACAAGGAGTCGATCTGGGCGGCGGGCAGCACGCAACCGGGCCACACCGAACTGCTCGGCGAACTCACCGGCGCCACCCACCCCGACACGATGTTCGTGGTCGGCGGCCTGAAGATCTTCTTCACCACCCGCCACGCCTCCCTGCGCAAGGCGTTGGACCTGCTCACCCCCCAGCGAGTGGACGCGGCGATCACCGCCGCCCACGACGCGCTGCGGGTGTTCGGCGACGACGAGGCCCCCGTGCTCGCGGTCGCGGCGGTCAACCCGCACGGCGGTGAGGGCGGCGCGTTCGGCGACGAGGAGATCGAGATCCTGGCCCCGGCCGTCGCGCGCGCCCGGACCCGCGGCCTGGACGTGGTGGGCCCGGTGCCCGCCGACGCCGTCTTCCATCAGGGCCTGCGCGGGCGCTGGGCCGGCGTACTGTCGCACTTTCACGATCAAGGCCACATCGCCGCGAAGACGTTCGACTTCGACGGCACCATCTCGGTCACCGTCGGGCTGCCGATCCTGCGCACGTCCGTCGACCACGGCACGGCGTTCGACATCGCCGGCACGGGCACCGCCGAGTACGCGTCGATGCGCGAGGCGGTCCGCGCGGCGGCCCGATTCGCGCCGTCGGTCCCCAAACTGCGCAACCGCTGGGCGGTCTGACTCCGATTGCGGTCACCGCACCGCTAAGTCCGCGAACCTCGGCGCGACTCCCGTTCAGCCCGCCGTCAGGGCCGTCGCGATCCGCGCCGCGAGCTCCGCGTTGCCCCGAATCAGCGCGACGTTGGCCGCCAGCGACGCGCCGCCCGTCTCGCGGTGGAAGAAGTCCAACAGGAACGGCGTCACGGCCTTGCCCGTGATCCCGCTCGCCGCGAGCGCGGCGAGCGACTGCCCGAGCACCCGGTCGTGCAGCACGGGATCCAACTGATCGGCCACCGGCACCGGGTTGGCCACCACGAGCCCGTGTCGTCCCAGACCCAACGCCTCGTGCGCGCGCACCACGTCGGCGACCTCGTCCGCGGTGTCCACGCGCCACTCCAGCCGGTGGCCCGAGTCGGCGAGATAAAAGCCCGGGAACGCGTTCGTGCCGTAGCCCATCACCGCGACGTTGAGCGATTCCAGTCGCTCCAGCGTCGCGCCCACGTCCAGGATCGACTTGACGCCCGAGCACACGACGGTGAGCCCACACCGGGTCAGTGCGACCAGATCCGCGGACTCGTCCCAACTGTCCTTGGCCTCGCGGTGCACCCCGCCCAGCCCGCCGGTCGCGAACACCCGGATGCCCGCCTGATGTGCGAGGTGCGCGGTCGCGCCCACGGTCGTCGCCGCGTGCTCGCCGCGAGCGGTCACCAGGGCGAGGTCGCGCAGCCCGGCCTTGCGCACGTCGTCGGACGTGGCCACGAATTCGAGCGTCTCCGCGTCGAGGCCCACCGACGCGCGACCGTGCACGACCGCGACCGTCGCCGGCACCGCGCCCAACGCGCGCACCCGCGCCTCGACGTCGCGCGCCACCCTGAGGTTGTCCGGACGGGGGAGCCCGTGCGCGATGATCGTGCTCTCCAACGCGACCACAGGGCGGCCCGCTGCCAACGCCTCCGCGACCTCCGGCGCGATCCGCAAGCCGTTCACCGGCAGGACGCTACCGGGCGACGACGCAAGGGGCGCGGTATACGCGCCGACCCGGGACGGCCCGACGTCGCCCCGACGCTGCGACACTCCGATGATCATGGCAATCCGCCGTAACGCCGCGGGTCCCGATCAGCTGCGCGGCTGGTACAACACGGCTGCCCAACCGTCCGGGCCGGTCACCCGGACGCGCACTTCGTGCGGCCCCTCGACCTCCTCGCCCACGGTGAAGCCGCCCTCGCGCAGCGGCGCCAGCGCCGCCGCCAGGTCGACGACCTTGACCATGACCGAAGCCGAATCGCCCTCGCGGTCGGTACCGGCGAGCGCCAACCGTCCGCCGTTGACGTCGAACTGCGCCCACCGCTCACCGTCGACGAAGGTCGGCTCCGCACCGAGCACCGCGCTCATGAAGCGCACCGCCGCGGCCATGTCTGCGACGGGAAAAGCTGCGGACACGCTCTGAGCGGACATGGGGGTACCTCCTGCGGCGAGACCGGACACGGCATCTGATGGTCTATCAGGTCCGGTGGACACCAACCGACTCGGGGCGCCCGGAACCCGCCGCCGCGGCGCACCGGCGACTAACCTCGCAAACGTGGAGCCCACCGACACCGCAGGTTTGCCGCCCAAGCCCCCCGAGCACTGGGAGGCCGACGTCGTGCTGCGCGACGGCGCGACCGCGCACGTGCGACCCGTCGGCCCCGACGACGCGGGCCGCCTGGTCGACTTCTACGCCCGCGTCTCGGCCGAGTCCAAATACCTGCGCTTCTTCACGCCCTACCCGCGCCTGTCCGAGCGCGACGTACGGCACTTCACCACCCACGACTGGGTGGACCGGGTCGGCCTGGGCCTGTTCGTCGGCGACGGCATGGTCGCCATCGTGCGCTACGACCGGATCGGCCCCGACGGCCGCTCGGTCAAAACCGGCCCGGCCGGCCGCTCCTCGACCGCCGAAGTCGCCTTCCTGGTCCAGGACGACCAACAGGGCCGCGGCGTCGCGTCCGTACTGCTCGAACACATCGCCGCGGTCGCCCGCGAGCGCGGCATCCGGCGCTTCGTGGCCGACGTACTGCCGTCCAATCGGCGCATGGTCACCGTGTTCACCGAGGCCGGCTACACCCAGGCGTCCGCGTTCGAGGACGGCGTGGTCCGGCTCACCCTCGAACTCGCGCCCACCGAGACCTCGCTCGGCGTCATGCTCGCGCGCGAACACCGCGCCGAATCCCGCTCGATCGAACGCCTGCTCACCCCGCGCTCGGTCGCCGTGATCGGCGCGAGCCGACACACCGGCACGGTCGGCAACACCCTCCTGGGCAACCTGCTCGCCGGCGAATTCACCGGCGAGGTGTACGCGGTCAACCCCAAGGCCGGCAACGACCCGATCGACGGCGTCCCCACCTACGCGTCCGTCCTCGACATCCCCGGCGGCGTGGACCTGGCCCTGGTCGCGGTCCCCGCCGACGCGGTTCGACAGGTCGTCGAACAGTGCGGCCGCAAGGGCGTGCACGGCCTCGTCGTGGTCTCCTCCGGCTTCGCCGAGACGGGCCCGGAGGGCCGCGAACGCCAACGCCGCCTGGTCCGCGCGGCGCGCCGGCGCGGCATGCGCGTGATCGGGCCCAACTGCCTCGGCGTGCTCAACACCGACCCCGCCCTGATGGTGAACGCGAGCCTGTCACCGAGGATGCCGCGGCGAGGCCGAGTCGGCATGTTCGCGCAGTCCGGCGCGCTGGGCATCGCCATCCTGGAATCCACGGTGAGCCGAGGCATCGGCCTGTCCACGTTCGTCTCGGCCGGCAACCGCGCCGACGTCTCCGGCAACGACCTCCTCCAGTACTGGGAGGACGACCCGGCCACCGATGTGGTCCTGCTCCACCTCGAATCGATCGGCAACCCACGCAAGTTCACCCGCCTCGCCCGCCGGGTCTCACGCGCCAAGCCCGTCGTCGCGGTCAAGTCGGGCCGACACACCCAGGGCATCCCCCTGGGCCACGTCACCCGAGCCCTGACCCTGCCCGACACGGCCGTCGACGCGCTCTTTCGCCAGGCGGGCGTGATCCGGGTGCCCACCGTCGCCGAACTCTTCGACGTCGGCCAACTCCTGGCCTACCAACCGCTGCCCGCCGGCGACCGGATCGCGATCATCGGCAACTCCGACTCGCTCGGCCTGCTCACCCAGGACGCGTGCGCGAGCGCCGGCCTGAACCCGCTGCGCCCGGTCGACCTGACCACGTCCGCGACCGCCGACGACTTCCGCGAGGCCCTGGCCGACGCCTTGGCCTCGGCGGAGACCGACGCGGTGATCACGGTCTTCATCCCCCCGCTGACCACGTCGGGCGACGAGGTCGCGAGCGTGATCGCCGAGATGGCCGGTCGCGCGGCCGAGATCGGCAAACCGCTCCTGACCACCTACCTCGCGCACGAGGGCCTGCCCACGCAACTGCGCAGGCTCGACGCCGACGGAGTGCCCGCGTTCGGCTCGGTGCCCTCCTACCCCGCCCCCGAGAACGCGGTCCGCGCGCTCGCCGAGGTCGTCCGCTACGCGGCCTGGCGGCGGCGGCCGGTGGGGCGGATCCCCGAGCTCGACGACGTACGGACCGAGCAGGCCCGCTCGCTGGTCCGCGCCCGCCTCGGCGCCGCCGACGCGGCC
>NZ_WWJX01001415.1 GCF_009865215.1 Streptomyces sp. SID3343 | reverse complement strand
TGCGCGGCTCGCTCGCGAACGGCGGCGAACCACTGGCCGACGTACTGGCCCGACTGCCCGAGACGCGCGGCCACACCGACCTGGCGGCCTCCGCGCACCTGGTGGCCGCGGCGGCCGAGTACGGCGGGGGACCGGGGCCGCGAGCACTCGACGCCTGCCTGCGCACGACCAGGCAGCGACTGGGCGACCAACTGGGTCTGCTGCGCGCGCTTCGGCTGCGCTGGAACGGCTACGGCCCGGCCCTGGACGCGGCGGTGGCGGCGGTACGGGGGACGGGGGTTGCCGCCGGCGCGACGAGTCGGCGGGCCACCTCGACGACCCCCGCCCCCGGCCTCTCGACAACCCAGGCTCCTGCCGACGGGAGAACCACGCGATGACCAGAGAACGCCGCGGCCTGTGGGTGACGCTGCCCCGGCCGCGCCCCGACGCCGAGATCCGGCTGTACTGCCTGCCCTACGCCGGCGCGGGCGCGTCCGCCTTTCGCGGCTGGCCCGCGGCCCTGGCCGCGCTCGGGCCGTACGAGGTCGCGCCGATCCAGTATCCGGGGCGGGAGACCCGACTGCGCGAGCACCCGTTCATCGACGTCGACGCGATGGCCGCCGAGGTCGCCGCGAGCGTGGACCGTCCCTACGCGGTGTTCGGCCACAGCATCGGCGGCCGGCTCGCGTTCGAGCTGTGCCGGCGGCTGCGCGCCCTGGGCGGACCGCCCCCGCTGCGGCTGTTCGCGTCGGGGTGCCCCGCGCCCCAGCATCCGCCCGCCGCGATCCGCGACTCCGACCTTCCCGACGACGAGTTCGTCGCCCGCGTGGACGGCATGGGCGGACTCCCGGCCGGGGTACTTGCCGACCCCGAACTGCGCGAACTGGTCGTGCCGGTGCTGCGCTCGGACTTCGCCATGGTCGACGACTACGAATACGTGCCGCAGCCTGCGCTGGCCCACCCGGTCACCGCGTTCGTGGGCGATGCCGACCCGGAGGCCACCGCGGCCACGGCGGCCGGTTGGCGGGAGCAGACCGCGTCGCGGTTCGCCCTGCACGTGCTGCCCGGGGATCACTTCTTCGTGCACAGCGCCCGCCGCGCGCTGCTGGCCGCGCTGGTCGCCGACCTGGCCGCCGCGGCGGCCACGATCACCTCCGATGCCGACGTACCCACCCGCTGAGGCCCCGGAGACCCCGGCGCCCTCGAATGATCCTGCCGCCCTCGAAAGGACCGTGGAGCCATGCCGGACGCAATCGCCGTCGAGGCACTGAGCAAGAGATACGGCGACGTCCACGCCCTGGACGACCTCGACCTGACCGTCGAGCAGGGCACGGTCGTGGGTTTGCTCGGCCCCAACGGCGCCGGGAAGACGACCGTCATCCGGATTCTCGCGACGCTGCTGCGGCCCGATTCCGGATCGGTGCGCATCTGCGGCATCGACGCGCTGCGCGAACCCGAGCGGGTGCGACCCCACATCGGCCTCACCGGCCAGTACGCGGCGGTCGACGAGAAGCTGACCGGCTTCGAGAACCTGCGCATGCTCGGCCGGCTCTTTCGGAGTGGTCGCGCCGAATCTCGCCGCCGCGCCGACGAGTTGCTCGCGGAATTCGGCTTGGCCGATGCCGCCGCGCGTCTGGTCCGCACGTACTCGGGCGGCATGCGCCGCCGACTCGATCTCGCGGCCAGCCTGATCGCGCGTCCCGAAGTGATCTTCCTGGACGAGCCGACCACCGGCCTCGATCCCAGGAGCAGGTCCGCGATCTGGCGGATCGTCGCCGACCTCGCCGCGGCCGGGACCACGGTGTTGCTGACCACGCAGTACCTCGAGGAGGCGGACCGGCTCGCCGACACCGTCGCGGTCGTGGATCACGGCGCGGTGATCGCGCGGGGCACGCCGGAGGAACTCAAGGACCGGGTGGGCGGCGAGCGGCTGGAGATCCGGTTGGACGACGCCGCGCAGTACGAACGCGCCGAGCGGGCGATCCGCGGCGTCGTCGACGGGAGCCCGTGCGCCCACGACGGCGAGGGGCGGATGACGGTGGCGGTCACGGGCGGAGCGCTGCTGATGCCCGCACTGGTCAGGGAGTTGGATGCGGCGAAGGTGCTCGTCGTGGACATGGTGGTGCGTCGGCCCACCCTCGACGACGCGTTCTTCGCGTTGACCGAACAGCGCGAGACGCCGGCGCCGGACGCCGACCCGGCGCCGCCGCGCCCCGACGCCGAGCACGTCACCGCGGTGGCGGCCGGAAGGACGGACAAGCGATGAGCGGCACTTCGACGGGCGGCACTTCGACAGGCGGCGTCTCGACCGGCGACACTTCGACGGGCGGCGTCTCGACCGTGAAGCCGGCGACCACCACATCGGTCACCCCGACGACGTCGGCGGCGACCTCGGCGGGACCTACGGCGCCGGACCGCGCCGTCGGCGGCGGTCTCGGCTGGTGGTTCTCCGATGCCGGGGAAATGGCGCTACGCAATCTCAAGCACCTCGCGCGCACCCCCGACCTGCTGATGTACGCGCTGATCCAGCCGGTGATGTTCATCCTGCTGTTCCGCTACGTCCTCGGCGGCGCGATCGACGTACCGGGCGGCGACTACGGACAGTTCCTGCTGCCGGGGATCTTCGTACAGATGGTTCTGTTCGGCTCGGTCGCGGGTACCGCCGTCGGCGTCGCGGACGACATGAGCAAGGGCATCATGGACCGCTTCCGGTCGATGCCGGTGAGCAGGTCGGCTGTCCTGGCCGGCCGCACGTTCTCCGAACTCGCGCGCACGCTCGTGGCCGTCGTGGTGATGGTCGTGGTCGGCGTCCTGGTCGGGTTTCGCTTCGACGGCGACCCGATGCCGATGGCGGGCGCGTTCCTGCTGCTGTTCGCCTTCGGCTACGCCTTCTCCTGGCTCGCCGCCCTGATCGGCATGGCCGTCAGCGGGCCCGAGGCCGCCCAGGCGGGCGGTACCGCGTGGCTGTTCCCGTTCACCTTCATCAGCTCGGTGTTCGTGCCGGTCTCGTCCATGCCGGGCTGGCTCCAGGCCTACGCCGACCACAGCCCGATCACGGTCGTGGTGGACACCCTGCGCGCCTGGCTGAGCGGCAACGACGCGGGCTCCGCCGCCTGGCAATCCGTGGCCTGGACGGCGGGCATCGCCGCGATCTGCGCGCCCCTCGCGGTGGCCCGCTACCGCAACAAGTCCACCTGACCCGAGCCCTCGGGTGCGTGCGACGCGTCGGCGGCGAGGCCGACTTCCGCCTCGCCGCCCACACCCCCGTCCCTACCTCGGGTCGCGGTTGTACAGCGACTTGGACCACAGGTAGCCGAGCACGGACAGTCCCAGGCACCAAGTGACGGCCAACCAGCCGCTGTTGCCGATCTCGGTGCCCAGCAGCAGGCCGCGCAGGGTCTCGATGGCCGGCGTGAACGGCTGGTACTCGGCGATCGGTTGGAACCAGCCCGGCATCGCGTCGACCGGGACGAAGGCGCTGGAGACGAGCGGCAGGACCATCAGCGGCATCGCGTTGTTGCTCGCCGCCTCGGCGTTCGGGCTCGACAGGCCCATCCCGACCGCGATCCAGGTGAGCGCCAGCGAGACGAGCACCAACAGTCCGAGCGCCAGGATCCATTCCACGGCGGTGGCATCGGTGGACCGAAAGCCGATGGCCACCGCGACGGCCCCGACCAGGACCACGCTCAGCACGCACTGCAGCACGCTGCCGACGACGTGCCCGATGAGCACCGACCCGCGGTGGATCGACATCGTACGGAAGCGGGCGATGATGCCCTCGGTCATGTCCATGGCGACGGACACCGCGCTGCCGATCGTGGTGCCGCCGATGGTCAACATCAGGACGCCCGGAACGAGATACGCGAGGTAGTCGGATCGGTCCGCCCCGCCGTCGCCGATGCCGGCGCTCATCACATCGCCGAAGATGTAGACGAAGAGCAGCAACAGCACGACCGGCGTGAGCAGCAGATTCAGCGTCATGGACGGATAGCGCCGCACGTGCAGCAGATTCCGCCGCAGCATCGTGGACGAGTCGCGCACGGCGAGGGAGAGGGCACTCATCGGACGTTCTCCTTGGTTCGGTCGACCACGCCGGAGCCGGTCAGGGCAAAGAACACGTCGTCGAGATCGGGTGTGTGCACGGTCAGTTCGTCCGCCTCGATGCCGGCCGAGTCGAGCCGGTCGAGGATCGAGCGCAGCTCCCGTTGGCTGCCGTCGCTGGGGATGTGCAGCGACAGTGCCTCGTCGTTCCGGGCGACGTTGGGCAGCGCACGGCCGGCGCTGCGGTACACCGACGGATCGGCGAAACGCAGTCGTACGTGTCCGCCGGGGACGAGGCGCTTCAACTCCTCGGGGCTGCCCTCGGCGGCGATCGCGCCGTCGGTCAACACCGCGATGCGGTCCGCGAGTTCGTCTGCCTCGTCGAGGTATTGGGTGGTGAGGAAGACGGTGACCCCGCCCGAGACCAGTTCGCGGATGATCTGCCACATGTCGTGGCGGCCGCGCGGGTCGAGGCCGGTGGTCGGCTCGTCGAGGAAGATGATCCGCGGTTTGCCGACGAGGGTCATGGCGATGTCGAGGCGGCGCCTCATGCCGCCGGAATAGCTCTGCGCGGGCTTCCCGGCGGCGTCGGCGAGGCCGAATTGCTCCAGCAACTCGGCGGCGACCCGCCGCCCCTCGCGCTTGGGCAGATGGTGCAGGTCCGCCATGAGCAGCATGTTCTCCTTGCCGGTGATCAGGCCGTCGACGGCGGAGAACTGCCCGGTGACACCGATCGCGGCGCGCACCCCGTCCGGTGACGTGGCGACGTCGTGACCCCCGACGCGGGCCTGCCCGCCGTCGGCGGCGATGAGCGTGGAGAGGATCTTCACGACGGTGGTCTTGCCGGCGCCGTTGGGCCCCAACAGCGCGAACACGGACCCGGCCGGGATATCCAGATCGATGCCGCCGAGGACGACCTTGTCGCCATACGACTTGCGCAGACCGACGGCGGAGACAGCGGCCGGCGACGGTTGACCGTCGCCGCCCCGCCTGGCTGCGGGCATGACGGAAGAAGGCATGGAACGCTCCCGATCGAAAACTGGAGTGACGGAGTGGGCGAGGGACGCACAGCGGTGCTGGGCGGCGGAGGCTTCGAGCGATCCGCCACAGTGACCGGCCGGGTCACCGACTCCTACGGAGCAGCGGGCCGCTCCATCGATGTGGCACCATCATGGCGCCATAGTGGCTCCATGCGCAAGCCATGCGGGCGAAACTCCGCGCGGGCAGCCATCGCCAACGCGCTGACCTGCCTGAATGGGCAGACGCCGCAGTGAATGACGTTGGCGCCACGAGTGCCCGTACCGGGGTTTCGCCAGAAGCCGTGCAGGGATCACCGGGTCACCCGGACCTGCACTCGGCGACTTCGAATGCCACCGAATGCGACCGGCTGGCACCCGGTGGCACCGGATGGCGCCGGGTGGTGCCGAATGGCGCCAGATAGCGCCGGATGGCGCGGATGGCATCGAGCCCAGCCGCCCCGGGCTGCGTCCGGTTGCGTCGTCGACACGGTTACCCGAGGTCGGCGGGATCCGCTCCCCGAGGGTGATCGTGTTCGTGCACGGTGAGCACCCGCAGCCGGGGTGCGGCCAGGATGTCGTGCTCGCAAAAGCGCGAGGTCACCCACCGTTCCCGGGAGAACAACAGGGTCTGGTCGGCGTGGTGCGCAGACCGCGGGTTCGACGACTGTGAGTACGTCAACAAGGTCCGCGCCACCGGGCAGGCGCTGTCGTCCCAGCCGACGGCCTGGACGAACGACGTGCCGTACGAGACGTCCGGGTAGCCTCCGCCCGCCGGGTCCCAGTCGGCCTCGACGACGTTCCACACGCCCAGGTTTCCGGTCCCGCCGGGGATCGGCACGCGCCGACCGTCACGGACGACGAACTGGTGCTCGCCCCAGCGCGATTCGGCGTCGATCCCGGCGGCGTCCAGTTCGGCGACGGAGTCGGCCAAGGCCCGGGAGAAGATCGGCGAGTCGGTGTCCAGGGTGTGGGGGGTGACCACCGGGTCGGAGGGCGCGAAGGGCACCTTCCAGCGTTCACTGTCCGGAACCGCAGCCGTGAACCGCCGCCAGAACCGGTCGAAGAGCAGCGCCCCGCGACTGCCGGTGTCCACCGTCTTGTCCCACCGCCCCAGGACTCGACACGCCTCCGCGACGTCGACCACCGCGCCGTCGGTGCCCGTCGCCCGGCCGCCCGGCAACGCCGCGCACGCCCGGGCCACGTCGTCGGCGACGAGGTCACCCACGGGCGCGCGGTTGGCGAACTGCTGCGCCTGGAGGTCCTCGACGCGCAGTCCGCCCCGGGCAGCCGCCGACGAAACGTCCTCGATCGCGCCACGCGTGCGCGGCGACCGCGTTGCGCCGATGTCGCCGAACACCCGCTCGTATCCGACGAGCGGGTGTTCGGCGTTGGTCAGCCAGGCGCTGTCGTTGGAGTTCTCGACGTACGGGGCATCGCGCAGCGTAGGCATGGCCCCGGGGCCGAAGGTACCCGGTTGCACCGCGTCCGGATCCGTGCCCAGTGCGCAGTCGCCCCGCGCGCCGTCCAGGACCGCGAGCCCGGACGCGGGATAGGTCGTCCGGCCCAACGCGGTGGAGCAGCGGCGGGCGATCTCGTCCGTGATTCGAGGCAGGGTCTGAGACTGGACGTAGAGCGTGTGCCCGGCGGAGTCGGCGGCCACGGTGTTCGCCCAGGGCAGTCCCTGGGTGCGGCGCACGGCGTCCAGGATCCCGCGCGTGTCACGGGCCTTGGCCAGGGCCAACGCGGTGGTGGATCCGCGCGGGTTCGCGGAGCCCGCGTCATTGATCGCGTACGCCGTCTCGGACGTCCAAGGAAGTGGCAACGGTGGGTCGGCGGCCGCGCCGAACGAGGTCAGGACCGGCCCGTACCGGGTCCACCACTGGGTACCGGTCACCGGTGGACCGTCCTCGACGGGCACGGTGACGACGCGTCGGGTCATCCGCTCGGGTCTGCCGTCCACCAGGTACACCGTCGGGTCGGACGGGTCCAGGGTCAGTTGGTACAGGTTCGCCGGGACGCCCGTGCCGACGGTGTGGCTCCACGCGATGTGTGCGGTGTGCCCGATGGACACCGTGGTCGAGCCGAGCAACGACCCGCCCATGACGTCGAGTTCACCGGGAATGGTCTGCTGCGACTGCCAGAAGCGCTGCTCCCCGCGCCAGGGGAAGTGCGGGTTTCCCAACAGCAGCCCACGCCCGTTCGCCGTCGTCGACCCGCGAAAGGCCACGGCGTTCGAGCCCGCCCGCCTCCCGGGATCGACGAGCAGTCGCCGGACCGCCGAAGCAGCCGAGGCAGGCGCGGCAGGCGCGGTGGAATCGAGGGCCTGCGGCGCCGGCTCCCCGGCGACCGGTGGCCGTGCGGCGGTGATGCCGTCGATGCCGCGGCCTTCCCCGGCCAGCCCCGAGAGAGCGAGATCCAGGGCCGCGACGTCCACGGCGGTGATCGCACGCACCCACCCCGCCCCCGCGCACGCGGGATCGGTGATCCGATTGCGGCGCAGCCACGTGTTGTAGCCGGTCGCCCAACCCCGCCCCAGGTCGGCCACCTCACGACCGGGCCCCAACGGAGGCGGCGCCGCGCCGAGTCGTTCGACCGTGCCCGCCTCGCGCACCCCGCGGTAGTACAGGTCACTCGCGAGATTGGCACCGGCCGACGAGGACTGCGGGTCGGGAGCGGTCCGGGCCCCGAACCAGCGCGAGCGTTCCCCGCGCACCGTCACGAACGCCTCGGCCAGGGCACACACCTGGTCGCGGGCCTGCGCCCAGCCGTTGCCGAAACCCAGGCCGGGGTAGTCGTCGGCGACGATGTGCGGGATCCCGTACTCGGTGTACCGCACGACGGCCGACAGACCCCGATCCACCCGGGCCTCGGAGCCCGCGCCGGCCGACGCCGGCCCGGTCACGGCGGCCGCCGACAACACGATCCCCGCCAACGCAAGGCACCCGAAGCGCGGCCGAAAGGACAACGAGACCCCCGTAAGGACGACGGCGGACCGCCGATCGCGCACCGCGACGGCTGTTCCCCGGCCACTAACCCATCGCCGACTCGAACCGTCAATCCGCCGCGCCGTACGTCTTTCCGACCCGGCCCGCGATCCCCCGAACGGCCCCGGACGCGCAGGGCGCACGCGGCGCATCCCGCGCATGCTCGGAGAGCACCACGAAGCCGGGGCCGGCAGGCGTGCCGGCGGTGACAGCCACCTCGCGCGTGACTTCGCCGGGCGCCGCGGACGACGACGCGCACCGCATCGGCGCGCCCACGGCACGCGACGAGACCGACGCCGGCACCCGCCCCGACCCCACGGTCCGGGGACGGCGCCGCCGACCATGCGGTGTGACAGGAGGTGTCACACCGGATGGCGGCCCGGCCGGCAGGTGTGGATGATGGGTCGATGACTGCATCGGACGCCGTCCCTTCCGTCGTGCGGGCGTCGCACTCCGTACTGCTGGCCGTGAGCAACGCCGGACCGGTCGGGGCCAACGCGCCGTCGATCTGTCGCGAGACCGGTCTGCACAAGCGCAGCGTCTACCGCCACCTCAAGGCGCTCCAGGAACTCGGCATGATCGAGGCGTCCCGTGAGGACAGCCGCCGATACCACCTCGGGGCCGCGGCCGTCGGGCTCGCGGTTCAGGCGTCCGACCAGCGAGCGTTCCTGCGGCGGGCGCGGGTGTACGCCGACGAGCTCACCGAACAGACCGGCGAGCCGGTTCACGTCACGGTGTACGAGCACGGCACCTCGGTGACGGTGGCCAGCCCCTCCATGGAGAGCCTCAGCTCGGTCGACGCCTTCCCCATCACCCTCGGATCCCGGCGCCCGGCGCACGCCTCGGCCAGTGGCAAGCTCTTCCTGGCCTTCAACGCGGCGGCCCTCACCGCGTACCTCACGCGGCCTCTTCAGGCCTTCACCGAGTACACCATCTCCGACCCGCACGTACTGCGGACGGAACTGGTCCGCATCCGTGAACGTGGCTGGGCGAGCGACACCCAGGAGAACATACTCGGCGTCAGCTGCGTGGCCGTGCCCGTCTGGGGCCGGCTGAAGCGCGTCGTCGGATCGCTCGCGGTGACCACAGGGCAGCCGCTCATGCCGGCGCCCCAACGGCAGACGTTGCTTGAGCAACTCCTGCCGGCCGCAACCGAGTTCTCGAAAGCCATCGGAGGGGAACCGAGCTGACGACCGCCGGCCGGCGCCGACCGCGCACGACGTCGGGGGGCCGGACGTGAACCGTCGGGGGCGGCCCACGCCGTCGAATCTCCGCGACGGTCTCCGCCGCCCCGGCGGCGCCCCTTCGCCGAGCATCACCGTCCCGTCGACGACGAGGACGACGAAGCAGGCGGCGGAGACGATGCCGAGGAAACAGGCGTCGGATCAGCGCCGTCGGGCCGGTGCGGATCGGAGACCGACGCGGTCGGTCACAGGCCGGCCTTGCCCGGGTTCATGATCGACTTCGGGTCGACGGCGCGCTTGATCGCGCGCAGCAGGTCCAAGCCGGTGCCGAGCTCGTCGGGCACCCACCGGGCCCGGTCCACACCGACCCCGTGGTGGTGCGAAATGCGCGCACCCGAGGACAGCGTCTCGGCCATCACCGCCTCGAAGGCCCGGTCGTAGTGCGCCATCGCCGTGCGGTCGTCCTCGTAGGTCCCGCTCACGATCACATACAGCGCCGCACCCTGGTCGTAGACGTGCGAGACGTGGGCCATGAACCCCTGCATGTGGGGCGCGACCGCCGTGCGCAACCGCTCGTAGAGCCCCGGCAGTTCGCTCCAGGTCGCGGCGATCTCGATGGCCTCGGCGACCCCGCCGGTCCTGCCCACGTTGTCGGTGGACCAGGACCAGTCGAACCGGCGCTGCTCCCAGTGCTCGGCCGGCTCCGGGCCGAGCGAGGAGCCGCCATTGGTTTCCGCCACGCCGAGCGTGATCCGTTCCTGGGCCTCGATCAGATCGGCGTCGCCGTCGAAGACCAGGATGAGCAGCCAGCCGCCCTCGTCGGCGAACTGCGCGTGCTTTGCCGAGGCCTCGGTCGGGTCGTAGATGCGTACGACGGCGGGGCGAACTCCCTTGGCCAGCACGGTGCGTACGGTGTCCAGTGCGCCCTGGAAACCGGGGAAGCGCACCGAGGCGAACCGTCGGGCCTCGGGCAGTGGCACCAGCCGCAGGGTCACCCGGGTGATGATGCCCAGGGTGCCCTCGGCGCCGACGAAGAGCTGCTTGATGTCGGGCAGGGTCGCCGCGCGCGGCATCGAGGCGGTGCTCACCACCATGCCGTCCGGCAACACGACCTCCAGGTCGCCGAGTCGGTCCTCGACGTTGCCGTGCAACGAGGAGAACGTCCCCGAGCCGCGCATCGCGATGCTGCCCGCCACCGAGGCCAGGGAGAAGGACTGCGGGTAGTGCCCGACCGAGAGTCCGTGGGGCTTCAGTACCGCCTCCAGGTCGCTGAGCCGCACACCCGGGCCGACCGTGACCATCCGGTTGACGACGTCCACCTCGCCGACCTCGCACATCGCGGCCATGTCGACGACCACCCCACCACGGATCGGCAGGCCGCTGCCGACGACCCCGGACCCCAGTCCGCGGGCGACGATCGGCACGTCGAACTCGTTGGCCCACTCGACGACCGCGACGACCTGCTCGGTCGACTTCGGCCGGACGGCGAGCCGGGCCAGCGGCCGGTCCCAGCCGTTGGCGCGTGCTTTGTGGGTGCGCACGCTGCTGTCGTCGGACAGCTCCGCGACGGTGTCCGGGTCGTCGATCACCTCTGTACCGACGCGCTCGCGCAGGGCCGCGACGGCGCTCGCGGACAATGCGGTGGATCGGGCACCGGTCGACGGGCCGGTGGGTGCGACGGGTGATTCGGCGGTCATCGAACTCTCCTCGAGTCATGGGGGATGCACCGGTCGCGGATCGCGGATCGCACATGCATCGCTCACCGGCCACTCTCATGCGCAGCCGCGGCGGGCGGCAAGCTTCGTGACACGCCACGTCACGACTGGGGCCGGCGCGGCCGGGTCGTGACAATCCGCGTCACTGATGCGGGGAATTCCGCTACCGGCGCCTTCGCGGATGCACAATCACCGACACGGGCATCGCGTCCGTCCGGCGCCGCCGCCGTCTCTGCCAGGGAGGCCCATCATCGCCACCTCGACATCGATTCTCGTACTCGACGAGGGGACCACGAGCACCCGCGCGGTTTTGTTCGGCTCCGACGGCCGGGCGCTGGACAGTGAGGCCAGGCCGCTCTCGATCGAGACCAAGGTGTCCGGCGCCGTCGAGCAGGACGCGACCGAGATCTACGAACGCTCGGTCGACGTCCTGAGAACGGTCGCCGAACGCGCCGCGGCGGGCGGGCAGGGGATCACCGCGCTCGCCATGACCGCCCAGCGGACCACGACGGTGCTCTGGGATCGGACGACGGGCGAACCGGTCGCGCCCGTCTACAGCTGGCAGGACACCAGAGCCATACCCATGCTCGACGACCTGCGCGAACAGTGGGCGCAGGCCGTCACCCGCACGACCGGCCTGCAGTACGCGAGCGGCAGTCCGTTCCACCTGGCGTGGATGCTGCGCGATCCCGAACTCCGGCGTCGGGCGGAAGCGGGTGAGCTCCTCGCCGGCACGATCGAGACCTGGCTGGTCTGGAAGTTCACCGGCGGCCCGGACGGCGGGGTCTTTCGCACCCCGTGGTCGTGCGCGGGATCCAGCGGGCTCTACGACTCCGCGCGCGACCGGTGGTACGAGGAGTTCCTCTCCGCGGTCGGGGTCCCGGTCGCGATGCTTCCCGAGGTGACCGCCGAGGACGGTGACTACGGCATGGCGCGCGTCGCGTCGGCCGGAGTCGAACTGCCGATCACCGGTGTGGTCGGCGACCAGCAGTCGGCCCTGTACGGGCACGGTGGGTTGGCGCCCGGCGCGGTCAAGTGCACCCACGGGACCGGCAGTTTCGTCGACTTCAACGCCGGGCCGCACAACGTCGCGACCGGTTACGGGTTGGACTGCCGGACCGGCTGGCAGACCCGTGCCGGACGCAGCTACGTCCTCGAGGGCGGCACGTCCGTCTCCGGGAGCGGTATCGACTGGCTGGTCGAGGGCCTGGGCGTGCTCGAACGTGCCGACCTGGTCGACGCGACCTATCGGGCGGCGGACCGCGAGTCCGGAGTCCTGTGCGTACCGGCGCTGGCCGGGTTCGCGGCGCCGCACTGGGACGGCCAGGCCCGCGGCCTGCTCGTGGGGCTCAACCGCGGCACGACCAAGGCCGACGTCGTGCGCGGCACCGTCGACGGTATCGCGCACACCGTCACCGACCTGGTCGAGACGATGGGCCGGCTTGCCGGAGTCCCGGTCACGACGCTGCTGGTCGACGGCGGGTTGTCCCGGTCGGACACCTTGCTGCAGGCGCAGGCCGACTTCCTACAGGTGCCGGTCGTGCGCGCGGCGGACCCCGAGTTCGTGACCGCCCGCGGGGCCGCCCTCATCGCCGGGATCGCCACCGGTGTGTGGGACGGTGAGGAGTCGGCGTTGGCGACCGCCGCCGAGGGCCGGACCTTCGAGCCGATGATGGCCGAGACCGAGCGCAGGATCCGACGCGGGGCGTGGCAGGACGCGGTCGACCGCACCCTCGGCTGGCACACCCCCGCGTACCGATGACGATGACGGCGAGCCGGCGCGGAGCGGCACCCGGCGAACGCGCCACACCCGGCCGACCCCGGCCCCGACCCGCTGCCGTGCGGCCCGCTCGACCCGGCGGACTTGCGCCCGGGCCGGCGCCGACACTCGGCGCGCACATCACCGCCGCCGAAGACATCGTTCGGCCCGCCGCACCCAGGCGACCACCCTTGACGAGGACGAACCCCGAGCCGCGAGACCCGCAAGACCCGCACCACAAGGAGACGCCACACATGACCCGCGCCCAGCGCACCATCGTCGCGAATCAGTCCGCACCCGTCGCCTTCGACCGGGACGCGGCGCTCACCTCGATGGCAGACGCCCCCCTGGACGTCCTGATCGTCGGCGGCGGCATCACGGGGGTGAGCGCTGCGCTGGATGCCGCCGCGCGAGGATTGCGCGTGGGCCTCGTCGAGCGATCCGACTTCGCGTCCGGAACCTCGTCGGCGTCCTCGAAGATGATCCACGGTGGCCTGCGCTACATCGAACAGAAACAATTCCGGCTCGTCTACCACTCGCTGCTGGAGCGGCAGCGGATGTACAAGCGCGCTCCGCACCTGGTCAGCCGGCTGCCGTTCGTGTTCCCGATCTACCGCGAGCACGGCGTATTCGGTCCGAAATTCGCGAAGGCGTTTCGAGCCGCGCTGGCCACCTACGACATGCTGGGCGGGTGGCGCATCGGGCGAATGCACCGTCGTATCTCCGCGGCGCAGACACTCACCGAGTGCCCCACCCTGAAACCGGAGGGACTGCTGGGCGGGCTGCTCTACTTCGACTGCCGCACCGACGACGCCCGGTTGACCGTGGCCGTGGCCCGGACCGCGTCCCTGCTGGGAGCGCTGGTGGCGAACCACGCCGAGGTCGTGGGCATCTCTTCCGCTCCCGGCCGGCACGTCGTGCGCATGCGCGTGACCGATTCCGCCGGCACCGTCCACGACCGTGAAGTGACCGCCGCCGTCATCCTGAACGCCGCGGGAGTCTGGAGCGACCGGGTGGCCGGACTCGCCGACACCGCCCATCGGCACCGGATCCGGCCCGCGAAGGGCGTACACGTCGTGGTTCCCTGGGAGAAGGTTCGCAGTCAATCGACGCTGACCTTCCCCCTGATCGGCAACGCCCGCGGCAAGGGCGGCATGGGGTTCGTGCTGCGCTGGGGTGACCACTGCTACATCGGGACGACCGACTCCGCCTACAGCGGAGACCTGGACAACCCTCGCTGTACTCGGGCCGAGGCGCAGACACTCCTGGAATCCCTGAACGCCGCCCTCACCACCGACCTCTCCGTCTCCGACGTCACGGCGACCTGGGCCGGCCTGCGCCCGCTCATCGACACCGGCGGCGGGGACACCTCCGAACTCAGTCGCGAGCACGAGGTCACCGTCGCGAACGGAGTCGTCACCGTGGCCGGCGGCAAGCTGACCGTAGCCCGCACCATGGCACAGATCGCCGTCGACAAGGTGTGCGCGGAGCTGGGCGTGCGCCGCGCCTGTCGCACGGCCGACCTACCGCTCGTCGGCGGCGCCCACTTCGACGCGGAGGCGGTGGAAAGCACCGGCGGACGCTTCGGCCACCTCGGCGGACGCTACGGCTCCGAGGCCAGGTTCGTCGAAGACCTGATCGTCGCCGACCCGGCGATGGGCGCGCCCGTGATGCCGGGACTGCCCTACGTCTGGGCCGAAGTACTGTTCGCGGTCCGACACGAGATGGCCCGAACGGTGACGGACGTGCTGAAGCGCCGCCTGCCGGCGCGTTTCCTCGACTCCTCCCGAGCCGCCGAAGCCGCAACACACGTGGGGTCGCTGCTCCGCGCCGAACTGGGCACACCCCAGGCCGAAATCGACCGCCAGGTAGCCCACTTCGAGGCCGACGTACGCGCCGAACGAGAACTCCTCGGCCTGGCGTAGACATCTCACACCCGATGCCCGCACCGCGGGCACCGAGCCAGAGCGCTCGGCCGCATCGACGTAGTCGGTGAGGGCGTCTTGGAACCGAGCGAACCGATCCGGCCGGCGCGTTCCCGGGGTCCCGCCCGCTACGTCTCGGCGCGCCACCCGGTCGAGGCTCGTACCAGACCTGCGGCGGTCAGCGTCCAGGCCGCGGTCGCGATCCACAGCTGTATCCGCCCCAGAGGGCCCAGCCAGGACACGTGCGCGGTGGTGGACACCAGGAGGCAGGCCGCGGCGGTCATGCCCAACGGGAAGACCGTGGCCCATCGGCGGATGTCGTAGCGCGGGCGTGGGCGGACGACTTCACCCATCGCGAGCACGGCGTACCAGCCGAGCGCGCAGCCCAGGACGACCAGGGTGAGCAGCCGCAGCGCGCTGTGCGTGGTCCCGGTCCACACGGGCGACGCGAGCAGTTTCGATCCGGCCACGGCGGAGATGGCCAACGCACCGCCCGCGACCCAGTGGTCTCCCGCCCCCGTGAGCACTTGGCGCAGGTCGAAGCGGGTGAACGCGACGGCGTACAGGGCCAACCCGAGGACGTACAGCGACAATGCCGTCCACGCGAGCCACTCGCCCCGGTCCACGAGGGCGAGTTGCCCGGTCAGCACGGCGAGACCCTGGGTGGCGACACACACGAGGAAGACCGCGCCGGGCATCCGGCGCCTCAGCCGGGTGGTGACCCGGACGAGCAGGACCGGCCACAGGGCCGCCGCCAGGAGCAGGAGCGCACAGGCGGTGTTCGTCCAGCCGAAGAGCGCGAGCCGGGTGCCC
Source organism: Streptomyces sp. SID3343 (assembly GCF_009865215.1). Taxonomy (GTDB): domain Bacteria; phylum Actinomycetota; class Actinomycetes; order Streptomycetales; family Streptomycetaceae; genus Embleya. Next base: position 371 of record NZ_WWJX01001415.1, on the reverse strand, counting down.
AGGACCGTCGTCGCGGCAACGGCGGTGAGCGCGGGCGGGGTATCGGCAGCGGCTCGCCAGGCACGCGGATCACCCAGGGCGTGGCCGGCGAAGGCCGCGGCAAGCACCAGCCACACGCCGACGTCGAGCCACATCAGTACCTTCGACAGCGCGGCGAACCCGGCGACCGACAACGCGACCGACACGATGCCGGTGGCCATCACCACGGACCCCGACGCGGGAGGGACGACGGCCGACCGACGCCACAGCGGCCCGCGTATCGGCGCCCGTGCCGTTCCACGCGTTGCCCACACCCGGCGCCCCCCACTCGTCGGCATCGCTCGGCCCACCACCACCTCCCCGGCACGAATTTGCGCGGCCCGCTTCGGCGT
>NZ_WWJX01001414.1 GCF_009865215.1 Streptomyces sp. SID3343 | reverse complement strand
CACCGGCAGGGAGATGACGAGCGACGCGGCGCACACCTTCGCCAGGAACAGGCCCTGGCTGGTGATGAAGCCGGTCAGGAAGACGGGGGCGGTCTCGGCGACCACACCCGTGAGCACCCGGGCGAACAGCAGCTCGTTCCAGCTGAAGATGAAGCAGATCAGCGCGGTGGCGGCGATACCGGGGAGGGAGATCGGGGCGACCACGCGCGCGAGGATCGTCGGCAGCCGGGCTC
>NZ_WWJX01001413.1 GCF_009865215.1 Streptomyces sp. SID3343 | reverse complement strand
CGCCGCGCCCGCCCGCGCCCGGTGACGTCGACACGGTGCGGGCGGGAGTCACCACGCTGCGTACGGCGATCGGCACGGGCACCGGCTTCGGCGGACTGCCCGACCGGGGCCGGACCGGCCTCGCCGCGCTGGGCCGGCACGTCACCTGGGATCCGCACCCCGAACGCGCCGCGACGGCCGCGTTCACACTGCTCGGGCTGGGCCCGGGACTGACCCCCAGCGGCGACGACGTGCTGTGCG
>NZ_WWJX01000144.1 GCF_009865215.1 Streptomyces sp. SID3343 | reverse complement strand
CCAGCCTGTCGGCGGCCGTCCTGGAACACCCCGATCGCACGGGCGCGCTCTTGGAGCATCTGTGGGCCGACCTCGCCGCCACGCGCGACCCGGACCTCGCCAAGGCGGTGACCATCCCCGCATGCGGTGGCCGGGTCGGTGTCGAGGGCGCGTTCGGCTTGCTCTGGCACAGGCCCGTGCCCGCATGGCTCGACGACATCGGCACCGGCTGGACCCACATCAAAAACCGTCAGGCCCTCCTCGACAGGATGGACTGGCTCTCGGCGGGTCTGGACGACCACCGCCCGCGCGACCACGAGGACCGGCGCGTCCTCGTCCACGGGAACCTGGACTGCGACCACCTGCTCTTGGCTGGCGACGGCACCTGGACCAGCAGTCCCCGACCGCACCCCGCCGCCCCCGAGGCGGACGTCGCGCTGCTGGTCAGCCGCCTGACCCAGCTCCTGATCGGCAGCGCCGCACCCCCAGACACCGTCGTCGCGGTCACCGACGCCGTGCATGCCTGGCTCCTCGCCGACAACGGACCCCTCGACCCCGGCCGCCGCGGTCGACCGGCGGCACTGCGCGAGACCCTGCGGCTGTGGGCGATGGACACCCTCACCGTCCTGGCCACCTGCCTCGCCCTGCCCCCGCGCGTCCCCGCACCCACCGACACCCAACGGCACACGACCCACCGCGCCAAGCACGTCCTGGGCATCGTTGACGCCATCGTCCGCGGCCTCGACCAGCGCCCCCGGCAGCCCGAGTACGTCCTGACCGCGGCCCTGGTCCGCGTCCACGCCGCCTGCGCAATCCCCCGACACCGCCGACCCGACTCCCGCAAGGCACCGCGCCGCTGAAGCCGCCTCACAAGCGCTCTTCAACGAGGCCGACTTCGCCGCACCCTGGACCGCCCCTCGCCGGCGGGACTCGCATCGAAACGAAAGGCACCTCTTGCCCGCCGTGCTCACCGGGACCGCCGACGTGTGCGTCCTGGTCACCGCCACCCACCACTCCACCATCGCCCACCTGGAGAAGGTCCTGACCCCGTGGTGGCGACCGGCCGGCCCCACACGCGCCACGTTCACCCTCCACGCCCGCCTCGACCCGCGGGCCCACGCGGACCTGACCCGCTCCACGCCGCCGGGCGCCCACGAGATCACCGTGACCGGCGGCGTCGCCGTCCACACCACGCACACGCCCCGGGAGACGACCGTCCTGTATCCGCAACTCGGCACGTGTGTACGCGTACGACACGGACGAGACCCGGACGTCGAGATCGCCGGCACGAGCCCGCACGGCGTGGCGGTCGCCACCGCCCTGACCGTCCGCGACCTGACCCGGTCCGAACTCGAAGCCGACCAATGGCGGCTCTACCACTCCGCGACCGTCGCGCTGGCCCACGACGGCGAGGTGCCCACACGCGCCTGGACCCTGATCAAACCAGGCGACGACAACCAACTCTGGTTCCTCCCGCACCCCTCGGACACCGACCTCGGCCTGGACTTCCCACACGCACCACCCGCCCCGGCGCCGGCGGACGGCGAACCCCAGGTGATCGTCGGCCGGATGAACGACTACCTGTTCACGGTGCTCCCCGACGCCCCCACGACACCCGCCCCGCAATGGCTCGCGGTCCCCGGCGCCTTCCCGCCCCTCACCGACCGCCACGACCCGGTACGCGGCTACATCGACGACGTCCTCCACGCCGATCCGACCTTCCAGGCCTGACCCCCAACGCCGCCCACCATTGGGAGCGCCCATGCACGACAACCGTTGTCGAACGACAAGCATCCTCGGTGTCGCACACCCTCGCGGCGCGGCTCCGACACGGAGTCCGCGCGGCGGCGAGGACACGACACCGAGCGCGTTCGTCGGCGGGGTGGTACCCGTGCGGTGGGTGCCGTGAGCACATCGCACGTGCCCGCCCCGGCCGCGCTGGTCCTGGGCGCGGTCCTGCGCGAGCTGCGCGTGGGGCGCGGCATGAACCTGTGGACCGATGTCGTCGGGCCGCCCACGACCCACCGCCCTCGACGACGCCCCCGACACGGTGCTCGTCACGTTTCTGGACCCGCGCGTCCTCCACCACACGATCGGCGACGCCGCGGTCATGGCCGACCAGATCCGCGCCCTGCGCCGAGCAACGCAGCGGCCCCACACGCACATCCGAACCGTGAGCGCCGCGACCACCACGCCGGCGCCGTCGATCGCGTACCTGCGCTTCGCCGACGGCCGTGAACTGATCTGCCTGGAACAGGCCGACGCCGTCGTCTACCTGCGCGAAAGCGATCACCACCGCGCCGCGCTGGACCGCATCGCCCTGGTCGCCCACGACCACGCCGAAACCCGACGACAGCTCACCCGCGCCGAACACGCCCACCGCTTGTGCGCCACCGAGCGCGGGCCCGCGGCCCTCCCCGCGAGCTTCGCCAACGACCCCGGCCCCGTGCCCACCCCGACCAGTCCACCTCGACCCGACCGGGAGAACCCCGCATGATCGCCACCGAGAACCGGCCTGCCGCCGTCCTGCCCGCCTCCGACAGTCGCGGGGGCGTCACTGCCACCATCACCCCCCGACCGACCGGTCGAACCCGCACGACATCGGCCCGAGCGAACGTAGTCCCGACACCGTCCACCGAGGCGACGACCTTCGTCACGAGCAACATGCTCGACGGCGCGTGGGACGACGACCGATACGGCAACCTGCTCGCGGTCCTGGCGACGCTCGGCGGGGACGTCATCGGACTACAGGAAGCAAAGGAGTGGGACAAGCACGACTTCGCGCGCGTCTGTGAGACCGCCGAGGCCCTGGGCATGCAGGCGCTGTTCGCCCCCTCGGCCAGCCACGAGTGCCATCTCGTCCTGCTCTACCGCGCAGAGGCGTTGTCCCTGAAGAAGTGGACGCCGGACGCCGCCTGCAGGAAATTCCATCACACCCTGCAGCGAGCCGAGTTCGCGATCCGTGCCACGGGCGAGGACGTCACCGTCCTGCATACCCACCTGGACCCCTTCTCCGGCGACGGCCGCAAGAAGGAGGCGAGTTGGCTCACCGAATACGCCAAGCACGACACATCCGGCGTCCTGCTGGGCGACCTCAACACGATCGGGGCCGACGACCCCGAACCGAACTGGGACCTGTTTCCCCCACGCCTGCACTCACGTCACCGACTCGTCCTGCCCGACGGACGGTTCGGCCCCGCCGACCGACGCGCGATCCGAAGCCTGACCGCAGCCGGATTCGTCGACCCCTTCACACACCTGGGTCTCGGGCCCGTCCCGACCGTGGGCCACTTCGACCCCCGCGAGCCCGACGAACACCGCAGCGATCACATCCTCGTCTCCCCGGGACTGACCGACCGCCTCCTCGGCTGCGCCGTCGTCAACACACCCCAGGCCAAACGCGGCTCCGACCACCTCATGGTCGTCACCCAGATCGCCCACCGGGCCCCGGCCACACCCGAAAGCGTGAACCCGTGACACCGACCCACCACGAGCCGGCCCCCACCGACCACGCAGGCCCGCCGAGCCTGCCGTTGCGACACGGGATCGACACGACCACGGCGAGCGACGCCCGCATGTGGGACTGGACGTTGGGCGGATTCGCCAACTACGCCAGGGACCGCCGAGCAGGAGAGAAACTCCTCGAACTCGCTCCCGACACCGCCGTCATCGCCCAACTCCTCGACCTCGCAGGCGGCGTGCCCAATCTGGCCGCCGACGTGAACGCGATCGCCCGCGCCCTCGCCCCCAGCGTCCGCCTGGTGCACGTCGACCGCGATCCCTTGGCTCACGCCCACACCCGCAGCATCCAGGACGACGGCAACACCAGCGCCCTCCTCGCCGACATGACCGACATCGACACGATCCTCGACCACCCTGTGGCCGGTGACCTGATCCTTCCCGGCAGGCCCACCGCCGCCGCCACCAGAGCCTTGGCCAACCGCGTCCCCCAGGGCTACGCCTCCACCGACCCCTCGTGGTCACGTCTGCTGGACACTGCGATCGACGACTCCCGCTTCACCCGGCTCCGCGAACTCTACGATCGCCACCGCGACGGCGAGGTGATCGGCCACGGCCCCGGCGCCGACAAACTCACCGCCGCCTTCGACACGATCACCCGTGCCACCCAGACCACTCGGACGGCGAAAGCCGGCGACAGACGAACCGAATACGACCTCCTGCGCAAGGCCCGCGTCTCGCTGCGGTTCGGCAAGCTCAACCACTGCACCTTCGACCCCGACGACCCGGCAGGCGCAAAGTGCCTGGAAGGCACCGACATTCCCCCCGGACACACCGGCCCGCTCATCGACAGATGCCGACCCGACCGCTGCCACAACAGCGTCCTCGCCCCCGAACACCTGACGATCTGGCGCAGCGAGGAAATGGGCCTCCTGACCCTGCTGGAATCCCCCGGGGTCGCCCCCTGTCGCAGAGAACAGCTCGAACGGCAACTCGACGACGTCCGCTCCGTCCTGCGAAGGGCCCAAGGGTGAACGCCACGACCGTCTCCGAAGCCACCGCCAAAGCCCTGCGATCCGCGATGGAACGCCTGCTGGCGGGCCGCCCCACCCGCACCGACGGGCGCCTGGTCAAGGAAAACCTCTACCGAGAGGCCGGCGTCAGCCGGGCCACGATGAACCGGGCCGGCGCCATCCTCGCCGAATGGAATCACCGCACGGCCGCCACCGGCGCCCGCACCCCCGGCGAGACACGACGCGACGCCGAACTCCACACAGTGAAAAGAGCGTTGAAGGGCGCCAAACGCACACGCACCGAACTCCTGAGGCGACTCGACGCGGCGGCCACCGTCATCGCCGCACTCCACCACGACAACACCGCCCTGCGCGCCGAACTCGCCGCCCAAGGCACGGTCACCGTCCTCGGCGAGCGCCGCTCGCCCTGACCGCCGCACGACCGGAAGCCGACAGGTCGTCAGCCGAAGGGCGGATCCGAATTCGAGCCGAGCGCCCATTCCCTCAAGCGCTAACCTGCCGATCCTGCCCATCAACAACTCGGGTCCCGAACAGCTTGGTTTGTCGGCCCGTTGTTCGTCGGTGAGGGCGTCGACGGCGTCGGGGCCGATGTCGTCGATGAGGTCGACGAAGGGCTTGAGATCGCGGCCGCCGGGGTTTTCCTCGGCGTACTCCTGGACGTCGCCTCAGGACCGTCGCGCGGATCGACACCCACCCCCGCTCCAGGGGCGGCGTCACCCACCCACGACGTCCCGGCCCTGCCCGTTGGCCCGGCCTTGAAACCCGGCCTCCCGATACCGTGCCGTCGCCTTCACACGCAGTCATGCAACTGCCGGACGGCCCACGCGCAGACGGAGCGGGCGATCCCGGCGACGGTGCCGCCGACGACGATCCGCCACAGCCCTGCACAGGGCCCGCGGGTCGGCTCCGCCGGTACTGCGTCGCTGTTCGGGCGGCGCGCCGGGATGCGGTCGTTCGCGTTCATGGGGTTCTCCTTGGCTCGCGTGGTCGAGGCCCGTGTCCGTCGGCGGGCGTCGTAGGGCTCGATCAACGCCGTTCGAGGTGGGGTTCGGCAACCGGCCTGCGTTCGGCGAACCCCACGCCTAGGCTGGTCGGATGGGGAAGACGGAAGCGTTCGGTGAACGTTCGGACCGGACGCGCCGACCGGGCGTGCGCGGCCCGCGATGAGGGACGGCGCTACACCCGCGTCGGTCGCGTTCGCCGCAGCCTTGCGTGCCTTGTATGAGGACGCCGGCTCTCCGTCGTACCAGAGCCTGGTCGCCGCCGGCCTCTCCTCGAGACGACACGTACGGCTGAAGAAGACGTCGCTGCACGAGTGGATCAACGGCGTGACCGTACCTGCGGATCCCATCCGTTTCGCATTCCTGGTGGAACGCCTCACCACCCTCGCGGTCCGCAACCCCCGCCGCCGACCGCCCGCCCCACTGGAGCCCCTTCGCCGAGCTGCCGTCGAGGAGCGCCGCCGCTCGCGCGGCCGTCCGGCCACCGGGCCCAGCAAGGTTTTGGGCGAGCCCCCCTCGGCCCCGTCGGCCCCGTCGGCCCCGACGTCGCTCGCCGATTGGGCGAACTACGGAGGAGCCCCGGGCCCGCCGCGGCAACTCCTGCCCGACATCCACGGATTCGTCGGCCGCGAGATGCAACTCCTCGCCCTGGAAACGCTCTTGTGCCGGGACGACCGGGGGGCGAGGATCGTCGTCGTCGCCGGGACCGCCGGCGTGGGCAAGACCGCCCTGGTGACGCATCTGGCTCACCGGATCCGCGGACACTTCCCCGACGGGCAACTGTTCGTGAACCTGCGCGGCTACGACAGCCGCCCCGTGCTCGACCACGGCACCGTGTTGGACCGTTTCCTACGCGTCTTGGGCGTCCCCGAACCGCGGATTCCCGACGACCCGGAGGAACGCGCCGACCTGTACCGCACTCTGCTCGCGGACAAACGCATGCTGGTCGTCCTCGACAACGCCTCCGACGCCGAACAGGTCCGCACGCTGCTGCCCTCCGGACCCGGCTGCCGATCCCTGGTGACCACCCGAGCCCGCCTCACCTCCCTCGGCGCCCGAGAGGGCGCCCACCGACACACCCTGGAACGGCTCGACGCGACCGAGGCCGCCCACCTGATCCACGCCGCCACAGCCCGACACCGCCACCACGACGACCCCGACCAGGTCGCCGAACTCACCCGACTGTGCGCCCGTCTGCCGCTGGCCCTGCGGATCGCGGCGGAACGCGCGGCCGCCCGACCCTGGATGCCCCTGCACGAACTGATCGCGGACCTGCGCGAGGCATCGACCCTGTGGGAGACCCTGACCACAGAAGACACCGACGACGATACGGTCCGCACCGTCCTCACCTGGTCGTATCGCTCACTCCCGTCCCCAGCCGGCCGGGCCTTCCGCCTCCTGGGTCTGCTCCCACCCCCCGGGTTCGACGCGACAACCGCGGCCTCCCTGATCGACGAACCCCTCCAGCGCGCCCGAGCCGTCCTGGACGCCCTGGTCGGCGCCCACCTCCTCGAACAAACAGCCCCTGACTGGTTTCAGTTCCACGACCTGCTGCGGGCCTACGCCGCCGATCGCGCCCGACATGTCGAAACCGCCGAGGCGATCGCTGCGGCACTCGCGCGATTGGCCGTCACCACGGTGACCCTGCCACGGGAAACGACGACGTTCGTGGGCCGCGGACCCGAACTCGCATGGCTCGACGAACTGGCCCTGAACACATGCCGGGCGCCAGCGACGACCGTGGTCCTGATCAACGGCATGGCCGGGAGCGGGAAGAGCACCCTCGCGATCCATGCCGCCCACGGTGCCGCCGCTCTCTTCCCCGACACGAGACTCTGGATCAACCTGCGCGGCCGCACGGCGGACCGTGAGCCCCTCAGCCCCGGCGAAGCCCTCGAACACCTACTGCGCGCTCTGGGAGTCCCATCCCACGCCATCCCCGAGCACGTCGAGGAACGGGCCTTCCTCTATCGCGCCAGACTCGCCGGTACACGCACCCTGATCGTCCTGGACGATGCCCTCGACGAGGGTCAGGTACGGCACCTGCTACCGGACAGTCCCGGATGCCTGACCCTGGTCACCAGTCGCACAATCCTCCGACCGTCCGACGGCGCCCACATGCTCCTGCTCGAAGTGCCTTCCCCCGACGACGCCGCCAACCTGTTGATCACCTACGCAGGCCGGGCAGGCACGGTGGAATCAACAGATCCCGCAGTCCGCGAAGTCGTCGACCTGTGCGGGCAGCTGCCTCTCGCCCTGTGCCTCGCTGCCGGGTTTCTGCGGAACGGAGGGGTAGAGACCTTCGCCGACCTTGCCGCCGGACTCCTCGCCGCACGCCTTCGACTCGACTAGGCCGCTGTTCGATTCGCGGCTCGCGGCGCGGTGCCCGAGTGCGGAGTTGCTCGCCCTGCGGGCGAATACTGCAACTCTTGAATACCGACACTTCACCAGTGGCTGCGCGACACGACGGAAGCGATCGTCGGCGCGGTCGCCGGGAGCCTCGAACACCTTACGACCGTTCTGTTCAGCCGCCTCGACGACGCTGGCCAGCCGGGTCCAGGTCTTCGGGCCGCAGTTCTCGAACTTCGACGGGCCGCAGGCCGTGTACGGCGACCAGGGCGACGGCGAGTCGTGCCAGCGGCGAGTCAAGGTCGTCCAGGAGTCAGTGGAGTCGATGGCCGGACGGCGGAACCGGGAGGCGTACTGACGGGGCCGCCGCTCTCGAACTGGGCGCCGGCCTTGTGGGTCGGGGCGGCGACGCCAAAGCCCTGCTCGACTCCGAGCACACCCGCCGGGCCATGGGCGAGGTCGCCGTCCCCTACGGCATGTGCACCGAGCCCACGAACGTCGCGACCGGCGGCCACGACTGCCCGGTCCGATTCCGCTGCGTGGGCTGCGGCCACTTCCGAACAGACATCTCCTACCTGCCGGATCTGGAGGCGTATCTCGCCGATCTCCTGCGCAACCGCGAGCGGCTGGCAGCCTTCACCCATGCGGACGGATGGGCGAGGAAGGAAGCGATGCCCTCGGACGAGGAGATCGCCCGCGTTCGCCGCCTGGTTCGCCGCCTCAAGGAAGACCTGGACGATCTCAACGACGACGACCGCACCCAGATCCAGGAAGCGATCGCCGTGGTCCGCCGCACACGTCAGGTCGTCTCACTCGGCCTGCCCCGCATCCGACAGCCTCTGCCCGACATCCGCCCCGACAGGACCGCATGAAGACCACCATGATCGACGGGCGACGGGCCGACTCCGCCCGACGCCGTGAACGCGTCCTCAAGGCCATCGACGACGCCCTGCGGACGGGCGGCGACGTCACGGTCTCCTCCCTGGCCCGGGCGGCACGAGTGGACCGCACCTTCTTGTACCGTCACCCGGATCTGCTGGAGCGGGTCCACACCGCCGCGGCCACCCCGCCACCCGAAGGGCATCGGGCCGCGGCCAGTCGGGCCTCGCTGTGGTCCGACCTGGCCAACGCTCTGGAACGGAACACCCGCCTACGAGGCCAGGTGCGTCGGTTGGAGAAACGTCTGTCCCAGGCGATGGGCGAGTCCGTCTGGTCGGACTCGGGTCTGGGCGCACCCGTCGACATCGACCGTCTCCAGCGACAGGTCACCGCGCTCGAACAGCAACTGGCTCAAACGCGGTACGAACTCGACGAACGCGGCGACGAACTCGATGCGGCCCGCGCCGCGAACCGGGAACTCACACGGACCCTGAACCACGGCTCGTGATCGACACGGAATCCGAACCGGGGCCGGACGAGCGGTAGTTCATGGCGCGGGGGACCGGTGGGCGACCGCCGCCGGCCCCCCACAACGGGGCACATCGGCATGGTCCCCGCCTCGCCCGACGGCCCGCAGGGACCGCGTGTCAGGTGGCGAGGAACGCGGCGTACAGGATGCCCTTGTATCCGGCGATGGCCGGGGCTGCGACGACCGGGCCGGTGCTCGGGATGGATTCCCCGGCGCTCCAGCCGCCGCCGGAGACGTATTTGAACCAGATTCGGCCGTCGGCGCCTGTGACCGCGTAGTGCAGGGCGTCGTTGCGCATCCCCAACGCGGGGGAGCCGACGGCCAGCCAGGAGCGATCGAGGTTGACGTGCGTGTTCCAGCCGCCGTTCGCGTGGCTCTGGAGGTAGGGGTTTCCGTCCGTGCCGGTCAACCCCATGTGGAGCGTGTTCCCTTGGTTCACCAGCGCCGGAGCGGTGATGGTCGACAGGGCCGGATGCTTGCTGAAGGCGCCCCAGGTGGTGCCCAGGCGAGAGAACCAGATACCGCGGTCCATGCCGGTGATCGCGCACACCAGAGCGCCGTCCTGGACGCCCAGTGCGGGTCCGTACGGAGTCGTCCCGGGGAGTTGGACAGGATTCGTCCAGTTGGTGCCGTCGCCGGTGCTGGCGACGTACACCAGATTGTCGGAGTTGTGGTGGGCCAGGTACAGCCTTCCGCCGTGGACGGCCAGTGCGGGCGTGTCGTCGGTCCCCCAGGAGGACACCTGCGTGTACGGGCTCCAGGAGTTCCCGTCCCACCGACAGACGTACACCCCATCGTCGAGGCCGCGGACGGCGAGGTACAGACGATCGCCGAAGACGGCGAGGGCGGGCGCGGAGACGCCGGTACCGCCGAGGGGCTGGGTCGGGAGACTCCACGAGACTCCGCCGTGGGACTTGACGACGACGTCGGGGACAACCGTCACGGACGTCCGGGCGTACAAGTGGTGTTCGCCCTCACCGGTGTGCTGTTCGGCGCCGAAGGTCCACATGTGTTCCTGGTACGGCTTGCCCTTGATCTTGTCCAGGGCCGCGCGGTCGAGGAGGAATGTCCTGTTCTCGATCAGGTCGTCCGCGAGCCAGTTGAGGATCGCGAGGACGAGGCCGGCGATGTTCCCGGCCATGGCGGCGTACGCCTGCAGCGCCTCCAGGTTGGTGCCCACGGGCCAACCGGACAGGGCATCGGCGCCCTCCTTGAGCTGTTGCAGGATCGCCCTCAGCATCGTCAAGAACTCGGATGGGGGCCCGTTGTCCTCCTCCCAACACTCGATGTCGAAGGCCAGGACCTTGGAGACGCTCCCGTGATACACCACCGTGTTCGGATCGAATCGGTGAGTCTCGCCGTTGTTGATGCCGGTGTAGGTGCGGGTGACCATCTTTCGGCGCACGCCCTCGTCGGCAGCGGCCCCGGTGGCCCAGAAGATCTCGTCGTCACTCCACTCGTTCGACCCACGCTTGACGTAAAAGCGGTCAAACGAAAGCCGGGCCACCACCGGCGCCGCGTCCGGCGCGGCACGCTCGGCACCGGAGGCGGTGACCACCGTCGCCCCGAACCCGTACGAGGCCGCGCCCTGCAGGAACTCCTCGGACTCCGACCGGCCCTCCTCGTCAACGACCGGGGGCACGTCCAGGTCGTGCACGTTCACATTCGGCTGGGCCGCGACCTCGCCGGCTACCGCCGCCAGGTCCCGCCACAGATCCTCCAGCTCGTACCCCCGGTCGATCGTGCGCTCGGCCAACGCGGCAGGAAACACGGTCGCGCGCGTGGAGGCGGCCTCGGTGTACACCCGACCGAAGTCGCGCACCTCCTCGTCCGAGAACAACTCCCGCAGCGGGTCCACGAGCCGCGCCTCCAACGCCGTCGGTTCCAAGCCCGCGTCCAGGCGGGCCGCGGCATGCAAGACCGCCCCCAACAACAGGTTCATGCACGGCGGCGGCGGCCTCCGCCCCTCCGCCCTCTTGGACACCGACTCGCCCCGCAACTGCGCGCGCAGCCGGTCCAGACGATCGACCCGGGACACTCGAAACTCCGACGACATGGACGATCCCATCTTGAAAAGAAGTGCCGCACACCCGCACGGCCGCGCCGAGCGTCCCATCTCGATGACCCGGAGCAATAGATCATTTACGGACAGTGTCCGCGCGTGCGGCCTCATTGCGGCGTTGGCGGACGCGCCTCGGGCACGGTTCACTCGAACCGGCGATGGCACCACACGTGTTGTGATGGCTAGGTTCAATCACGTAGGCGTTGAGCTGCACCGTTGACGAGGACCTCGCCACAGCAGGGTCCGAACCCCCAGAGAATCTGGTCATCGCCGCGGGAAACATGGTCCTGGACCAAAACGACGACATCGCCGTCATCCACTTCGACATCACCGACCCCACCCTCCTGGGCCACCCCGACATCACCCGACTCATCGATCCGGCCCGGCCCACCGCCGTACTGCTCGCCAACGTCCTGCAATGCGTCCCCGACGCCGCCGACCCCGTCGGGCTGATCCGCCGCATCACCCGCTGGCAGGCCCCGGGCAGCTACCTTGCCGTGAGCCACCTCGTCAGCGACGACAAGGCGGTGCGCGTTGCGGTCACCGACCTCATGATCACTGCCACCAAAGGCACCTGGGGTCGCGTCCGAGAAGCTCGCGACGTCGATCGGTTCCTCGCGGGATCCACCCTCGTCGAGCCGGGCCTGATTGACGTGTCGTCGTGGCATCCGGCCGTCGACCCCGGTCGCCGCCGAACCAGCGGCCTGTCCACATACGGCGGGATCGCCCACGTGGTTTCTCGGCGGGGGTTCATCGACCCTTGAGTAGTCCGCTCAGCAGTTCGATCGTCTCGTGCTCCATGTCACAGCCCATCTCGTCCAGATGGCGGTTGAGACGCGCCTCGTACGCGTCGAGAGCGTCCCGTCCGGCGGACCCCCGTACGGCCGGACGGGACTGGGTCGTCGACCCTACCTGGCCCCCCGACGTTGCGTCCGCGAGGCCGCGCACAGGTTGTGCGGTCGTCACCGGCTTTGGAGTTGGCGGATCACCTCGATGGTGTCCTCCTCCATGTCGCAGCCCATCGCGTCCAGGACGTCGTTGAGCCGGGCGACGTACGCGTCCAGTTCGACGGGGCCGCCGGAGATGTGCGCGGCGCGGAACATCGGGCGGTACAACATCTCCGACTCGGGGCTGACGGCCAACCCCTTGCCGAGTGCTACCTTCGCCGCCCGCACGTCGCCGTCGGTCAGGTGCAGTTCGCCGAGGACGGCCGCGACATCGACGATCGCGGAGATCATCTCCTGTCGCAGGTACTCCGCCCAGATGTAGCGTCGCGGGCTGAGCGCTCCGAAGGGAGCGCCCCGTACCAGTGTCAGGGCCTCTGTCAACGCGGGGACGCCTTCCGGCCCAAGGCGCATGCCGCGGTGGGCCAGCAGTTGGAAGCGGTGCCAGTCGCAGGTGACTCCCGCGGCGAGGCGGTATCCGCCGTCGCCGATCATCGGAAGGTACGGCTCCCCGTCCGGGTCGGTTCCGAGCCACCGCCGTAGCTTGCTGACGGCGGTGTACCTGTTGGCCGAGGAGGTGCTGTCCGGCCACATGGCGGCATCCACATCGGCGTGTCCCGTACCGGGGCGAAGGACCATGTAGGCGGCGAGTTCGGTCAGGCGGGCCCGCTTGCTTGCCTCGGCGGGTTTGCCGACGCCTGCGATTTCGACGGGTCCGAGAACCATGATCTCGGGAGCTCGGGAAGATTCGGGTTCGAATTCGAGAGTCGGCGTCGGCACACCCCGCACGGCTTGAGCGGGGGTTTTCGTCTCGTCCCCGGACTCGTCGAGTTCGGGTCGGGCCACCTGGTCGGCCTGGGCCGTGACCAACCCGCGCGGCCCGGGATCGACAGTGGCCAGCGCTCGCTCGTCTCGATGGTCGTCGGCCTGCTCGGGCTCGAACTGCTCCGGCTCGACGGCGCTGAACGGTATGTGCAGTCTGTCGGTGAGCGGCTCGGAGTCGGTTGCGCCGCTCGGTGGTTGCCCGACCCGAGCACTCTTGTCGGCCGGTTCTGTGGTCGTCGCCGGGCCCGCGCCGAGGCTCGTCGCTGCGGTTGCGTGACCGCGTGTGGCCACGGCGTTGGGGACGTCGGCGACGCCGACCATTTCCAGCAGTGCCGAGTGGGTGGCATCGGGCATCCGATGGACGGTCACCTCCTCGTCGAAGCCCTTCATCACGACCGGACCTTCGCCAGCGGGCACGCGGTGCCAATGCGCCGGCAGTTCGTGATCCTCGCCGGCGGGAGCGACGACCGCCCACGCGGCGTGGGGCTGTTGGGCCTCAAGGCGCACGAGCGCGGCTACGGCATCGGCGTCGAGCGGTTCGAGCGAAAGGACGATCGAGGGGGGCCATGTGTCGGGCGCGGCGAGCAGCGTGCGCCCCGCTCGCGCGCTGTCGAGCGATTCTCGGGTCAGGGCCGGGGCCGAGTCCCGCTGCCACGTGGTCAGCGCCCGGATGGCGTCGGGAAGCGTGGCCTCGGCGAGCTGTGGGTTGTGTTGCGGCTCGAAGTCCGTCATGCCGCGCAGGCCGACGAGAGTGATCGACTTGTCCTCGCCCCAATGAGAGGTGAGCAGACCGACGGCGAGCGCTCGCAGGATCTCGCGGTGATCCTGTTCGGTGCCTTCGGCCAGGGTCGTCACCCGGCTCGATTCGAGGTCCAGCAGCACCTCGCTCGTCGGGCCGACTGCGATGGGGGCAAGGGCTGGGCAAGGGGCGGGCAAAGCCCGGGCTGCCTCGGCGGAGAGGAGGGGCGCGTCGAGGGGACACGACCATCGGGCACCCTCGACGTCGACGTTCACGAACGGCGTGACGGCGGGCTCGGGCTGCTGCAGGACCAGCTCGACGCCCGCACGATCGACCCGCAGGGTCGTGAAGCCGGGCATGGGGCGGCCCAGATCCGAGAGTCGATCCGCGAGGGTGCGCAGTGCGCGATCGACGAAGTCGGCCAGTTCGGGCGTCTCGCCGGCTCGGAGTCGCTGTTCGTAGTCGGCCACGGGAGCCGCCGGAAGGGCGATGCGTTGGTGTGTACGGCGAACGCGTTGTTGGTGCCGGCGCCGGACGGCGATGTTGGCGAGCAGCGCAGCACCGGTGAGCGATCCGAGACCCAGCACGGCGGGCAGCAGTATCGAAGGACCGTGGTCCCCGCCGCTCTGCTTTGACGGCCCCGCGGGCGTTGCCGGAGACGCGGGAGGCGATGTCGTGCCAGTCGTTCCGGCGGGTGCTTCGTGCGGCGGCTGGGCCGGTTTCGGATCCTGGGCCGGCGTCGTGTCGTGAGTGGCTGTCGGGTCTTGGGTGGGCGCGGGAGTGTCGGCCGTCGGTTCGGCTTCGGAGTCTTCGGGCTCGGGTGGGGAGGGCAGCGTGAGTGTCCAACCTGGGTGGATCTCGTCGGGATCGGTAAGGGCCGTCCCGTCGGGTTGGGTCACGCCTTGGTTGGCCTTGACGATCTCGGGGTAGCGGTCGCCGTCGCCCAACTCGCGCTCGGCGATGGCGGAGAGGGTGTCGCCGGGCTTGACGGTGACCGTGTGCGTCGCGGTCAGGTCGCGCGCTGCCGACACCACCGGGGCCCCGGGCATCTTGGTGTCTTCGGCTGCATCCGGGAGCGCGGTCTGTGCGTCGGCCGGAAGCCGTAGTTGCCAACCGACGTGAATGGTTCGATCGGCGTCGAAGACCGCTCCGCCCGGCATGCGTTGCCCGAGGTTGAGGTCTGCGATGTCGTGCCATCGGGTGCCGTCGCCCAGACGGGTCTCGGCGATCGACCACAGCGTGTCGCCCGGGCCCACGGTGTGGGTGGGTCCCGCATGGACCACGGCGGCGGAGATGGCGGCCGATTGTTGAGCGTCTCCCACGAGGGCCGGGGCCGAGACGGTGCTCGTCGCGGCGGTGGCGCTTGCGGCTCCGGCGGAGCCGACGGACGCGGTCAGAGCGAGTCCGCCGAGGAGGACTGCGGCCATGTGCTGGCTCCATCCCAGTCCCCGGATGCGATGGCGACGGGTGCGACCGCGCAGTGCCGCCGGGATCTCCAGGATCACCGAGGCGGTGAACATCACCCAGCAGGCCCAGCCGGCGGCGAGCAGTACGACATAGGCCACGCCGCCGTCGTCGGGGCGCAGGAGCAAGTCGAGCGACACCTCGTCCCAGCGGGGAATGTACTTGCCCAGGGCTTGCCCGATGGCGAGCAGCAGGAGGGGTGCCCCGCCGAGGAGGGCGAGGAGTGCGAGCAGGCACAGGATCGCGCGGACGCTGCGGCCCAGGACTCGGACGGTTCTCACGGTTGGGGCACTCCAGGGCGGACGAGCGTGGCGCTGGCGGTACCGGTGACGGTCGTGCGGACGCCGAGCGTTCCGCTGAAAACCGGTCTGTACTGCACGCTCACGGTGACGGAGATGGTGCGGCCGTCGGAGGAGACGGTTGCCGTGCCCGAGGCGCCGGCTACGGAGAGGTAAGAGGCGACGGCCGCCGTGGCGGCCTCGGGCAGCACCCTCACGGTGCCGTCGGCGACCACCTGGCCGATGTCGATCTCTTGACCGGCGCTGCGGGCGGCCTCTGCTGCGAGCGTGTCCGCACGCTGCGCGGCGCGCAGTCGCCCTCCGCCGTCGACGACCAGGCCGACCAGCAGGATCAGGCACACGGCGATCCCCGCGAAGAAGACGCTCACCGCGCCGTCGTCGTCACGGACGACGGCTTCCACGGAACGTCCACGGATTCTCACAGCGCCCGCCCCTTTGTCGGAATCCCCGGTGCGGGAGCGAGGCTCCGGTCTCGAAATCTGTCGACCGGACTCACGACGGTGGAGGTCATCGATTTCGCCCCGGGCATGCCCGGCACCGCCGCGTCCGAGAGGTGAACGGTGCAGCGAACCGTCGCCCGGACCCTGGCCGGACCGGCGGGTGGTGCGAACTCGCTGGTATCGAGGCTCACCGAGACGGACGCGCACGACAGACCCCGTTGGTCGAGGGTGTGTCGGGCGGCGGCGTCGGCGCGCGTTGCGGCGTCGTAGGGGTTGCGAGCCAGGGAAGCCTCCCGGGCGGCGGCCTTGGCGGCGGCGTCGACGGCACCGCCGGCCATCGTGATCCGCCCGGCGGCGACCATGACCGCGACCAGAAGCGCGAGGACGGGGACGAGGATGGCGGTCTCCAGCGCCACGGACCCACCGTCACCGCGTGGCATGGGTGGCATGGGTGGCATGGCGCGTGTGCGCATCCCCGTCCTCTCGTCTGGGTTGTTCATCAGTCGCCCGGCCGCGTGACACGTTCCCGCGGCGCCTCCGCGTGTTGGACGACGCGTATTCCGCGTACACCGGGCAGGATCGCGAGCGAGTATCCGGAGACCTCGACACGCACGCGCTCCGGCGTGCTGCCCCCGGTGTCGACGCGCAGGTCGCTCAGGAGGTCTCCGCCGAGGTTGCGTGCCGCCTCGGAGGCTCGGTCCGCAGCGTCGACCGAGCCTCCACCCTGGTAGAGCCGGCCCTGCTCGACGCCTTCGCGGGCGGCTGCCAGCGCCGCCTCTCGGGCGTACCACCACAGCGCGCCTTGGACCACCGCAAGGGTGAGCACCAAGACGGCCGGGATGAGAATGGCAAGCTCCAACGACACCGAACCACGATCGCCGCGGATCCGGCGAAGTCGGGCCCCGAGCCCGGTCAGGTGATGCTCGAAATCGCGTCGATCTTGATGTTGAGCAGTCGCACCACGGCCGCGCCCAACAGCACCACGACGGCGAGGATCACGGCCGCGAGAATCGCGTACTCCAAGCTGACCGAGCCCGCGTCCCCTCCCCGCGCCTTGACCCGGCGGTAGCGCTGGCGCGCGGACGCGGCCAGTGCGAGTGGCAGCGCGAGCGACGCGGTGGATCCCAGACGAGTCCTCGTCCTGTTCTTCGACACGTGTTCTCCTCATTGCTCGGTGGGTGGGTGGTCAGGAGGTCGTGACGATGCGGGCCATCGCCGGCAGCGCGATGAACAGGACCATCAGCAGGACCAGGACGGTGCCGGGCACCACCAGGCGCTCGGAGTCGGTGTTGGCGGAGTCCTTGTCGGTCGCCAAGAGTTCCGTGCGCAGGCTGGCCGCGCGTGAGCGCAACGTCCCGTAGACGGCGGCTCCTTCGGTGCCGGCCAGTTCGACGATGTCGGCGACGTCCGCCAGTTCGGGCAGCCCCAGATCCGCCGCGAGATCCTTGAGGCTGGCCCATGGTGGGACACCGCGCGCGCGAGCCCGCTCCAACGCGTCCTGGATGCGGGCGAACGCCCATCCGTCGCCCACCAGGGCGGCGCGTTCCAGCGCCTCCGAGGGGCCCGCGTCCCCGGCTCGTTCGAGAGCGACCAGGTCGAGGTAGGCGGTCGTCGCGTGTCGGAACTCGACGCGCGCGCCCGCCGCTCGCGTGCGCACCTCTTGGTTGGGTACCAGCCACAGGCCCACGGCCAGGAGGACGCTGAGCAGGAGCGGCAGTGTGAACGGCAGCGCGATGCCCAGGAGGCCGGCGGCGGCGGTGAGGATCATTGGCAGGAGAAAGCCCGCCGCGCCCGCGAAGAGTTTGCGTCGGATGTGCTCGGTCGGCGTCTGTCCGATCAGCGCCAGATCTCGTTCGGGGATCCGGACCGCGCGAATCTCGCGGACCAGGGCGACGAGACGCTCGGTGGGGGTCGCCCGTGCGGGAGGGGCGGTGGGCGTGGACAGGGCGCGGGCTCGCGGTTCGAGGCGCCGCAGGGCGGCGTGCAGGTCCGGGGGAGCCGGCCACACTTCGCGTGCCAGCAGCGCCAGTCCGACCCCCACTCCCGCTCCCGGCAGGAGAATCCAGGTCGTGATCACGTGGACGTCCCTTCCGTCGGCGCGGGACGGGGCGTGGCCATCGTGACCGCGCTGCGCGCGTCGGGGACGAGGAAGCGTGGGGTCGCCCGGTAGGAGGTGATCGAACGCATCCACATCAACACCCCGATGAAGCCGGCCGCGAGCACGGCGAGCGCGACCTGTCCCAGGAAGGTCCCGTAGGCGGAGCTGTAGTCGCGGTTGAGGCCCATGAGCGCGGCCATGGTCAGGATGATGTACGTGATCCACCGCACCGCGGCGCGCGACGACGCGCGGTCGGCTTCGATCCCCCGCCGCTGGCGCACCTCCTCGCGCACCGTGGAACTGAAGTCCTTGAGCGCCGTCGCCAGACCCGGGCCGCGGTCCTTGGCACGCAGGATCAGCGCCGCGGCGATCTTGTCCGACGTCGCGTCGGCGAACACATCCGCGAATGCGCGCAGCGCGTCGTCCGGTTGCCAGCGGGCCTGCAGGCGCGCCACGAGGTCGGCGACCTCCGGCTCGATCGCGGCCGGGCACGTGGCACGACTGGTGATGATCGCGGTCTCCAACCCCGCTCCCAGCTCGACCAGGTCCGCGAGCCGGCGGGTCCAATCCGCCAGCGCGTCCAGGCGGTCGATCCCGGTGAGGTCGCTGCGTGTGGGAGCCATCAACCACGGCCAGCCCAGGACGGCGAGGACGACCAGTGGCAGCGCCAGGACCCACCCCGTGAAGAACCACGCCGCCACTCCGACGACGGCCGCGACCCCACGTCGAACGCGCCGGGCGCGCCGCACCGCGTGGCTCACCGGTGGGCGCGTCCGACGGGCACGACCCGGCCGCTCGACGGGGACTCGTCCGCGAACACCGGCCACGACCCCGATCAGGCCCAGGGCCACGCCACCCGTGCACAGTCCCGCGACCAGTGCCTGCCCTGCCACGTCAGCTCACCACCCGGTGCAGCAATCGCAGGGGGCCCCATTGGGCGCCCTCGGTGAGCAGGCGTGGTTGCAGGCCCGCGAGTTCGAGGTCCTCAAGGTCGGTCGGGGTGGTGCGGAAGTGGGCTCGCGGGTCGTCGGGCGTCGGCCCGAAGACGACGTTGGTCGTCGGCCGGCCGTGCTCTCCCAACCCGGCCATCTGCATGACGTGGCTGACGAATCGGTGCCGCCTGCCGCCGCGATGTGTCTCGTCGACCAGCCGCACGAAGATCACGTAGTTGACGGCGTTGGCTCCGAGTCGGTAGGCGAGCTTGTCGGTCATGTGCGCGCCGTACTCAAGGCACAGCTCCGCGATGCGGTCCCAGATCATGTGGGGCTCGCGCACGTGGAGCGTGCACATGGAGCCGCCCTCGCCGTTGGTCATCACGCGCAGCATCGGGACGATCTCGCTGGAGCGGACCTCGCCCACGATCATCCGTGACAACGACATCCGCAACGCGGACGGGATCAGGTCCCCGATCGTGATCTCGCCTGCGGATCTTCCGGTCGCGTCCCGCTCACCGTTGCCCTCGCGAGCCTCGAACGGCACGACCTGCCGCAGGTGCCCCAGCTCGTGAAGGAACAACTCCAGCTCGGTCTCGAACGTGGCGACCCTCTCGTCCGCGGGGATCTCGTGCGACATCGCGCGCAACAGCGATGTCTTGCCCACACCCTGCGTACCGCAGATGATCACGTTCTTCTTGCCGCGGACGAGCGCGCCGAGGAACTCGGCCAGGACCCGATCCACCGTGCCCAGTTCGATCAGGTCGTCCAGGCGCACATCCCGCACGCGGTGCCGGCGGATGGTGACGTAGGTGCCCGGGGTCACCTCGGCCACCGCCTGCAGGCGCGATCCGTCCGGCAGGCGAAGCGCGAGCGTGGGCGACGACGTCGACAGGGTGCGTTCGCCGCCGCCGTGTCGGCGAGCCATCTCCCGGAGCAACTCGCGCAGTTCCTCGTCGCTCCCGGTCAGCGCGGGAACGCGCTCCCGCGGCTTGGACGCGTAGTCGACCCACACCTCGGTGTGCCCGTTGACGAGGATGTTCTCCACATCGGAATCCGCGAGATAGGGCTCCAACGGACCGGAGCGAAACAGCCAGTTCCAGACGGCCTCGACGTGCGCAGCGTCCTCGGCGGCAGTCGTGGAAACCCCCCGCTGGCGCGCGGTCACGTCGGCCCACTCGGCGACGACCTGGGTCACGACCGCGCGTCCGCGTTGTTCGCGGTCGGCGGCGCTCAGTCCCGGCTGTTCGCGTTCGCGGTCCAGCAGCCGGTCAGCGGCCTGCTTCCGCAGTGCTCGCACTGCGGCCAGGTCGACGACGAGCTGCGGCGCGTCACCGAGTCGCGCCGAGGCAGTCGCTGCGCCGGCGGCCGTCCACGCCGAGGCGGTCGGCGTCGGCTGTATTCGCGCTCGCGATCCCGTCTCAGGCCGATCGCTTTCGGGAGGCACCGGTCGGGAGTTGATGGGCGCCGCGTTACCCAACACGCGCGGCTCCTTCCTCGTGCTGTGCCCCGGGGTTCCTGGGCGCGGCAAGACGCACACGGCGCGTCCGGGCGTGGACGAGGATTTCGTCGGCCGCGCTTCGAACGGCGGACATCCACGGACCACGCATGAATCGCTTGTCCGCGTCCCCACAGCCGTCGGAGAGCACTTGGGCTGCCTTGACGTCGTAGGGCAGTACCGCCAGCACCGGCGCGCCGAGCGCGGCGGACACCTCGCTCGCCGGATAGGGGCCTTCGGCGATCACGGCCAGTCCCAACGCGTCCGCCCCGAGGCCGTGTTCGTCCAAGACCCGGCGCAGAGCGGCCACGCGGGTCCTGGCCGCGCTGATGGAGCGCAGGGTCGACCGCACCACCACCAGGACGACGTCGGCGCGTCGGGCCAGGACGCTGGAGCCGCCCAACGCTCCGTCGCGACCGAGGTCGACGACGACGTCGTGCGGGATCTCGCCGTGGTCGAGGGCCGCCAGCAGCGAAGCCAACGGTTCCCAGGCGTGCGTCAGGGACGGCGCCTGGTCCGGCGCCGCCAGCCCCGGCAACACCAGCCGCTCCTGGTCACCGTCGGAAAGGTCGATCAGCTGCCTGAAGAAGTAGTCGAGCAACTGCCCCTGGCGCTGCGCCAGGCCCAACTGGTGCAGGCCCCACTCGGCGGTGACGCGACCGCCGAGGGCGCCGGACAACACCGCGCCTCCGGAGGGATCGGCCTCGACCATCACCACTCTCCGACTCGTGGGCAAAGGCCAGGCCAGGCTCAGGCCGAGGCTGGTTGTCGTCGCCCCCGGAGCGCCGGTGCCGCCCACGACGGCCACCACAGTCATCGACCTACTCCCGGCTGCCGGGCCACGACGGCCAGCCGCTCGGTATAGGCCCGCGCCGCCAACAGGGCCCCGTCCTGCGTGGATACGGCGACCTCGACCACCGTCTTCCCCGACCGCTCGTCGCGTCGCCCCACCACGACGACGGTCGCCTCGATCTGCGAGGGCGTCACCGTCGGGGTGTCGCCACCCTTTTGCGGAGTGGAGACCAGCGCAATGTGCTGCCCGGGCGTGAGCGGGCGCACCGGCATCTGCTCCGCCGCCAAGGCGACGCCCACAGTCACCTGACCGGGCTGCAGGACCGCGCCGTCGGTCACCTGGTCCACCGTGATCAGCGTGTTCGGGCGCAGGTCGGTCGACGCCCGCTTGCCCACGATCTCGGACCGCCGACCGGACGGAACGGCACTGACGCCCTCGGTCGGCGTCCATCGCACCTCGCGCAGGTCGTCCGCGTCGATGGTGTCGCCGTTGGCGACCGCCTTAGCGAGCGCGAGTACCGGCTCCGAGCGATCCCCACGCGCGAACGCCGCCGCCCCACCGGTCGCGCACACCGCGATCAGCAGGACTGACAACACAATCAGCGCCGGCCTGCGTCGACGCGTTCGAAGCCCCTTCGGGGGCGTCAAAGCGGCTGCGCCTCCAGTGGGTTCGGCACGATCGTCGGTGCGTGGTCCCGTACGGCTTCTCGTCGCCAGCTTCAACCTGCGAACCCCTCATCGATCACCGGAAGTGGCATTTTCTAACAACTTGCGCGGCGTAGTTGGCACGCATCGTACAGTTTCGGTTACCTGCTCGCATTACTGAGGGTTTGAGCAGCCTCAATGGGTTGTAGACGGGCAGATAAGGGAGAAAAGGAAATGGCGTCGCAATCCTCGATCAATGGACGAATGAGGAATTCGGGCGCGCGCGCCGTGGCAGGTGTACTCGCCGTCCTCATGGCGTGCACTTGTCTGACCGCGTGTTCCGACGACGAGGACACGGAGTCTCAGAAGGCCCCGCCAGCCCCAGCGCCGCTGCCGACAACCGCTGCCTCGCCCTTGCCGGAATCGCGAGCCGAAGCCGATGTGCTGGTGGTTTACAACCGCGCACAGGGCTACTTCGAGAGCGTCCAGAAGAACGGGCGCGTGGGCGACGAGAACGTGACCGACACCATGACCAACAAGGCTCGTGGCCAGTGGGCTTCTTCCGGCCTGCAGTACCAACAACAGGGCATTCGCCTGGACGGCACCATCACGCGAAACCCGAAGGTCACAGCCATCGACCCGCACGGTGCCCCGCCGACGGCCACCGTCGTGGACTGCATCGACATCTCGGCAGCGAAGGTCGTCGACAGTAAGACCGGCATGCAGAAAAAGACGGCCAATGGCCAGGCGCTCCGCTATGTCCAGACGACGTCCCTCGTCCAAGACACGGGTCGCTGGCTGGTTTCCGACATAGTCCCGGAACGAGGCCGCACGTGCTGACGCACGCCATGGGCCGAATCGCCACGACGATCGTGTCCGCCACGCTGATCGCCCTCGCTTTGCCCTTGCCCGCCGCGCAGGCCGATACGAAGGATTGCGGTTGGCAGATCCTCTGCATCGAAGATGGCGACGGAGCCGACGACGGCGATCGCCCCGGATCCGCCGGCGGAAGCGGCCAGGGAAACGAAGGCGCAGTACCCGCCTGTGAGTTCAACGGCGCGGAGATCCCCTGCGAGCTGGGCGCCAGTGGGCTCTTCGACGCAGCCCTGGGCTGCTACCGCGCAGATGTCACCCCGCAGCCGCCCCCCGAGGACCCGCGATGGTGGGACGGCACCGCCCAGCGCACGGCGGCCGAAGGCGCGGTCTACGCGTTGAACTGCCTGGGAGGCGGCCCCGCCATTCAGCGCTTCCTGCCCATCCCGCTCGTCCAAGGCTTGAGCGCAGAAGAGCTGGCCCGACGCGCGATGTCCAAGATCCTCCTGTTGCCTCCCGTCATGCACCTCACACCCGGCCCCGGACGCGAGACCCTGGTCTCGCTCCCCGTGTGGCTGTGGACCTCGCCCACCCCCGAGACGTGGGGCCCCAACTCCCAGACCGAATCGGACCGGGGCCTGTCCGTGACCCTGACCGCGAAGGTCGATCGGATCGTCTGGGACATGGGTGACGGCAGCACCCGCGAATGCACCAGCCCAGGCGCGCCCTACTCCGCCGCTGCCGGAGCGAGCGCGAGTCCGGACTGCGGATACGCCTACCAACGCATCTCCGCCCGGATGCCCGGCGGTGCCTACACCGTCACCGCCACCACCCACTGGACCGCGACCTGGACCTCGACCACCGGCCGCAGCGGTAGCTTCGCCGACATCACACGCAGCGCCACCGTCGGCGACATCAGGGTCGGCGAACTCCAGGCCCTGAACAACTGAAGCCTAGGTACGGGACCGTCGGACGTCGACACCGCCGCAGCGGGACGTGCACCACGGCCACGAAGGCGTCCCGGGCAAGGCGGACTTGCCCGGGCTCTGCCCACCGTCGTGTCCGACTTCCTCGTCCGCTCCGGCCGCGAATCGGCTTTCATGCGGGCGAAGGTTTGGGCAAACATGAGCGTCCAACGTTCCGGTCATGCGAACGACGAGAGAACGACTGCGGTCGGGAGTCGTGGGACGACTCAACGATGAGTGGGACCGACTCGACGAACACAGCCGCACACACGAGGACATGGCCGGGTGGGCACGCGGGTTCCCGGTGCTCGGCGAATACTCCTCGCTGGGGGCACTGGAAGCCGGTATCAGCACGGCCTCGCGGCCTCGGCAGGACGAACTCCTGATCG
This sequence comes from Streptomyces sp. SID3343, assembly GCF_009865215.1. Taxonomy (GTDB): domain Bacteria; phylum Actinomycetota; class Actinomycetes; order Streptomycetales; family Streptomycetaceae; genus Embleya. The sequence continues at coordinate 6,138 of NZ_WWJX01000144.1, read as the reverse complement.
CCCTCCTGGCCCTCAACAACCGCAGATCGGCATTGGCCGGGCGGGCATTGCTCCAGCAGATGCTTCCCTGCGCGGTGCGCCTGGCCGCGAACCGCGCCACGTCGGGGGAAGACTTCGACGACACCGTCGGGCTCGTGCTCGGGCATCTGTACGAGGCGATCGGCGCCTACCCCTACCGGCGCCGGACCAAGAGGGTCGCCGCGAACCTGAGCCTCGACACGCTGCACCGTGTCACCCACAGCGGCGAGGGCGGACACCCGGCCTCTCCCGCACCGGGCGCGCGGCCGTTGGCGGACCCGACCTCGGTGGACGCGTGGCTGGACACGGGTGCGGCATTGGAGCGCGCGGTCCGAGCAGGAGTGATCGAGGCAGCCGACGACGCCCTCTCCGACTGGCGCGAGGCGGATCCATATGGGCCACGAACCCCTCGCGAAGACCTCGTCGCCCTCTTGGTCCACGCGGTGGACGCGGAAGCCCTGAGCCGGGACGAAGCTCGCATGCTTGCCCAGGACTACCGCGAGACGCAGCTCTCCGGGCCGGAACTCGCGGCCACACGAGGCGTGTCGTACAGCGCCTTGCGTAAGCGCCACAGCAGGGCAGTGCGCCGCCTGCGGGCAACCCTGCACATGGCGCCGACCTCCTGCTGACGGCACGGCCGACGCCTGAGGCACACGTCGCGCCCGGCAGCCGCCCGAAGGCCCCGCTCCCCGCCGAAGTACCAAGCACAGGGCGCGATTCGGGTCACACAACCTCGGCCGGCCGAACTTACGATCATGGATTCACCGCTCGGGCGGCCCGTTCGGCCAATGCTGTCAAAAGCGGTCACCAATGGGTGGACTTGATCAAAACGTACTGCCATGGTGTTCGTCCGGCCACGCCCAGTAGCGGACGGCCGGACGACAGTGGGTGCGATCGCGTGCCGACCACAACAAGCCCGAGCCCCATCGCCTAGGTGCGCGGGGCGAGCGCGCAGGCGCCTGGGGTGGCAACCCCGGGCGCCGCGCCCGGACCTAGATCCGACATTCACTCAAAGCAGCTCCGGCCGACTTTTCGACGAGCACGCCGGGCCGCTCCACCAACTTGGGGATTCTCGCATGTCCGATACCTCCCGCACAGCCGGTACAAGCGATCCGTCCGACACCGGCTCACTCCCGCCCGAGCACGCCTCACGCCTGACCCGCTCGATCCACCTGCTCGTACCCGGTGCCGCCTGCATCCGGGCGCATCGCACCCCCAGTGGCCGCTACCTCGCCAGCGTCCTCGACGCCTGCGGTCACCCGATCTCCATGCCCCCGCAAGACACGACGGCCCTCGGCCGCTGGCTGGCGACAGGCTTCCCCTCGGCCGCGTGGGAGACCCCTCACGTCTACGACGTGGCCACCGGGACCCTGACTCCCGCGGAGACCGCGAGGGGATGCTGACGTGGCGCGCATCCGAACGATCAAGCCCGAGACCTTCACGTCCCTGTCACTGGCCCAGGTCTCCCTGACCGCCGAGCGGACCTTCGTCGGCCTGTGGACACAGGCCGACGACCACGGCAGGTTCACCGACGTCGCCGCGATCATCCACGGCGTCCTGTGGCCCCTACGTCCCGAACACCGGCCCGAGGACGTCGAGCACGACCTGCAGGAGCTCGTCGGCATCGGCGCCATCTGCCGCTACATGGGCTGCGACGGCCGGACATACCTGCACGTCGTCAACTGGTTTAAGCACCAGAAAATCGACAGGCCGTCGAAATCGCGGCTGCCGGTGTGCCCACACCACAACCCGACGACACGTTGCGAGCCCTGCGGGGGCGTCTGCGCCTCCACGCACGTCTCACGAGCCCTCGTCGAGCCCTCGTCGAGCCCTCGCACCGCCCACGGAACCCGCTCCCCGGCGCCCGCACGGGTGGACGAGGCGATACCGCCACCCGCCGCGCAACCGGGGACCACCCAGGGACTCGACACCGGCGTCGCCCCTGACGAGACCGACAACTTCGCAGGTCACACGCCTGTCGACAAGCCCTCGTCGAGCCCTCGTCGAGGAGTCGCGGAGGACTCGTCGCCTGGACCTAGGACCCTGGACCTAGGACCTAGGACCTGGGGGCGCACGGCGCCCGCACCCATCGACAACGACGACGCTCCCCGACCCCACCCCACCGACGCGGACCGCTCGCCGACCGCTCGGACCCTGCTCGACGAGTACGTCGACCGCTGCGAGAACCGCCCGCCGGACAAAGTCGTCGGTCACGCCGGCCGTGAAGTCGCCTCTCTGCTGCGGGAGGGCATCGACCCCGACCACGTCCGGGCCGCCCTGGAGCTGATGCGGACCAAGAGCCTGAACCCCTCGACCCTGGCGAGCCTGGTCAACGAGGTACTCAACCCTGCCAGCCGCACCACCACTGCCGGATACCAGCCCTGGCGGAACCCGTCGGACGACTCGGCCTACGAGGAGGCGCTGTGACCGAGACCCACCCCCGCGACCCGCACCACGCCCCGGAGGACCCCATGGCCGCCCGCGACGCCACCGCCTCGCCCCAGCCGCAGCAGCCGACCAACGTGCACGAGCTGCGTCTGCTGCGCTTGCTCGGCGGCTGGCCCGACACCTCGGCGACGCCGGCTCCGGTACAGGACCTGCGGAGCGAGGCGCTACGCGAGGCGATCGACCGCATACCGCTGCGCTTCCGCGACGCCCGCCCCGAGCACCCTTACCTCCACGAGTGGATCGACGCGGTCCTAGACCAGGCACTGCCCAGCGTGAGTGGCATGCGCCGGATCTCGACCGGGCCCTCGCTGCTGATGGTCGGCGGGACAGGCACCGGCAAGACGCACCAGGCGTACGGCGCGATCAGCACACTGATACAGAGCGGCTGCGGCATGCAGTGGACCGCAGCCAACGCTGCCGACCTGTACGCCCACCTGCGACCGCGCCACGGCCACGACTCCGAGGCCGCTTTCCTCCGGGTGATCCGCAGCCCCCTCCTGCTCGTCGACGACCTGGGCGCGGCCAAGCCCAGCGAGTGGACCGAGGACATCACGTACAGGCTCGTCAACCACCGCTACGAGCGGATGCTGCCGACGCTGGTGACCACCAACCTCGCCATCGCCGACCTGCGCGATCGCATGGGCGACCGGATCGCCTCGCGCCTGTCGGAGATGACCACCCGCGTGGTGCTCGCCGGCCGAGACCGACGCCGGTCCGGCGCCGCCTGAGCCGCCGTCAGGCAGCCCGCACCACACCCGCCTTCACGTCCCGCACAGCCTCGCCCACCCCTTGCCCGGGTGGACGGGGGAACGGAGCAACCCTCATGCAGACCATGACCTTCCCCAAGCTCGGCAAGATCTCCTGGCGCGACCGCGCGTCCTGCCGCCGGTCCGATCCCGAACTTTTCTTCCCCCGGGCCACGGACCAGCGCCGCATCCGGCAGGCCAAGGAGCTGTGCAGGCTTTGCCCCGTCCGGCAGGCATGCCTGGACTCCGCGCTGGTGTGCGAGGACGCCGACGGCATTCGAGGAGGTCTGACCGCCGACGAGCGCGGACCCCAGCACAAGGCCGTCGCCGATCGACGGGACCTCGGCCGGGTCAAGGCCGTGTTGAACGGGCTCGACACCCACCTCAACAAGCAGGAGCGCACCGTATTGACCAAGGTCGCCGGAGCCTGGGGCATCACCGCCGCCCGCCTGGCCTGGATCCTCAAGTGCACCGAGGACACCGCCGACTTCCACCTCTCGGAAGCGGCCAAGCACCGCAGCACCGACCGCGCCCTGGTGCGCGCCGTCGAGGAAGCCACCACCCCCGGCACCGCCGCCACCGGCCTCGGCGCCGCCGCATGACCCACCCGCACACCGCAGCACCCCAGGTGGGCATATGGGACCGGGCGGCAATCGCCACCCTCGGCGCCACCGGATTCGTCCTCAGCTACGACGCCCTGCGGCAGATGGCCCAGGCCGTCCACGTACGCGGCGCCCTGAGTCTCCTGTTCCCCGTCCTGATCGACGGCTTCATCGCGTACGGCATCCGCGCCCTGATCATCCTGCGCGGCGCCCCCTTCCTGGCCCGCGCGTACGCCTGGCTCCTCTTCGGCTCGGCCACCGCCGCGAGCATCTGGGCCAACGCCCTCCACGCGATCCGACTCAACCAGCAACGCACCCCCACCGGGCAGGGTCTGCGGTTGGGCGACTCCACCGTCGGTGTCCTCTCCACCCTCGCGCCCCTGGCCCTCGCCGGAGCCGTCCACCTGTACATCCTCATCGCCCGGACGCCCCACCCGCAGGCCCACCGACCGAACACCCGACCGCCGGCGGAGGCCGCCGGGGACGCCCGACCGGCCGCCACGACCGACGCTCTTACCCCGATCGGACCGTCCCAGGCGCAGCCCTCCGGGACAGCGGACGGGCACAGCCGGACACCCCTCCGGGACGACCGGACAACCAACCTGTCGCCCTCGCCGGTCAGCACACCGCGCTCCGCAGCCGACCCCGTCCACCGGGCCCCCGACCTGCGCGGACACCGCCGGCTCACCCCTTCCGGCGACCCGACCCCGACCCCACCGAGCCTCGCCGCTCCCGCACCGGTCGGCCCGATCCCCAAGGACAACCGACCGGATGGATCAGGTGACCAGGACCTGCTGGCCTTGGCACACGCGGCGGTCGACCAGGCCGGACGGGTCAGCCGGACGGTGGTGTCCGAGGCCATAAGGGGTCAAGGCCACCCACTGAGCAACGACCGGCTGACCGGCCTCATGCAACAACTCCGAGCCGACCGCAAGTAGGCCACCGACCGGGCGGGACACCCACCGCCCACGCCTCGCGGCGGGTGTCCCGATCGGTCGACCCGACCCCGGACACCCGCCGCCGACACCAACCCGACCCATCGGAGAGACACCATGCCCGGAGCCCCGGACACGATCACCCCCGCACGCTTCGCGGCTCGCTCGGCCCCCGCGCCCCTGCAATCCGACCGCCGAACCGACGGCCGAACCGTGCGACGCGCCGGCGAAGCCCACCCTGGCGTTCGTTGCAGTCCCGAAGGTCCGACCCGATTCGTGGTCGACATGCCGCCCGCCGCTCACCTTCGCACCCCCCAGGTCGCGGCGTGACGGGGTTCGACGAAGACCCGGCGGTAGGCGTTTGTGCAGGTCAAAAGCTCACCGGCGTTGCCGGAGCAAGTTGTCCCCAAAGCAATGCACCCGTTGGGAGCATTGCTTTGGGGAGCCCCGCCCCAGGGGTGGCGGGGCCCCTCCGCCGCCGGGGGGCGACGGAGGGGGAGGCTGCGACCGAGGGTGGATCGCAGACCGGGGACGAGCAACACCTGTGCCACGATGCCGACTGCGAGCACGCCCCCCAGTCCGAGCCACGCGTGCGTCATCGCCAGCACAAAGCCCCCCAGCACAAGCGAGCCCATCAAAAGAGCACCCGTCTCGACGACGAAGAACTCGCGCTGATCCATGCTGCCGCAACCGCCTGCGGCATGACGCCCGCCGGCTTCCTTGCCCATGCAGCCCTGGCCGCCGCCCGTGACCTGAACGTCACCGCCGCCGCGGTGGCCGGTGAACGCGAACTGGTCGCCGAGTTCTTCGCCGCCCGCCGCCACCTTGCCCAGATCGGCAACAACCTGAACCAGGTCGCCAAGGTCCTCAACTCGGGAGGACAGGTGCCTCACGCCGATGCGGTCCTGAGCGCGGTGGTCAAGGCGGTCACCCGGCTGGACGCGGTGACCGACCGCCTCCTCGACCACCGAGACGCCGAGTGATCCCCCGCATCCACAAACGCGGACCACGCACCATCGGCCTGCTCGCCTACCTCTACGGACCCGGAAAGGCCGAGGAACACGTCGACCCGCACATCGTCGCCTCCTTCGACGGCATGGCCCCCGACCCCGGCCGCGACCCCGGCGACTCGCTCAAGCCCCTCGAACGCGTCCTGGACCGACCGCTCCTCGCACTCCCAAAGGAGGAGCGGCCCAAGAACCACGTATGGCACTGCTCCGTGCGGGCGGCGGCCACCGACCGCATCCTGACCGATCAGGAGTGGGGCGACGTCGCCCGCCGCATGGTCGCGGCCACCGGCATCGACCCCGACGGCGACGACGCCGGATGCCGGTGGGTCGCCATCCGCCACGCCGACGACCACATCCACATCATCGCCAACCTCGTCCG
>NZ_WWJX01001412.1 GCF_009865215.1 Streptomyces sp. SID3343 | reverse complement strand
GAAGCGCGAACGCCCCGGCGACGCCGGCCACGAGCACGGCCCCGACCACGGCGAGGCCACCCCACGCGGCGCCGCCGCCACCACGTTCGGGCCCGGTGGTCTTGCCGGCGTCGGCCACCGCCCCGTCGACGAACGCGGTGAACAGGGCCGGCCCGTCGCCCTGGTGCGCGGCCAGCGTGTCGCTCTTGAGGGTGGCCAGTCGTGCGGGCGACATCACCGACGCGTCGGCCGCCGCATCGAAGGTACGGCCCACCGCGACCGCGTACACCCCCGGGCGGCCCACCTGCGCGCGCAGGCCCGACAGTACGGCCGCGCGCGAACCGGCCGACGCCAGCGGCGAGTTCGCCGGAACGGCGACCACGAACACCGGCTTTCCCGACGACCCGATCCTCGCCCGCAGCGCGTCGGCGGTGGCGGGCGGCAACACGTCGGCGGCCTCG
>NZ_WWJX01001411.1 GCF_009865215.1 Streptomyces sp. SID3343 | reverse complement strand
GCAGGGCCGGCGCTTTGCGCGGGCACGCCGCCGCCGTCGCGCATCGAGGTGATCTTGTCGGCGATCTCCGCGATCGTGCGCAACCGGGCGAGGTCGGCCGGGTCCACGGTGGCCTCACCGGGGAAGTGATCACGCAACCGGGTCAGGATCTGCACCCGTTTGATGGAGTCGACCCCCAGGTCGACTTCCAGGTCCATGTCGGGCGTGAGCATCTCGACCGGGTAGCCGGTCAGTTCCGCCACGATCGCCAGGGCGACGTCCGCACCGCTCTCCAGGGCCGGAGCGGCCTGAGCGACCTGAGCGCCGACGCCGACGGACGCAGGGCCGGCGCTTTGCGCGGGCACGCCGCCGCCGTCGCGCATCGAGGTGATCTTGTCGGCGATCTCCGCGATCGTGCGCAACCGGGCGAGGTCGGCCGGGTCCACGGTGGCCTCACCGGGGAAGTGATCACGCAACCGGGTCAGGATCTGCACCCGTTTGATGGAGTCGACCCCCAGGTCGACTTCCAGGTCCATGTCGGGCGTGAGCATCTCGACCGGGTAGCCGGTCAGTTCCGCCACGATCGCCAGGGCGACGTCCGCACCGCTCTCCAGGGCCGGAGCGGCCTGAGCGACCTGAGCGCCGACGCCGACGGACGCAGGGCCGGCGCTTTGCGCGGGCACGCCGCCGCCGTCGCGCATCGAGGTGATCTTGTCGGCGATCTCCGCGATCGTGCGCAACCGGGCGAGGTCGGCCGGGTCCACGGTGGCCTCACCGGGGAAGTGATCACGCAACCGGGTCAGAATCTGCACCCGCTTGATGGAGTCGACCCCCAGGTCGACTTCCAGGTCCATGTCGGGGGTGAGCATCTCGACCGGGTAGCCGGTCAGTTCCGCCACGATCGCCAGGGCGACGTCCG
>NZ_WWJX01001410.1 GCF_009865215.1 Streptomyces sp. SID3343 | reverse complement strand
GCCGCCCGCGACGTCGAGGCCGCCGGCGGGCGCGCCCTCGCGATCCCCACCGACACGGCGGACCACGCCCGGGTGGAGGCCGCCGCGGACCGGGTCGAGGAGGAGTTCGGGCCGATCGACGTGTGGGTCAACGTGGCCTTCGCGTCCGTGTTCGCGCCGTTCGCGCAGATCACTCCCCAGGAGTACGAACGCGCGACCGCCGTCACCTATCTCGGCTTCGTCAACGGAACCCGGGCCGCGCTGTCGCGGATGCGCGCGCGTGACGCCGGCACCGTCGTCCAGGTGGGCTCGGCGCTCGGCGAGCGCTCCATCCCGCTCCAATCCGCGTACTGCGGCGCCAAACACGCGATCAACGGCTTCACGTCGTCGGTGCGCACCGAACTCCTGCACGACAAGAGCAAGGTCAGGATCACCGTCGCGCAGATGCCCGCCGTCAACACCCCCCAGTTCTCCTGGGTCCGCTCGCGCCTGAGCAGGACGCCGCAACCGGTACCGCCCATCTACCAACCCGAGATCGCCGCCCGCGCGGTGCTGTTCGCCGCCGACCATCCCGCGCGCAAGGAGTACTGGGTCGGCGCCTCCACCGTCGCCACCCTGCTCGCCAACCGCGTCGCGCCCGCGCTGCTCGACCGCTACCTCGCCCGCACCGGCTACGCCTCACAGCAAACCGACCGGCCCACCCCCGCCGACCCCGCGGACAACCTGTGGGAGCC
>NZ_WWJX01001409.1 GCF_009865215.1 Streptomyces sp. SID3343 | reverse complement strand
GCATGCCGTCGGCGCGTCGGGTGCGGGACCTGGTCCGGTTGTACCGGCGCCTGCACGTCGACCATCCGGACGCCGGCCGCCGGACCGGGCTCGTGCGGCTCGCGTTCGCCGCCGACCTGGGCGTGCTGCACGCGGTCGCCGGCGCCGCGTTGGCCGATCGCCACGATCCGGAGGCCGTCGAGGCGCGCGAGCAGGTCGCCTGGTCGGCGCTGCACGCCGAGGAGGCCGGGCTGCTCGTGGAAGCGCCGCTGGAGCCGCTGCGGGCGGGTCTGCGCGACGCGCTCGCCGGCCTCGATCCGGTCGCCGCCGACCGGTGTTGGGCCGAGGCGCGTGAAGGCTTTGCGA
>NZ_WWJX01001408.1 GCF_009865215.1 Streptomyces sp. SID3343 | reverse complement strand
GGCCACCCGCACGACATCGCGGCCGCGCAGCACCCCGACCCCCGGCAACAGGCCGCAGCGCAGCAGCCGCCCCACCACCAGGCCCCGCCGCAACAACCGCAGCCGTACGCCCACCAGCAGCCCGCCGCCGCCAACCCCGGCCCGCAGCCGCCTTACCAGGCCCAAGGCCAAGGTCAGGTCCAGGGCCAAGGCCAGAACCCGGGCCAAGCCCCCCTGCCCGACCCCGCGACCCGGCTCCTGCCGCCCATCTCCGACACCATGCCGCCGCAGGGCATCCCGCACCAGGGCCCGCCGCCCCCGCCGAACGCTCCGCCGCCGCGCCCCCACACGCCCCCGACCGGTGCACCGATGCCTCCCCCCGGATGGGGAAACGCGGCCCCCGGCAACCCGGCCCCCGGCAGCCCCGCGCCGGGCGCGGCCGAGGGTTGG
>NZ_WWJX01001407.1 GCF_009865215.1 Streptomyces sp. SID3343 | reverse complement strand
GGCCACCTCGGCCGCGAGCGCCGCGGCCCCCGGCGCGGCTTCGCCGGAGCGGCTCACCAACAGCACGTGTTCGGCGCCTCGGGCCGCTGCCCAGCGCGCCACGTGGCCACCGAGCGCACCGGTGCCGCCGGTGACGAGCACGGTCCCGCTCGGCCGCCACGACCCCACGACGCTCGCGGCGGTCGCGGCGTCGCGCGGGGCTCGGACGAGCCGACGACCCCACACCTGCGAACCGCGCACCGCGACCTCCGACTCCCCCGCCGTTCCGGTCAGCACGGCGATGATCCGCTCGGTCGGCGCCTCGGCCGGGATCTCGGCCGGGACGTCGATCAAGCCGCCCCACACATCGGGAAGTTCGGCCGCGACGATGCCGCCGAAGCCCCACACCTGTGCCTGCTCGGGAGCGCGCACCGTGTCGTCGGCGCCGATCGAGACGGCACCGCCGGTCACCGACCACAGCGGAGCGACCACACCCGCGTCGTCCAGGCTCTGCACCAGGGCCACGGTCGCGGCCACGCCCCACGGCACGGACGGCCGTGCCTCGACCGGCCCTTCGGCCAACGGCAGCAGCGAGACGATCCCGGCGATCGGTTCCCGATCGCCGGCCACCAGGGTCCGCACGGCGTCCCGGTCGGCGCCCGTACGGCCCACCGGCAACACCCGGAGCCCGTCGGCGGGCAGTACTTGGGCGAACCACGATGCCCAGTCGGTGGATTCGTGTCCGGTGGACTCTTCCGGCACCACAAGCAGCCACGACCCGGTGAGCCGACCCGCCTGGGTCCCGCCGACCGGGCGCCACGCGATCCGGTGCCGCCACGCGTCGGTGGTGGCCCCCGAGCGTCGGCGATCCCACCAGGACGTCAGGGCGGGCAGTACCGCGTCCAGCGACTCGGCCGGCACGCCGCCACCGAGCGCGGCCGACAGCGCGTCCCGGTCACCGGCCTCGACGAGGTCCCAGAACGCGCCGTCCGCGGCCGTTCCGACGGGCGGGGCGTTCTCCCCGGTGTCCAGCCAGAACCGCTCGCGCTGGAACGCGTAGGTCGGCAGCGCGACCCGCTCGACGGCGCTGTCCCGGTACGCCGCCGCCCACGCCACGGGCACGCCCCGGACGAAGACCTCGGCCAACGACGTGTGCAGTCGGGCCAAGCCACCCTGGCCGCGCCGCAAGGTCCCCGTGACGACCGGCTCCGGCACCCCGGCGTCCTCCAGCGTGGCCTGGATCGCCGCAGTGAGCACGGGGTGCGGGCTCACCTCGACGAAGACACCGTGTCCGGCGGCGGCCAGGCCCCGCACCGCTTCCTCGAAGCGGACCGTCTCGCGCAGATTGGAGGCCCAGTACGCGCCGTCCATCGACGCGGTGTCGATCCACGCGCCGGTCACCGTCGACCACACCGCAACCGTCCCCGACCGCGGCCGAATCCCCGCCAGATCGGCCACGATCGCAGCCCG
>NZ_WWJX01001406.1 GCF_009865215.1 Streptomyces sp. SID3343 | reverse complement strand
GCGACATCTACGACGCCCCCACCGTGCAAGCCCTCTTCGACCGCTGGATACACCTCCTGGACGCGGCCACCGCCCACCCCGACCGCCCCCTCGGCCACATCGACCTGCTCACCCCCCAAGAACACCGTCAGGTGCTCGACACCTGGTTGGACACCGAAACCGAGGTCGGCGAAGACCTGGTGCCGGCTCGCTTCGCCGCGCAGGCCCAGGCCACGCCGGACGCCGCAGCCGTGTTCGCCGGGAATACCACCCTGACGTACGCACAACTGAACAGCCGCGCCAACCGACTGGCGCATGCCCTGCTGCGCCGGGGCGCCGGACCGGGCACGGTGATCGCGCTCGCCCTGCCGCGCTCGGCCGACCTGGTGGTCGCCTTGTTGGCGGTGCTCAAGACCGGCGCCGCGTACCTGCCGCTGGACCCGGACCACCCCGCCGGGCGCATCGAATACGTGCTGGAGGACGCGCGGCCCGCCCTGTTGCTCACCACTGCGGCAACCGACGCGCGGATACCGGCCGGCGGCTCCTTGCAGCGGCTGGTGCCGGACTCCCCGGACGCCCGGGCGCTGTTGGCCGACTGCCCCGACACGGACCCGGTCGACGACGACCGCGCCGCGCCGCTGCGGGCCGCCGACGCCGCGTACGTGATCTACACGTCCGGCTCGACCGGCCGCCCCAAGGGTGTGGTCGTGCCGCATGGGGCGCTGCTCAACTTCCTGGAGGCCATGCGGCGGAAAGTCCCGCTCCGGCCCGAGGAACGGATGCTCGCGGTCACCACGGTCGCCTTCGACATCGCAGCGCTGGAGCTGTACCACCCGCTGCTGTCGGGTGCCGCAGTCGTCCTCGCGCCCAAGGAAGCCGTCCCTCAGCCCTCCGCCGTGCTCGACCTGATCGCCCGGCACGGCGTCACCACCGTGCAGGGCACGCCGGCACTGTGGCAGCTTCTGGTCGCGCACGAACCGCAGGCCCTGCGGGGCCTGCGCATGCTGGTCGGGGGCGAGGCACTGCCCACCACGCTCGCCGAGTCGATGCGCACGCTCACGGACGATCTGACCAACCTGTACGGGCCGACCGAGACCACCATCTGGTCGACCGCGGCGGACCTCGCCGGTGGCACGGGGGCCCCGCCGATCGGCCGACCGATCGCCAACACCCGCACCTATGTGCTGGACGGCGGGCTGCAGTTGGTGGCGCCGGGTGTGGTGGGAGAGTTGTATATCGCGGGTGCGGGTGTGGCCCGCGGCTACCTGGGCCGGCCGGGTCTGACGGCGGAGCGCTTCGTCGCGGACCCCTACGGGAGCGAACCCGGTGCCCGGATGTATCGCACCGGTGACCTGGTGCGCTGGAACCCCGACGGCGAACTGGAGTTCGTCGGCCGCGCCGACCACCAGGTCAAGATCCGCGGCTTCCGGATCGAACCCGGCGAGATCGA
>NZ_WWJX01001405.1 GCF_009865215.1 Streptomyces sp. SID3343 | reverse complement strand
AGGTCCGGCCGGGTCGATCACCCGCTCACGCACCAGGGACGAGTGAACCGACGCGTGAAGACCGCCCCGACCGGCACCGCCGCACGCGTTCCCGGCACCTCGAGGCGATATGCGCGCGCTGCGCCGTTCGAGCCCCACGTCAAGTGCCACGAAGTCCAGGACAGAGCCGACATCCGGGCCGGGCTGTCGTGGCCCGGGCGAGAAAACGCCGCCTGTGACGGTCCACGGCCGAGGCGCGGAGGCTTCGATCGAGTGGGGCCGGGGCGGGCGGCCGGCGACGTCGGTCCGGGCGACTTCCTCCACCGGGGCAACGTCACGGCCGTCCCTCGACGGGACTCGTCGATCGGGTTCGACCGGGGAGCGCGTCGAGACCGGCGGCATCACGCCGGCCCATGACGCGCGACCACTACCAAGTCCCGGCCGAGATGATGACCGAGACCAGAACACGCGCTTCCCCTTCGACATTCGCTTGTCCCGCCAAGCCGGGGAGGCGTGGCGCGGGCGAATGTGCACCGACGTCGGTTTGCTCCGCTTTGACGGACACCGTCGTTGTGGT
>NZ_WWJX01001404.1 GCF_009865215.1 Streptomyces sp. SID3343 | reverse complement strand
CACCCGCCGCGGCCAAGGAGGCCCGACTCCACCGGCCGCCCCCGCGGCGCCCCGCCCGCCCCCGGCAGCCGACCCCGACCCGCGCGACAGCCGAACCCGCACATCACGCACGAGGTCCGTCTGCCGCTCCGCCCAAGGGTCGTCCCAGGACACCACATGCACGTTCATCCCCAGCGCGGCGAAGGCCGCGAGCGCGTCGGCCACCCCGGGAGCCGGCCCCGGATCCGGATCGCCGCCCAACTCGCCCCACACCGGCCGCAACCATGCGTGCGGGTGGGCCACCAGCAGCTCCACCACGACCCGTTCCCGCGCGTGCCGGGTCAGCGCGGTCACGAACGCCTCAAGCCCGAGTGCGTGGTACAGCACGTGATGGCACACCACCACATCCGCGACCGGCACCTGTGGCGCAACCTCCGGCCACACCCCCACCACGGTCTCGTGCTCGACGTCGAGCGTCTTCGCCCGAACCTCGAACGCCGCCGTCCGGCTCGGATCCGCGTCGATACCCACGATCCGCCCCGCCCGATCGGCCAACGGCAACGACGCCGCGCCCGCCCCGCACCCCACGTCCAGCACCGTCCCACCGGGCGGTAACGCCTCGCGCGCCCAGCGCTGCGACGGCGTCTCGCCTGGCGCCCCCGCTCCCGGCCCCGCCCCCGACCCGGCCGCCACCTCCGCGTCCCCCGGCATGCGCCATGCCGCCACCATCGCGTCCCAAGCGTCCACAGATCCCATACCGGGACACGCTAAGTGCGTTCCCGGCGGGAAATCCATGCTCAAGACCCGACACTTCGGGAATGCCACGCTTGCACCCACCGCGCGCGCACCGCCCGAAACGCGACTGCGGGCCGCGCGCACCCGTTGCCGCAGCGCTTGCCCGATCGTCAGCCCGTACCGCCCGTCCGCTAACCGATCGGCAAGCCGGATTCCCCCGAATCAGCGGCCGGACAAACAAAATTGACGCCCAGTCAGCCTTGTTGATTGGCAAAGGTCGACGTATGTTCATGCCCAACAGGAAGGGGGGCCCGTGGCGATCCCGGCACCGGAGGACACCTACGACAAGGTGCTCCAAGCGGCGGAGGAGTTGTTCGGCGAGCAAGGCTTCGCCGGTACCTCGCTCCAGGCCATCGCCGATCGGGTCGGGGTGACCAAAGCCGCCCTCTACTACCACTTCCGCACCAAGGACGAACTGCTCGACGCCCTCCTGCGCCCGGCCCTGAACGACCTGGACCGAGTACTGGAGGTCGCCGAGAGCCGCCGCGGCACCACCGCCCGACAACGCCTGTTGTTCGAAGGCTACGTCGACTTCCTCATCCGGTATCGCACCCTCGCCGTCATCCTCGATCGCGACGTCGCCATCGGACGCCACCCCGCCATCCAGCCCCGACTCGCGTCGATCACCGCGCGCGTGCGCGAAGTCCTCGACCACGTCGACGACTCGATCGAGTATCGCGTCGCGACCGCCGTGGCGATGGGCGGCATCTACTCCGCCGTCGCCGCGTTCACCGACCTGCCCGACGACGAACTCGCCCGGGTCTTGCGCGGTGTCGTCCGCAAGCTGCTGGGCCCGCGCCGCCGCGCGCCGGGCCCGGTGTCCCCCGCCTGACCCGCACCACACGCGGCCCGACCACCACCGCGCCGCCGCAACACCGCCACCTCGCAGCCACCCGCAGCACCACCACAACCACACCGCAACATCGCCACACCGCAACATCGCCACACCGCAACAACGCAGTACCCGCACGGCAATCAACGGCAACCCACCGCGATCCCGGCAACCGTCCCCGGCCGGCCCCGCGGCGACCTCGCATACCCTCCGGCAACGGGAGATCCACCATGACGTGTCCGGTCATCGACCACGGCTTCGACCCCACCGACCCCGACCTGTACACCGAGCGCATCCCGCTCGACGAGTTCGCCGAACTGCGCAAGACCTCGCCCGTGGTGTGGGTCCCGCAGACCTCGGAGGTCTCCAACTTCGGCGACGAGGGTTACTGGTTGGTCACCCGGCACGCGGACGTCAAGGAAGTCTCGACCAAGCCGGAGATCTACTCGACGAACAAGAACACGGCGATCATCCGATTCGCCGAGGGCATGGACATGAGCAACATCGATGCCCAGAAGCTCATCATGATCAACATCGACCCGCCGGAGCACACGCGGCTGCGCAGCATCGTTCAGCGCGGCTTCACGCCGCGGGCGATCAACGCGCTCCAGACCGCGCTCACCGAGCGCGCCGCGAAGATCGTCCAGGAGGCGATCGAGTCCGGTTCCGGCGAGTTCGTCACCGAGATCGCGTGCGAACTCCCGCTCCAGGCCATCGCCGAGCTGATCGGCGTGCCTCAGGAGGACCGCAAGAAGATCTTCGAGTGGTCGAACAAGATGCTCGGCTACGACGACCCCGAGTACGCGGAGTCGCAGGAGGCCGGCGCTCAGGCCGCCGCCGAACTGATGCTGTACTCGATGGGCATGGCCGAGGAGCGCAAGGCCTGCCCCGCACAGGACATCGTCACCCGCCTGATCACCGCCGAGACCGACGGCAGCCTGTCCTCCGACGAGTTCGGCTTCTTCGTGCTGCTGCTCGCGGTCGCCGGCAACGAGACCACACGCAATGCCATCACGCACGGCATGCTCGCGTTCTTCGACAACCCCGACCAGTGGGAGCTGTACAAGGCCGAGCGCCCGGAGACCACGGCAGACGAGATCGTCCGCTACTCCTCGCCGGTGATGTCCTTCCAGCGCACCACGACTCAGGACACCGTGCTGGGCGGCCAGGAGATCAAGGCCGGTCAGCGCGTGGGCATCTTCTACAGCTCGGCGAACTACGACGCCGACGTGTTCGAGAACCCGGAGAAGTTCGACATCACCCGTAACCCGAACCCGCACCTGGGCTTCGGCGGCGGCGGCCCGCACTTCTGCCTCGGCGCCTCGCTCGCGCGGATGGAGATCAACCTGATGTTCAACGCCATCGCCGACGCGATGCCGAACATCAAGAAGGTCGCCGAACCGCGGCGGCTGCGGCACGCGTGGATCAACGGCATCAAGGAACTGAAGGTCGACTACACGGGCAAGTAGCCCACTCGGCCTCGGCAGGCCGGCATGGGATACCTCTTCCGGCCCGGCCGAACACGACAGGCGCCGTCCGTCTACGGGAGCGGCGGGCGGCGCCTTTTCCGTCCAGGGCGCGGCGGGGTGGGGCATGGACGGGGCACGACTTCGTCAGGCCGTGCGGCGCGACGGTGCGGCGACCGCTGCCATTCGACGCGCCATCGTGGGCGACGTGTGGCTGCCGCCGCTCGGCCCTGCCCTCGGGCGGCTGCGCGTCGTTCCGGCAGGCAAGACGGGCGTGCGCGTCGACGGCGGCCTTGCCGTGCCGGCTTCGAGCCGGGTGAGATCGTGGTACATCCAGCCGACGCCACCCGCCGGGTCCGACGTGGTCGCGGCGCCTTGCCACGGCCCGGGTGGCTGCCCGGCGATTCGTGGCCGCACTCGCGGGGCGGACCGTCGCTAGAGCCCGCGAACGTGCAGCATCGTCACGACCAGGACGCCGGAGCTGACCTCGTACTCGGTGATGACCCCGGCGAGGGTGGCGGAGCGGCGGTCGGGGTTGCCACGGATCGCGCTGCCGTGGTTGCGCGGCGAGTAGGACATGGAGTCGACGGCGGCGTCGAACGCCTTGCGGGTCGACGCGGAGAGCGCGTTGTAGCCGGTCAGCGCGTTGTTGGTGTACTGCACCCGGTATTTGCTCATGTCTCGACCGACGTGCCGTCGGCGTTGAACAACCCGCCGTTGTCGCCTGCTGCGACCTGCGCGGCGATGGCGTCGTCGTGGCCCCGCATCTCGGGGGTCTTGGCCCAGGCCGAGGCAACGGCCGGGAGGTCGTCGATGGCGGCGTTCGCAATGTCGTGGTCGAACGCGGCGTGTTCGTCGGCGGGGAGGGCCGCGCGGATGTCGGCGAGGGTTCCGGGTAGCTCGATCGTGCGGCCGTTGTGGTGGGCGCGGATGACGGGTCGGGTGCTCATGCCGTCCAGGGTGGCATCACACCCGCCCTGTCCGGTAGCCGGCGCACTCGGGTGCAGTACGCGACGCGGTGTGCGCCCCGCAGCCCCGAGGGCAGCCGTCACCATCGCAAGAAGTTCGACATCACCCGTAACCCGAACCCGAACCCGCACCTGGGCTTCGGCGGCGGCGGCCCGCACTTCTGCCTCGGCGCCTCGCTCGCGCGGATGGAGATCAACCTGATGTTCAACGCCATCGCCGACGCGATGCCGAACATCAAGAAGGTCGCCGAACCGCGGCGGCTGCGGCACGCGTGGATCAACGGCATCAAGGAACTGAAGGTCGACTACACGGGCAAGTAGCCCACTCGGCCTCGGCAGGCCGGCATGGGATACCTCTTCCGGCCCGGCCGAACACGACAGGCGCC
>NZ_WWJX01000143.1 GCF_009865215.1 Streptomyces sp. SID3343 | reverse complement strand
TCTGCTCGGGGCCCACGAGCGGCACCTCGCGCTGCCGCGTGCCGTTCAGGCCGGGATAGCCCTTCGTGTCGGCGGTCCGCAGCACCCGTTCCCGGGTCGC
Organism: Streptomyces sp. SID3343; assembly: GCF_009865215.1. Taxonomy (GTDB): domain Bacteria; phylum Actinomycetota; class Actinomycetes; order Streptomycetales; family Streptomycetaceae; genus Embleya. The sequence goes on along the minus strand of NZ_WWJX01000143.1, from coordinate 36,532 downwards.
GCTGTCCACCCCGCCGGAGCGAGTGACCTGGAACGGGCCCGCCGGCTGCGCGGCCCCGCCCTTCGGCGGCGCGGCGGCCGGCTTGAGCCAGCGGTCGAACCACTCGCGGATCCGGTCGCGCACCATCGACGTCTGCGGCGTGCCGCCGTCGTGGCCGCCCGCGGTCCACATCACCTCGACCGGCGCACCGTTGCGGGCGACGGAGGCCGCCGTACGGTCGGCCTGATCGAGCGGGAACAGCGAGTCGTTCTGCCCCTGGACCAGCAACGTCGGCACCGCGATCCGGTCCGACACCGAGGCCGGACTCGCCCTGCGCAACAGTTCCACGGCCTGCGGCGTGGATTTGCCCGTCACCGCGACCCGGCGGTAGATCGCGCACACCTCGTCGGTGAACCGCCCGCAGCCGGTGCTCGCGTCCGCCGGTGCGAGCGTGCCCAACGGGCTCGTTCCCGACGAGAAGAACAACCCGGCCCACATCTTCTTGAACACACCCTCGTTCGGCCCGCCGCCCGCCGCGTTCGGCAACAGCGAGTCCGCGAGGTCGTTCCAGGTGATCTGCGGCGCGATGGCGTCCACTCGCGGGTCGTAGGCCGCGGTGAGCAGCGACAGTGCCCCGCCGTAGGACGCGCCAGCGACCCCCACCCGCGGGTCGCCGGGCGCGTCCAGCCGCACCTCGGGCCGGCCCGCGAGCCAGTCGATCAGGGCGCGCGCGTCGGCCACCTCGTAATCCGGTTGGTCGAGCGCGATCCGCCCTTGTGAACTGCCGAATCCGCGCGCCGAGTACGTCAACACCACATAGCCCGAACGGGCCAGCGCCTCCGCGTCGCGCCGCAACTCGGCCTTGCTGCCGCCGAATCCGTGCGCGAGCAGCACCGCGGGCGCGGGCCCGTGCCCGCCCGGCGGTACGAACAGGGTCGTATCGAGGGCGATCCGGGCGGGATCGTTCGGCCCGGCGGCGACCTCGATCCGCTGATCGCTGCCCGGTACGGGCGATTCCGTGTCGCCTCCGGCGAGCGCGCCGACCCCGAGCACCACGCCCAGCAACACGACGAGGGCCAGGATCCCGGCGACGACACGGGATCTGCGGGTCGTCAGCCGCGAACGGGCAACGGCGAAGGGGCGGCCGAGTGCCGTCCGGAGACTCATGGCCCGACCCTACGTGGTGGAACCCGGCGCTCCGGAGAGGCGTCCCCCGCCGGCACCGCGGACGCTGCTCGGGGCCCCCGCAGACGCCCCTCGTCACACGACCGGATGCGGCGGGCGGGTTTGGCCGGGCCGCCTACGGAGGACATCCGTAGAGTCGATCGCGGAGGTCAATTGTGCGGCTTGCCCTTTTCATCACGTGCTTCAACGACACGCTCTTCCCGGAAACGGGGAAGTCCGTGGTCCGTGTGCTGCGTCGTCTGGGACACGAGGTGGAGTTCCCCTACGGCCAGGTGTGCTGCGGGCAGATGCACTTCAACTCCGGCTATCGCCGGGACGCGGTACCGCTCGTGCGCTCGTTCGTGGACGCGTTCGAGGACTTCGACGCGGTGATCGTGCCGTCCGGCTCGTGCACGTCGATGGTGCGCGACCACCACGCGACGGTGGCCCGCCGGGCGGGCGGCGCGCTCGTGGACGGCGTCGCGCGAACGGCCCCCAAGGTGTACGAGTTCAGCGAGTTCCTCGTCGACGTGCTCGGTGTGACCGACGTCGGCGCGTACTTCCCGCACAGCGTCGCCTACCACCCCACCTGCCACTCGTTGCGGCTGCTGCGGGTGGGCGATCGACCCACCCGGCTCCTGCGCGCGGTGCGCGGCCTGACCCTGGTGGACCTGCCACGCGCCGACGAGTGCTGCGGGTTCGGCGGCACGTTCGCGGTCAAGAACACCGAGACGTCGGTCGCGATGGGCACCGACAAGGTGACCGCGACGCTCGAATCGGGCGCGCAGGTCCTGTGCGCGGGCGACAACTCGTGCCTGACCCACATCGGCGGCCTGATCTCGCGGCAGCACGCCGGCGTACGGGTGTTGCACCTCGCCGACATCCTTGCCTCCAGCGGAGCACTGTCCGACGTGGCGCCGTATCCGTCGAGCTTGACGTCGGAACACGCACGAGTGTTCGGGACCGAGCCCGCACCCCAGCCGCCGGGCGGCACCGCGCCCGGCCTCGGCACCGGCTTCGACCTCCTCTCGGGCCTGGTGCCGGGATCGGCATACGGATCGGGACCGGGATACGGATCGGGATCGGAGGCGACGTCATGACCACATCCGTACGCAGGGAACCCACGTTCGTAGGGATGCCGCCGTTCCCCGAGGCCGCGCACAAGGAGCTCGCGAACGGCGTCCAGCGCGCCAACCTGCGCAAGGCCACCCACACGATCCGCGCCAAGCGCGAGGCCGTGGTCGAGGAACTGCCCGACTGGGAACTGCTGCGCCGCGCCGGCGAGGCGATCAAGGACGACGTGCTCGCCCGCCTGCCCGAACTCCTCGAACGCCTGGAGGCGTCGGTGCGCGCGGCCGGCGGCATCGTGCACTGGGCCCGCGACGCGGACGAGGCGAACGCGATCGTGGTCGCCGTCGCGCGGGCCAAGGGCGTCGACGAGGTGATCAAGGTCAAGTCGATGGTCACCGAGGAGATCGAGCTCAACAATGCGCTGGCCGACGCCGGCATCCACGCGTGGGAGACCGATCTCGCGCAGCTCATCGTGCAGCTCGGCGAGGACCTCCCGTCGCACATCCTGGTCCCGGCGATCCACCGCAACCGCGCCCAGATCCGGGAGATCTTCCTGCGCGAGATGGGCAGGTTCGGTCGCCCCGCGCCCGCGCACATGAGCGACGAACCCGCGGCGCTCGCCGCCGCCGCGCGCCGGCATTTGCGGGAGAAGTTCCTGCGCGCCGAAGTCGCGGTCTCCGGCGGCAACTTCGCGATCGCCGACACCGGCACGGTGTGCGTCGTGGAGTCGGAGGGCAACGGGCGCATGTGCCTGACCCTGCCCAAGACGCTGATCACCGTGCTCGGTGTGGAGAAACTGTTGCCCACGTGGAGCGACCTGGAGGTCTTCCTCCAGTTGCTGCCCCGCAGTTCGACGGGCGAGCGGATGAACCCGTACACCTCGATGTGGACCGGCGTGACCCCCGGCGACGGACCGCAGGAGTTCCACCTGATCCTGCTCGACAACGGCCGCTCCGACGTACTGTCCGATCCGACGGGCCGGCAGGCACTGCGCTGCATCAGATGCTCGGCATGCCTGAACGTGTGCCCGGTGTACGAACGCACCGGCGGGCACGCCTACGGCTCGGTGTATCCGGGTCCCATCGGCGCGATCCTCACCCCGCAGCTGCGCGGCATCGCCAAGCACCCCGTGGACGCGCAGACCGCGTCGTTGCCGTTCGCGTCCTCGCTGTGCGGCGCGTGCTTCGACGCGTGCCCGGTACGCATCGACATCCCCGACGTGTTGCTGCATCTGCGGGCCCAGGTGGTGGACGGCGGACGCGGGCCGCACGACCGGGCCGAGGCGGCCGGCATGAAGGCCGTCCAGTGGGCCTTCGAGAAGCCGTGGCGAATCGGCCTCGCCCAGCACGTCGCCGGGATGGGCTCGCGGTTCGCCAGGCACGGCGTGATCGGCCGACTGCCCCTACCCGAGAAGTTGCTGCCCAGGAAGGTCACCGGCCCGCTCGGCGAGTGGTTCACCGACCGCGACGCGCCCGCGCCGCCGCCGGAGTCCTTCCGGTCCTGGTACAAGCGCACCGACGGCGGCACGGAGGCATGACGATGCAGCCCGACGAGTTCGACCGCGACGCCCGCACGGTGGTCCTGGACCGCCTGCGCACCGCCCTCGACGACCGACCCAAGCCGGCCCCGGTGCGCCGGACCTACCGCCGCGAGCGTCCCGCGGGTCTGGACGTCGCCGGCCGCTTCGCGGAGCGCGTCGCCGACTACGAGGCCACCGTGCTGCACGTGGACGACGCGCGCGACCTGCTCCGGGGTACGAACGAACTGCTGCGCGCCGCCGGCGTCACCCGGCTGGTGGTGCCGCCCGGAAGGCGGCTCGACTGGCTCACCCGGGTCGGCGCCGAACTCGTCGTGGACTCCCCCGCGCTGACCCAGGAGGAAATCGGCGAGATCGACGCGGTGGCCACGGGCTGCGCGCTGGCGATCGCCGAGACCGGCACGATCGTCCTGGACACCGGGCCCGACCAGGGCCGCCGCGTGCTGACCCTGCTGCCCGACTACCACCTGTGTGTCGTGCGCGTGGACCAGATCGTGGGGACGGTCCCGGAGGCGGTCGCCCGGCTCGACCCGCGACGCCCGCAGACGTGGATCTCCGGTCCGTCGGCGACCAGCGACATCGAACTGGAGCGGGTGGAGGGCGTGCACGGCCCGCGCACGCTGCACGTGGTGGTCATCGGATAGCCCGGCAGGTGGGTGATTGGGTAGGTGCCTCTCGGGAAGAGGCCGAGCCGACGCACGGTTGTTCCCGAGGAGCACTACAGGAGAGGGCGCAACGATGTCCGAGGCAACGACCGGCGAATTTCGGATCGAACACGACTCGATGGGCGAGGTACGCGTCCCCGCCGACGCCAAGTGGCGGGCCCAGACCCAACGCGCCGTGGAGAACTTCCCGATTTCGGGGCAGCGACTCGAAACGGCCCACGTGGAGGCGCTGGCCCGGGTCAAGGGCGCCGCCGCTCGCGTCAACGCCGAACTGGGCGTGCTCGACAAGGACACGGCCGAGGCGATCGAGCAGGCCGCGGCCGATGTCGTGCGGGGCCGCAGAGCCGACCAGTTCCCGGTGGACGTGTTCCAGACCGGCTCGGGCACGTCCTCCAACATGAACATGAACGAGGTGCTCGCCACGCTCGCGAGCGAGCGCCTGGGGCGCGACGTGCACCCCAACGATCACGTCAACGCGTCCCAGTCGTCCAACGACGTGTTTCCCTCGTCGATCCACATCGCCGCCGCCCTCGCGGTCACCCATCACCTGATTCCCTCGCTCGACCACCTGGCGTCGAGCCTGGAGAGCAAGGCTGTCGAGTTCGCCGACGTGGTCAAGTCCGGGCGCACCCACCTGATGGACGCGACCCCGGTGACCCTCGGTCAGGAGTTCGGCGGCTACGCGGCGCAGGTGCGCTACGGCGTCGAGCGTCTGCAGTCGACGCTCCCCCGGGTGGTCGAACTCCCGCTCGGCGGAACGGCCGTGGGCACCGGGATCAACACCCCGCCGGGTTTCTCGGCGCGCGTGATCGCCGAGATCGCCGCCGAGACCGGGCTCCCGTTCACCGAGGCCCGCGACCACTTCGAGGCGCAGGGAGCGCGTGACGCGCTGGTCGAACTGTCGGGCCAGCTGCGTACGATCGCCGTCGGGCTCAACAAGATCGTCAACGACCTGCGCTGGATGGGTTCGGGCCCGCGTACCGGCCTCGCCGAGATCCGTCTGCCGGACCTCCAGCCGGGCAGTTCGATCATGCCGGGCAAGGTCAACCCGGTGATCCCCGAGGCGGTCGCTCAGGTCGTCGCGCAGGTGATCGGCAACGACGCGGCGGTGGCCTTCGGCGGCGCCGCGGGCAACTTCGAACTCAACGTCATGCTCCCGGTGATCGCGCGCAACCTGCTCGAATCGATCCGGCTGCTCGGCAACGTCACACGCGTGCTCGCGGATCGCACGATCGGCGGCATCGAGGCCGATGTCGAGCGGATGCGCGAATACGCCGAGTCCTCGCCGTCGGTGGTCACGCCGCTGAACCGCTTCCTGGGGTACGAAGAGGCCGCGAAGATCGCCAAGCAGTCGCTGGCCGAGCGCAAGACGATCCGGCAGGTCGTCCTGGAGCGCGGTCACGTCGAGGCGGGCCGGCTCACCGAGGCCGAACTCGACACGGCGCTCGATGTCCTGGGCATGACCCGTCCGTGAAGATCCATCGCCTGAGCATGGCCCACCCGTAACATGACCCACGGTCAGGTGTCACGGGCACTGGGTAAACCAAGGTCATGTCCAATATCTTGCGTATGCACGAGCACTTCGAAGACCCACGGTCGGCAGCCGGCACCTGGTCCCCCGGCGACCAGGTGCTCTGGCGCTATCTGCGAAACGAACAGGTTCTGGACTGCCGTCCGGTGACCGTGGTTCGCGACGAACCCGACCAACTCGCGGTGTGGCTCGCGGGGGGCACGTCCAGGGTCAAGCCCATGTTGCCCGACGGATCCGATATCCGGACCGCGCCGATCGAGCGCAGATTCCGGCTCGGCCGGATCCCCTCGATCGTGGAGTGGACCGGGACCGGGGTGCTGATGCTCGCCCGCCCGGGCGAACCGTGGTCGGTGTGGCTGTTCTGGCAGCCGAACTGGCGCTTCTCCGGTTGGTACGTCAACCTCGAACGTCCGCGCGCGCGTTGGTCGGGCGGCGTGGACACCGAGGACCACGTGCTCGACGTGTGGGTCACCCCCGATCGCCGGTGGGAGTACAAGGACGAGGACGAACTCGCCGCGTCCCGCGAGGCGGGCCGGCTCACCGACGAACAGGTCGCGGCGATCGAGGCCGAGGGGCGCGAGGCGGTCGAGGCGATCCGGGCGTGGGGCGCGCCGTTCGACGGGGGTTGGGAGAACTGGCGCCCGGACCCCGCGTGGCCGCTGCCCCAACTCCCGGACAACTGGGCGGACAACGTGCGCAGCGCGTAGCGACGCGGCACACCCGGGCCCGACTTCGGTCGGGCCCGACCCGTGTCCGGGGGCGGGACCGAGAGCCGACGGTCCGGGATCGGGATCGGGATCCGGGTTCGGTGCAACCCTTTCGGAACTTCGCCGCTCTGAGAGAGGTGACACCAAGGGGGAGGCCGGATGCCGACTACCGGGCAACGAGACTTCGAGGAGTACGCGAGAGCACGCCAACACCGGCTCTACCGAACCGCGTACCTGCTCTGTGGCGACGCCGACCGCGCGCAGGACCTCACCCAGACCACGCTCGCCAAGCTGTTCCAGCACTGGAAGCGGGCGAGCCGCGCGGACAACCTCGACGCGTACGCCAAGACCGTGCTCAGCCGTACCTTCCTGGCCGAACAGCGCGGCCGTCGGCGAGAACGCGGCGCATTCGAAGTCGACGACACACCCACGTTCGTCGACCACCACAGCGATCTGCGGCTCACCCTGCTCGCGGCGCTGGCCACACTGCCGCCCAAGCCCCGGGTCATGGTCATCCTGCGCTACTGGGAGGACCTGAGCGTGGAGCACGTCGCCGCGCTCATGCGCTGCAGTCCGGGCAACGTGAAGAGCCAGTGCGCGCGTTCGATGGCCAAACTCCGCGCCGAACTCGGCGAACTCCACCTGTACGCGACCGAGAGTTGAGGGATCGTCATGCCGCAGGGCTATCGAGACGAACAGGACTTCAGGGCGGTCCTGGACCGGGCCGTCGACGAGTTGCCGCCGCTGCGAGACCTCGTGCCGGGCGCGGTACGCGAGGGACGCCGCCGACGGCTGCGTTCGCGCGCGGTCGTGGGCGCGGTGCTGGTGGGAACGGTGGCGGCCGTTGCCGCTCCTACGGTATTGCTGCCGAGGATGTTGGCGACCGACTCGGCGCCCGCAGGGACCACGTGGACTCCCGACATGCCGCTCCGGCCGTCCAATTGGCCTACCGACCGGTCGTTGGCGGCCCCGACGACGGCATATCCGGTCACCACCTGGACTCCGCTGGAGGAAGGTTCCGACGACCAACCGACCAGGTCCGACGTCGAGTTCCAGTACGCGTACAAGCAAAAGGTCGCGGACGTGCTGGTGAAGCTGCTACCACCGGAGATGGGCCGGATGCAGGTTCCGAACATCGACCCGGCGCACTTCGAGCTGACATCGGAGCGTGGCACGTACACCGTCATGTTCGACGTCCGGCCGCTCCCTCCCGTGGCTGCGGATCCGGGCTCGACGAAGGTGCCCGAGAGCGTGGTGCCCCGCAAGGCGTCCGGCAACCTGGCGTGCACCGACACTCGGGTGTACCAGCCGCCGGCCGGCCAGTGCGCGGACGGGAAAATGCCCGACGGCACCGTGTTCAGCGTGCGCAACATCGGCAGCGCGTCGTGGGACCAACCGACCCCGCGAGACCCTTGGATCGACCTGCAGCGTTCCCCCTACGCGCTCTTCGACTACAAGGACGTGCAAATCATGTTGATCGTCAGCGCGGACGGCGACAAGAAGCGCAATCCACCGATGTCCGTGGAGCAGGTGGCGAGGATGCTCACCGACCCGAGCCTGCTCCAGGTGATCGAATTCCGGCGCACCCACCACGTGCCCGGATAGGCCCGCACGCCGTCACTCCACCACCCGCACCGGCAGCCCGCCGACCGCGCGCCGCAAGGCCACCGCGAGTTCGGCGAACTCCTCGCCGCGCCCCGTGCTGGACCGCATCGTCAGGCCGATGCGCCGGTACGGGGCCGGCGCCGCGAACCGGGACACCGCGAGCTGCGATCCGGGGCGGGTCTCCACGTCGATCGCGGTCTGCGGCAACAGCGTGACGCCCAGTCCGCCCGCGACCAGTTGCACCAGCGTCGGCAGGCTCGCCGCGCGGGTGGCCCCCGCCTCGCCCACGCCGACCTCGCGGCACACGTCGAGGGCTTGGTCGCGCAGGCAGTGCCCCTCGTCCAGGAGCAGTACGTCAAGCCCGCGCAGCGCCGAGCGCGGCACGTCCTCGCGCCCGGCCAGCGGGTGGCCTTCGGGCACGATCAGGGTGAAGTCCTCTTCGTAGAGCGGGATTTCCTCGACGCCGCCGATGCCCGAGGGCAGCGCGAGCAGCAGCAGGTCCAGCCGCCCGCTGGTGAGTCCGTCCAGGAGCGAGCCGGTCTGCTCCTCGTGGACGTAGAGCTGGAGTTCGGGGTACTCCTCGCGCGCCAGGCGCAGCAGCGCGGGCAGGACGTAGGGCGCGACCGTGGGGATCACCCCGAGGTGCAGCGGCCCGGTGAACGGCCGGCGCGCGGACTCGGCCTCGTCGACCAGGTCGGCGAGCGCGTCGAGCACCCGGCGGGTGTGCCGGGCGACCCGCTCGCCGGCGGGGGTGAGCAGGACCCGGCGGGTGGTCCGCTCGACCAGGTGGGTACCGAGCGCTTCCTCCAGGGCCGCGATCGCCCCGGACAGCGCGGGCTGGCTGGTGCCGACGGCTGCGGCGGCGTCCCGGAAGTGCAGGTAGTCGGCGACTGCGGCAAACGCTCTGAGCTGCGACAACGTGGGCGTGCGAGTACTGATGGAAACCACCTGACGAGTGTTCACGTGCGGTCCGAGCCCCTCCGAGCCCCTACCCGCTCAACGATAGCCGGCAGGTCGGCTGTCGGGCGCGACCGACTACGGTCCGCAATCGATCACGGCTGTCGTCGGAACGCGACGGGCCGCCTTCGGTGGCTGCGCGGCCCGTCGGGCGGCCCGTCGGCGAGCCGGCGCCGTACGGGGAATTCGGGATCCGAGCCCGCTGCGCGTATGCTCCTCGGCGCCCTCCGCGTGCGATGCGATCGGCTGATCGTATGGATTGACCTGGTCTCCGATACGACACGCACTGATAGGCGGTGGCGATCAATGATCGCGGCATTGCTTATTTCATCTATCAATTTCCCTGTGGCATCGTGATCAACGTACGTCCGACCGGGAAGGTGAACCTGCCCTCCCGGCCCCCGCACGGAGGAGACGCAGTGCTTACTGTCGGTAACCAGTTCCCCGAGTACGACCTCACCGGCGTTGTTTCGCTGGAGGCCGACAAGGCGTTCGAGCAGATCACGAACAAGTCGTACGACGGCAAGTGGCGCGTGGTGTTCTTCTGGCCGAAGGACTTCACCTTCGTATGTCCGACCGAGATCGCCGCGTTCGGCCGTCTCAACGACGACTTCGCCGACCGTGACGCGCAGCTGCTCGGCGTGTCCGTGGACTCCGAGTTCGTGCACCTGGCCTGGCGCAAGGACCACCCGGACCTGACCGACCTGCCGTTCCCGATGCTGTCGGACCTCAAGCGCGAGCTGTCCTCGGCCGCCGGCGTGCTCAACGCCGACGGTGTCGCGGACCGCGCGGTCTTCATCATCGACCCGAACAACGAGATCCAGTTCGTCATGGTCACCGCCGGCTCGGTGGGCCGCAACCCCGACGAGGTCCTGCGTGTCCTCGACGCGCTGCAGACCGACGAACTGTGCCCCTGCAACTGGCAGAAGGGTGGCGACACCCTGGACGCCGCCGCGCTGATGGACGCCTGAGCATGGGACTCGACGTCCTGAAGGCCGACCTCCCCGAGTACGCCAAGGACCTCAAGCTCAACCTGGGCTCGGTCGTGGGCAACTCCAAGCTCGCCGAACAGACGCTCTGGGGCACGGTGCTCGCGTGCGCCATCGCCGCGCGCAGCCCCAAGGTTTTGGCCCAGCTGGAGCCGGAAGCCAAGACGCACCTGTCGGACGAGGCGTTCACCGCCGCCAAGGCCGCTGCCGCGATCATGGCGATGAACAACATCTACTACCGGTCCATGCACCTCATCGGCGACCCGGAATACGGCAACCTCCGGGCCGGTCTGCGGATGAACGTGATGGCCAACCCGGGCGCCCCCAAGGCCGACTTCGAACTGTGGTCGCTCGCCGTCTCGGCGATCAACGGCTGCGGTCGGTGCCTGGAGTCGCACGAGCAGGTCCTGCGCAAGGAGGGCGTGCCGCGCGAGACGATCCAGGAGGCGATCAAGATCGCCGCCGTGATCCACGCGGTCGGCGTGACCCTGGAGACCGAGGGCTGAGCACGGCCTGACGTCGCGTCACACCCGCTACACCCACGAAGGCCCGTCCCGTTCGGGGCGGGCCTTCGGTGCGCCCCGCGCAGCGGCGCAGCGGTCGCCCTCAGCGCCGGGCGCCCATCCCCGCCAGGACCACCTCGCGATACAGCCCCACCGCGTCGCGTACGCCCATGCCGCGGTAGATGCGGCTGCCTGTGGAGATCGCCGTCCGCAGCACCCGCTGGGTGAAGACCGGATCCAGGTCCGGATGGAAGTCGCCCGCGCGGATGCCCGCCGCCAGTGACCGGGTCCACGTGTCGGAGACCTTCGCGCGCTGGATCCGCAGCCGGCCGCACGGGAGTTCGTCGCCCCGTATCTCGTTTATCGCCAACACCGTGGAGACCCCGTGCCGGGCGTGCGCCTCCACGGTCCGCCCGATCAGACCCGACAGCCGCTCCACCGGCTCCGGTTGCCCGACGGCGTCCTTGTCGAACGCGGTGCGCAGGTCGCCCAGGAAGTCGTTGAGCAGGTCGGCGAGCAGCTGTTCCTTCGATCCGATGTGGTGCGCGAGGCTGCCCACCGGGACCCGGGCCAGATCGGCGATCCGGCGCACCGTGGTCCCCGCGTAGCCGTCCTGCTCGAACAACAGGTTCGACGCGATCCGGATCCGCGTCCGCGCGTCGGTCTCGCTCGAAACGCGCGCCATCCGCCGCCGGGCCTCCACCCGCGCGTCCTCGTCCGGGCCGACCGGGCGCAGGGTGGGGGACGTGTAACGCGCGGGGCCGAGCAGATTGCAGATCTGCCGCGACGCGTAGCGCCCGGGGACGACGACCCCGCGTACGAAGACGTCCACGAGCCGCCCGGCCGCCGCGTCGGTGTCGTAGGTCCCCTGCGGCCGGTACCACTGCGCCATCCCCCACACGGCCGACTGGAGCATCAGCGAGAGCAGTACCGGATGCAGGTCCCGGCGCAGGCTGCCCTCCTCGACCCCTCGCCGCAGGACGCGGCCCCACAGGCCGGACGCCTCGGCGGTGCGATCGGAGAGCCACACGAAGCCCTCGTTGCGCGAGAGGCGGCGCGATTCGCCGACCACCACGATCGCCGCGTCGGGGTTGTCGCCGATGGCGTCGAGGCTGTCGCGCAGCAGTCCGCGCAGCGTGGTGATCGGGTCGTGGTCGCGCGCGACGGTGGCTCGATGGCGGTTCATGATCTCGGTGAAGAACGCGTCCAGGACTTCCCGGAGCATCGCTTCCTTGGACGGGAAGTGGTGATACAGGCTGCCGGACAGCATGTCGGCGGCCTCCGCGATCTGGCGAACCGTCGTCGCGCCGTAGCCGCGTTCGGCGAACAACGCGCACGCGTGTCTGATGATCTCCGCGCGTCGATCCCCCCGGGGCCTGACGTGACGCTCCGCACCCGCTCGATCGCTGAACACTCGGCAAGCGTAGTACGCATGGGATTCCCATGCGGAAGCTCACGTTCCGCTAATCACCACCCGCCCACCGCGGCAGCCGGCGCCGGGGCGTCGCCCGGGCTTGACACCGGAACATCCTTGACTTAGTCATACACCTGGGGCAGGGTGGGCGGCAGGCTGGATCAACTCGTCGCCACACGTGGCCCGGCCGTCAGGACCGGGCCACCCATGACTCGCCAGGAGCTGTCCATGGGAAATCCCGTCATCGTCGAAGCCGTGCGCACCCCGATCGGCAAGCGCAACGGTTGGCTGGCCGGTCTACACCCCGTACAACTGCTTTCCGCCGCCCAGGTCGCGCTGATCGAGCGCGCCGGCATCGATCCCGAGCTGATCGACCAGGTCATCGGCGGCTGCGTCACCCAGGCGGGCGAGCAGTCCGGCGACATCGTCAAGCACGCATGGCTGTACGGCGGTCTGCCGCACCGCACCGGCGGCACCACGATCGACTGCCAGTGCGGCTCGGCCCAGCAGTCGGTCCACCTGATCGCGGGACTGATCGCGACGGGCGCCATCGATGCGGGAGTTGCATGCGGCATCGAGTCGATGAGCCGCAACCCGCTCGGGCACACCCAGAAGCCGGGCCAAAAGTCCAAGCCCGAGGACTGGGCGATCGACCTGCCCGACCAGTTCACCGCCGCCGAGCGGATCGCCCGCAACCGCGGCATCACCCGCGCCGACGTCGACGCGCTCGGCGTGCGCTCGCAGGCCAACGCCAAGCGCGCGTGGGACGAGGGGCGCTTCACGTCGCAGGTCGCGCCCGTCGAGGCGCCCGTGCTCGACGCCGAGGGCAACCCCACCGGCGAGACCCGCATGGTCGACCGCGACCAGGGCCTGCGCGAGACCACGATCGAGAGCCTGACCCGGCTCAAGCCGGTCGTACCCGACGGCATCCACACCGCCGGCAACTCGTCGCAGATCTCCGACGGCGCCGCGGCGCTGCTGATCATGGACGAGGACAAGGCCCGCGCACTGGGCCTGCGTCCGCGCGCGCGGATCGTCAGCCAGGCCCTCGTGGGCGCCGACCCGCACTACCACCTGGACGGCCCCAACGACGCGACCGAACGGCTGTTCGCGCGCTCGGGGATGTCGATGTCGGACATCGACCTGTTCGAGGTCAACGAGGCGTTCGCGTCCGTCGTGTTGTCGTGGGCCCAGGTGCAAAAGGCCGACCTGGACAAGGTCAACGTCAACGGCGGCGCGATCGCGCTCGGCCACCCGGTCGGCTCCACCGGCGCGCGCCTGCTGACCACCGCGCTCCACGAACTGGAGCGCACCGACAAGCAGTTCGCGCTCGTCACGATGTGCGCGGGCGGCGCCAACGCCTCGGGCACCATCATCGAGCGGATCTGACCCGACCGCGCCCGACGCGCGCCACGCGCGAACGAGCCCCGCTCGCCTTGCGGCAAGCGGGGCTCGTCGGTGTCTCGTCCGGGATGTGACGAACTGTCAGTACCAGTGGTGGCTCTTCCAGAACGTCCATGCCTCGCACGGGCTGCCGTAGCGCCCGTTCATGTAGCTCAGGCCCCACTTGATCTGCGTCTCGGGGTTGGTGCGCCAGTCCGCGCCGGCCGAGGCCATCTTGTTGCCGGGCAGCGACTGCACGAGCCCGTAGGCGCCGGAGGAGGCATTGGTGGCGTTGACCCGCCAACCGCTCTCGCGCTCGACGATGTTGCTGAAGCACGTGTACTGCGTCGAGCTCATCATCGACTGCGCGATCGCCTTGGCGTCGGCGGCGGAAGCCGTCACCTTCTCCACCGGGCCACGCACGGCGGACCGGGCCGCGCGCTCCTGGGCCGCCTTGCGGTCGGCCTCGGCCTTGTCGGCCGCCGCCTTGTCCGCAGCCGCCTTCTCGGCCGCGGCCTTGTCCGCCGCGGCCTTCTCCGCGGCCGCCTTCTCCTCGGCGGCCTTCTCCGCTTCGGCCTTGACCCGCTCGGCCTCTGCGGCCTGAGCGCGCTGCGCCTCGTCGTAGGCGGCCGTCTGGGCGTCGGCCTGCTGGGTGATCCCGGTGCTCAGTTCCTGCGCCTGCGGGGCGGCGGGAACTTCCAGAAGCTTGGTCGTGCTCGCTTCGTCTAGTGTCTGGGCGCCGGCAGGGGCGGAAACTCCCGCTCCACTGAAACCGACGACGGCGCCAACGGCCGTGACAGCGGTGGCGGATGCCACGGCTATCCCCCGGACCGAGATCCGGCTCACACATGTTCCTTCCGGCAGGCGCCCCCCGCGACGAGCGCGGTGAACGAGTCCAACCCCTGGTCTGCGAACGACCTCGCGCTTTCGCGAGGTGTCGTCACGGCCCTGACGTCACGGGATTTTCCGAGGAGATTCCGAAACGTTTCGACGGGCGGCGTACAGCAGGTCATGTGTTCAGTTGTCGGGTCGAGCTGTACGCGGGGGTCTTACAAGTTCAGCAGCCTGCCTCAGCCAAACATTCGGAAGCAATTTCCCGGCGCGTGTCGAACATCACAACGGTCGGATCGGGCAAGGGTTTTCCTTTTCCCGAGGAGTCCGTTTCCACCCGACATAACCGACACGTTCGAGCCCCGCCGAGGCGTCCCGAAACACTCGGGACGCCGTCGACGGGGCTCGGTGCGCGACGCGGGCACTCAGCCCGGCAGGTCCTCCAACATCTCGGTGACCAGCGCCGCGATCGGCGAACGCTCGGACCGGGTCAGGGTGATGTGGGCGAACAGCGGATGCCCCTTGAGCTTTTCGACCACCGCGACGACGCCGTCGTGCCGGCCGACCCGCAGATTGTCCCGTTGCGCGACATCGTGGGTGAGCACCACCCGCGAGTTGCTGCCGATCCGCGACAACACGGTCAGCAGGACGTTGCGTTCCAGGGACTGGGCCTCGTCGACGATGACGAACGCGTCGTGCAGGGACCGGCCGCGGATGTGCGTGAGCGGCAGGACCTCCAGCATGCCGCGCGCGACGACCTCCTCGATCACGTCGGACGTGGTGACCGCCGACAGCGTGTCGAAGACCGCCTGCGCCCACGGACTCATCTTCTCGTTCTCGGTGCCGGGCAGGTATCCCAACTCCTGGCCGCCCACCGCGTACAGGGGTCGAAAGACCATGACCTTGCGGTGCTGATTGCGCTCCAGGACCGCCTCCAGGCCCGCGCACATCGCCAGCGCCGACTTGCCCGTACCGGCGCGCCCGCCGAGCGAGACGATGCCGATGTCGGGGTCGAGCAGCAGGTCGAGAGCTATCCGCTGCTCGGCGCTGCGCCCGTGCAGGCCGAACACGTCGCGATCGCCGCGCACGAGTCGCACCTGCTTGTCGGCGGTGACCCGCCCGAGCGCCTTTCCACGCTCGGAGACGAGCACCAGGCCCGTGTGACAGGGCAGGTCGGCGGCCTGTTCGATGTGGGTGCGATCGTGCTCGAACAGCGCGTCGATGTCGTCCGAGTCGACCTGCAACTCGGCCATGCCCGTCCATCCGGACGTGTTCACCAACTCGGCGCGGTACTCCTCCGCGCTCAGCCCCACCGCGGATGCCTTGACCCGCATCGGTACGTCCTTGGACACGAGTGTCACATCGTGCCCCTCCGCCATGAGGTGCCTCGCGACCGCGAGGATGCGCGAGTCGTTGTCACCGAGGCGAAACCCGGGCGGGAGAACGGTCGCGTCGATGTGGTTGAGCTCCACCCGCAGCGTGCCGCCGGATTCCCCGATCGGCACGGGCGCGTCCAAACGCCCGTATTGCGTGCGCAGTTCGTCCAGCATCCGCAGCGCGTGCCGGGCGAAGTAGCCCAGTTCCGGGTGGTGGCGCTTGGCCTCCAACTCGGTGATCACGACAACGGGCAGAACCACTTCGTGCTCGTCGAACTTCAAGAGCGCCGACGGATCGGCCAGGAGCACGCTTGTGTCGAGGACATACGTCCGGTGCTGCGGAGCACGGCGTTGGATCGTGGCCACGGAGTGCCTCGCCCCCTCTCAGGGCACGCGCACCGTGCGCCCTGATCGCTCGGAGTCCGGGCCCCGGCCCGAGAGCCGGGTGCCCGGCCCTCCTGTCGCCGTGAACAGTGGAGCTTGTAGTGCACGGAAGGGCCTCCCGGGCAGGTGACGGGGTGTCACCCACATAGCGCACCGGCTCACTGGATTGCGGGCCGGCCCGAGAGGGTTATTCCCGTGATCAGGGGCTCCGACACAAAGACGATGATCACAGAGCCGCGGAAATCCCGTATCGGACGGCCCCAGTGACGACGCGTCAGGTCCCGTAGCGGCGGTGTCGGGCCGAATAGTCGCGCAGCGCTCGAAGAAAGTCGACTTTCCGAAAGTCCGGCCAGAAGGCCTCGCAGAAGTAGAACTCCGAATGCGCGCTTTGCCACAGCAAGAAGCCGGACAACCGCTGTTCACCGGACGTTCGGATGACGAGGTCCGGATCCGGCTGGCCTCGGGTGTACAAATGCTCGGCGATGTGTTCGACGTCGATGAACTCCGCGAGTTCCTCGATCGTGGTGCCGCGGCCCGCGTGCTCCTGGAGCAGCGAGCGCACCGCGTCGGCGATCTCGTGCCGGCCGCCGTAGCCGACCGCGACGTTGACGAAGACGCCGTCGAAGCCGGCGGTCTCCTCCTCGGAGCGCTTGAGCACGTCTCGGGTGTGCTCGGGCAACAGGTCGAGCGCCCCGACGGGGTGCACCCGCCAGCGCCGCGCGGCGGCGATGTCCTGCACCGCGTTCTCGATGATGACCATCAGCTCGGCCAACTCGTCGGGGGGCCGGTTGAGGTTGTCGGTGGACAGCAGCCACAGCGTCACGACCTCGACGCCGACCTCCTCGCACCAGCCGAGGAGTTCGTGGATCTTGTCGGCGCCCTTGCGGTGCCCTTCGGCGATCTGCTCGCCGTACGCCTTCGCCCAGCGGCGATTGCCGTCCAGGATGACGCCGACGTGACGCGGTATCACCGTACGGTCGAGCGATGCCTCGATGCGCTTGCCGTACGCGCCGTATGCGAGGTCCCGCAGGCCCATGTCCACCTGCTCCTCCGTCCGTGATCACCCGCGCGAAAACCCTACTCCCGTCCGGCGCCCACTCGGAATCACGCGACGGAGGACGGGCGTGAAGATGCGGTGAAGGTCGGTTCGCGAACGGCGTGTCGCGGTGACCCGCGTCTCTTCCGGCGGAGGGCGCGACAAAACGCCGAGGGCCCGGCGGGAGAGATCCCGCCGGGCCCGGAGCGTACCGGTATTTCGACTCCCGGTCAGCCCGGTGTCACGGTGTCGGCTCAGCCTTCGAGTCGGGCGACCAGCTTGTTGTACTCGTCCCACAGCCCCTGCGGCGTGTGCGTGCCGAACTTCTCCAGGTGCGCGGGGACCAACGCGGCCTCCTGCTGCCAGATCTCACGGTCCACGGTCAGGAGCAGGTCCAGTTCCGTGTCGGTGAGGTCCAGGCCCTTGAGGTCGAGCGACTCGCGCGTCGGCAGTACGCCGATCGGGGAGTCGACGCCGTCGGCGAGCCCTTCCAGGCGCTCGACGATCCACTTGAGCACGCGGCTGTTCTCGCCGAAGCCGGGCCACACGAACTTGCCGCCCGCGTCCTTGCGGAACCAGTTCACGTAGTAGATCTTCGGGAGCTTGTCCGCGTCGGTGGCCTTGCCTATGTCCAGCCAGTGCGACATGTAGTCGCCCATGTTGTAGCCGCAGAACGGCAGCATCGCGAACGGGTCGCGGCGCAACTCGCCGACGGTGCCCTCGGCGGCCGCGGTCTTCTCCGACGCGACGTTGGCGCCGAGGAAGACGCCGTGTTGCCAGTCGAAGGACTCGGTCACCAGCGGAACCGCGGTGGCGCGACGACCACCGAAGAGAATGGCCGATATCGGCACACCCTTCGGGTCCTCCCACTCGGGAGCGATCGTCGGGCACTGCGCGGCGGGAACGGTGAACCGCGCGTTGGGGTGGGCGGCGGGCGTGTCGGACTCGGGAGTCCAGTCGTTGCCCTTCCAGTCGATCAGGTGCGCGGGCTTTTCCTCGGTCATGCCCTCCCACCAGACGTCGTTGTCGTCGGTGAGGGCGACGTTGGTGAAGACCGAGTTGCCCCACATGGTCTTCATCGCGTTGGCGTTGGTGTCGTCACCGGTGCCGGGAGCGACCCCGAAGAAGCCCGCCTCGGGGTTGATCGCGTACAGCCGACCGTCCTCGCCGAACCGCATCCACGCGATGTCGTCGCCGACGGTCTCGACCTTCCAGCCCGGAATGGTCGGCTGGAGCATCGCGAGGTTGGTCTTGCCACACGCCGAGGGGAAGGCGGCCGCGATGAACTTCGGCTCGGCGCCCGAGGGAGGCGTGAGCTTCAGGATCAGCATGTGCTCGGCCATCCAGCCCTCGTCCCGCGCCATGACGGACGCGATCCGGAGCGCGTAGCACTTCTTGCCGAGCAGGGCGTTGCCGCCGTAGCCCGAGCCGTAGGACCAGATCTCGCGGTCCTCGGGGAAGTGCGTGATGTACTTCTCGGTGTTGCACGGCCACGGCACGTCCGCCTCGCCGTCGGCGAGCGGAGCCCCGAGGGTGTGCACGGCCTTGACGAACTCGCCGTCCTCGCCGAGGAAGTCGAGTACGGCCTTGCCCATACGGGTCATGGTGCGCATCGACACCGCGACGTAGGCCGAGTCGGTGATCTCGACGCCGTAGGCGGACAGCGACGAACCCACCGGACCCATGCAGAACGGCACGACGTACATCGTGCGACCACGCATCGAGCCCGCGAACAGGCCGTCGAGCTTGGCACGCATCTCGGCCGGGGCGGTCCAGTTGTTGGTCGGACCCGCGTCCTCCTCCTTTTCGGAGCAGATGAAGGTCCGGTCCTCGACTCGCGCGACGTCCCGAGGGTCGGAGGTCGCGTAGTAGCTGTTGGGGCGCTTGTTTTCGTCGAGCTTCCTGAAGGTGCCCTTCTCGACGAGGAGGTCGGCGAGGCGCTGGTACTCCTCCTCCGAACCGTCACACCACTCGATTCGGTCGGGCTGGGTCAGCTGGGCTATCTCGCTCACCCAGTCGATCAGCTGCCGGTGTTTCGTCGGGACCTCGTTGGCCACGATCGCTCCATTTCGCGCCTGGGACGGCGAGTCCCCGGCGTCGGGGTTGAGGGTTGCGGGGATTTTATCCGGTCGTACGAACAAAGAACCGCCCGGGACCGGGCCCCACCTGGAAGTTGTGCCCCGTACCGGCCCGAAAACCCCAAATACATGCGGTTTCGCGACCCTGTGGCACAAGATCTCCCGTGATGCGATTCACTCGGTACTTACCGGTAACTTACGTTCGCGTAAGTACACTCGGTTTCATGAGTGTGGACGCGCACGCCTTGACGGCGCCCTTGACGCCCATCAAACCCAAGCTGCGCGGCTGGATCCACGCGGGGACATTCCCCCTCGCGGTGGCCGCGGGCATCGTCCTGGTCGCCCTCGCCGGGGACACCAAAGCGCGGGTCGCGTGCGGCGTTTTCGCGCTCACCGCCGCGATGCTGTTCGGCACCTCGGGGGTGTACCACCGGGGCAACTGGGGCCCCCGTGGCGAAGCGGTTCTGCGTCGCCTCGACCACGCCAACATCTTTCTGATCATCGCGGGCACGTACACGCCGCTGACCATTCTTTTGCTGGGCAAAAGCGATCAAATTCTGCTCTGGATCGTCTGGATCGGGGCACTCGCGGGCATCGGGTTCCGGGTTTTCTGGATCGGGGCCCCGCGGTGGCTCTACACCCCGATCTATGTCGCGCTCGGCTGGGCGGCGGTGTTCTACCTGCCCGAATTCATGCGCCAGGGCGGCGTCGCGGTGGTGGTCCTGGTGATCGTCGGGGGCGTGCTCTACAGCCTCGGCGCGGTGGTCTACGGCATCAAGCGGCCGAACCCGTCGCCGCAGTGGTTCGGCTTCCACGAGGTCTTCCACGCGTTCACCCTCGCGGCCTTCGCGAGTCACTTCGTGGCCGTCGCGCTGGTGGCGATCGACTGACCCGCACCCCACCCGACCTCCCCGAGGCCCGCACTCCCCCGGAGTGTCGGGCCTCGGTTTTTTTGGGTGTTCTTTGCCCGGAACTTTTGACTGACTCTCAACTTTGACAGCTACTGTCATAAGCAAGAATCAGTCAATCGATGGGTGCTGTCATGATTGAGGCAGGTTCGGCCGATGTGGGGTCGGCCGATGTGGGGTCGACCGAGGGCGTACCGGGAGCGGGCAAGGCACCGCCGGATCCTCGGCGGTGGTGGGCGCTGGGCGCCCTGGTGATCGGGCTGCTCGTGGTCGGCCTCGACACCACGATCATCAACGTGGCGATGCCGACCATGAGCGACCAACTCGGCGCGACCACGGGCGACCTGCAATGGATCGCCGATTCCTACATCGTGGTGTTCGCCGCCGGCATGCTCCCGGCCGGACTGATCGGCGACCGCTACGGGCGCCGCCGCTTCCTGCTGGTGGGGCTCGGCGTGTTCGCCGCGGGGTCCGTGGTCGGCGCGCTGGTGGGCTCGGTCGGCGGGGTGATCGCCGCTCGCGCGCTGATGGGAGTCGGCGGGGCGTTCATCATGCCCCTGTCGTTGTCGATCCTGCCGTCGCTGTTCCCGCCGGCGGAGCGGGCCAAGGCGATCTCGATCTGGGCCGCGAGCACGGCTTTGGGCATCCCCCTCGGCCCGATCCTGGGCGGGTGGCTGCTGGAGCACTTCTGGTGGGGCTCGGTGTTCCTGATCAACATCCCGGTGGTCGCGCTCGCGCTGCTGGTGTGCGGGTTCCTGCTGCCGACGTCGCGGACGACCTCCGACGCGCCGCGGATCGACGTCGGGGTGATCGGGTGCGCCGTCGCGGGCCTGACCCTGCTCGTGTTCGCGGTCATCGAGGCCCCCGACCGGGGCTGGGGTGACCCACGTGTGCTGGTGATGTTCGCGGCGGGCGCTCTGTTGGTGGCGGGCGTGGTGCTGCGCGAGGTGCGCGCACAGCGGCCGATGATCGACTTCGGGCTCTTTCGCGACCGGAACTTCCTGTGGGCCACGATCGCCACGCTGATCCCCTCGTTCGCGATGGCGGGGGTGCTGTTCCTGGTGCCGCAGCGCTTCCAGGGCGTGGACGGGTACAACGCGTTCGGCACCGGGCTGCGGTTGCTGCCGATGCTGCTCGGGCTGTTCGTGACGTCGCTCGCGAGCAACCGCCTCGCACCGCGATTCGGCCACAAGGTCGTCATCCCCGCCGGCCTGTTCGTGCTCGGCGGCGGACTGTTGATGGGCGCCACCGGATCGGCGGACGACGGCTACGGATGGACCGCCGCCTGGCTGACCGTGACCGGCCTCGGCGTCGGGCTCTCGCTCGTGCCGTCGATGGACGCGGTGATGGCCAACCTGGCGCCGGAACGCACCGGGATGGGCTCGGCACTCGTGCAGACGTTGCGCCAGGTCGCCGGGGCGTTCGGGGTCGCGATCCTGGGCAGCGTGCTCGCCTCCGCCTACGTCGACCGCATCGACACGTCCGGCCGCTCGGCACAGGTCGCCGACACCGCCCGCGACTCGCTCGGCGGCGCGGTCAAGGTCGCGACCCACACGGGGGACGGCACGCTCCTCGATTCGGCGCACGCGGCGTTCGTGCACGGCATGGACGTCGCCCTGCTGATCTGCGCGGGGTCGGCCCTGGTCGTCGGTGTCGCGGTCGCGATCTTCCTGCCGCGGCGCACCGATTCCACCCGGGCGCCGGCTACGCCCTCCCCCGAGTTGGGAGAATCGGGGCATGACCGCGAAGGTGCAACCCTCCTCCCCTGACCCGTTCCACGCCCCCGCGGGGTTGCGCGAGCGCAAGAAACTCAAGACCCGGTTGGCGATCCGCCGCGAGGCCTATCGGCTGTTCCGGGAGCAGGGTTACGACGCGACGACCGTCGACCAGATCGCGGAGGCCGCCGACGTCTCGCCCAGCACCTTCTTCCGCTACTTCCCGAGCAAGGAGGACGTCGTACTCAACGACGAGTACGACCCGCTCCTGGCGCGAGCGCTGGTCGACGCCCCGGAGGACGCAAGTCTGGTCAGCGTCGTGCGCACCGGCATCATGGGCGTTCTCCGGGAGGTCCTGCGGCACGATCGCGCCGAACTGGAGACCCGCCTCACGCTGATCCGCACCGTGCCGGCGCTGCGCCGGCGCACCTACGATCAGCAGATGGAGTCCTGGCAGGTCTTCGCCGCCGCGTTCGCCGAGCGCACCGGGCGCCCGGCGAACGACTTCGAACTGCGGGTGGCCTCGGCGTCGATCAACGCCGCGTTGTCGGAAGCCATGACGATGTGGGCCGAGGGCGGCTTCCTCGCCGACCCGCTCGACCAGCTCGACCGGGCCCTGGGGTACCTCCAGGCGGGCTTGCGCACCGAACAGTGACGGGGACGCGGGTGGATGGTTGCCCTGGTCAGGCGGTGGCGACTGCCTTGGCGAGGATTTGTTCGGCCAGTTGTTCCGGGTCGGTGACCGGGGCGTCGCACGTGAAGTGTCGGCAGACGTAGGCGGCCGGGCGACCGTCGACCAGCGGGCGGTCGCGCAGCAGCGGCATCGGCGACTCGTCGGTGGGGTCGCCCATCGCGACCACCGCGCCGGGGGCGGTGGACATCAGCGCGGTCAGGTAGAGCGCCCAGGTCGCGTCGTCGTCGCGCGGGCCGACGACGGCGATCTCGCGCGGCCCGTCCAACCACGCCTCGGCGACCGCCAGGCCCCACCCGATGCTGCGCGGCGACCGGCCCGCGAGCACCCGCACGATGCCCAGCGCCCGCCCGGCCGCGTCGCGGTGTTCGGGCGAGCCCAGATACGCCGCGTAGCCCAGCAGGGCGCCGGCCGCGCCGGTCCAGCCCGACGGGGTGACCCCGTCGGTGGGGTCCTGCGGCCGGCGGAACAGCTCCTCGGCGTCGTCGGCCGTGTCGTACAGCGCGCCGTCCTCGTCGACGAAGTGGCCGAGCACGACGTCCACGAGCACGCCGGCGAAGGTCAACCAGGCGTCGTCCGAGGTGACCGCGTACAGCGCGAGGAAGCCCTCCGCGACGTCCGCGTAGTCCTCCAAGACGCCCGCGTTGGGGCCCGGCCTGCCGTCGCGCGACGTGCGCACGAGGCGGTCGCCCAGCTCGTCGTCCTCGTCGCCGCCCAGGTGTACGGCCAGCAACAGATCGGCCGCGGCGAGCGCGGCGTCGAGCAGGTCGGGGCGGGAGAAGAGGGTGCCGGCCTCGGCCAGGGCCGCGATCGCGAGCCCGTTCCACGCCGCGACGACCTTGTCGTCGCGGCCGGGCCGGGGCCGCAGGTCGCGCGCGGCGAGCAACCGCTCCCGCACCGACTCGAAGCGCTCGACGTCGTCCGGGTCCTCGGCCAGCCGCAACACCGACGTGCCGTGCTCGAAGGTGCCGTCCTCGGTGACCCCGAACAACTCCGCCGCCCACGCGCCGTCCTCGGCGCCGAGCACCTCGGTCAGCTCGGCGGGCGTCCACGCGTAGAACGCGCCCTCGACCGACTTGCCCTCGCCGTCGAGGCTGTCGGCATCGAGCGCCGACGCGAACGCGCCCTCGGGGGTGCGGAGTTCGCGCACCACGAAGTCGGCGGTCCCCAGCGCGATCCGGCGCGCGAACTCGCTTCCGGTCGCGCGCCACAGGTGCGTGTAGACGCGGATCAACTGGGCGTTGTCGTAGAGCATCTTCTCGAAGTGCGGCACCACCCACTCGGCGTCCACCGAGTAACGCGCGAAGCCGCCGCCGAGCTGATCGTAGATCCCGCCGCGGGCCATCGCCTCACACGTGTTGCGGGCGATCTCCAAGGCCGTGTCGTCCTCGGTCCGCGCGTACTGCCGGAGCAGGAATTCGAGCACCATCGACGGCGGAAACTTGGGCGCGGTACCGAACCCACCGTTGGCCGGGTCGTAGTCCTGCGCGAGTCGGGCCACCGCGAGATCCAGGTCGGCCGCGGTGGGCACCTCGCCCCCCGCGTGCAACTCGCGCGGCGCGGCCAGACTCGCCGCGATCTGGGTACCGGCGCGGCGCACCTCGTCGTTGCGGTCCCTCCACGCGACGTCGACCGCGTACATCAGCTGCCGAAACGAGGGCATCCCGTGATGCGCCTCGGCCGGGTAGTACGTCCCGCAGTGAAACGGCTCGCCGTCGGGCGTCGCGAAAACGGTCATCGGCCAGCCACCCTGACCATTGTTCATGGCGACCGTGGCCTCCATGTACACCGCGTCCACATCGGGCCGTTCCTCCCGATCGACCTTGACCGCGACGAACTTCTCGTTGATCAACGCGGCCGTGGCCTCGTCCTCGAAGGACTCGTGCGCCATGACATGACACCAGTGGCACGCGCTGTAGCCGATGCTCAGCAGGATCGGCACGTCGCGGCGGCGGGCCTCGGCGAAGGCGTCCTCGCCCCATGGCCACCAATCCACCGGATTGGAGGCGTGCTGGAGCAGGTAGGGCGACGTCGCGTCCGCCAGTCGATTCATGCCCGCATCGTCGCACGACCCGGACCGGCCGCCCGGCTTTGCGGGTCCGATCCAGGGGTCGGAACTCGTACGCGGCACCCGATCAAGCGTCCGGGACCGGCTGGATTGGACCCAGTTGGTCGGTGAAGAAGGCGAGCGTGTCGGCGAAGAGGGCGGCGCGGCGGGAGGTGGCGCGGGCGCCGTGGCCGGCGCCGCGTTCCAGCCGGAAGAGGATGGGTTTGCCGCTGCTGGTGGAGTCCTGGAGGGCCGCGCACATCTTGCGGGCGTGGAGGGGGTCGACGCGGCTGTCGCCGTCGAAGACGGCGAGGAGAACGGCCGGGTAGGCGGTGCCCGAGCGGACGTGGTGGTACGGGGAGTAGGTGAGCAGGTATGCGTACTGGTCGGGGTCGGTGGCGCTGCCGTACTCGCCGACCCAGCTCGGGCCCAGGCCGAAGAGTTCGTAGCGCGCCATGTCGAGGAGGGGGGCCATGCAGACCACGGCGCCGTAGGCGGCGGGCCGTTGGGTGAGTGCGACACCGACCAGGAGGCCGCCGTTGGAGGCGCCCCAGATCCCGAGCTGCCGCGAGGTCGTCCACCCGGAGGCGACCAGGTGGCCCGCGGCGGCGTGGAAGTCGTCGAAGGTGTTCTGCTTCCGGTCGAGCATGCCGGCGCGGTGCCAGTCCTCGCCCTCCTCGCCGCCGCCTCGCAGGTTGGCCACCGCGTACACCCCACCGGCCCGGACCCAGGCGATGGCCTCGGGCGAGTAGGCCGGGGTGAGCGACTGCGCGAAGCCGCCGTAGCCGGTGAGGAGGGTGGGACGGGGCCGGTCCGGCGTGTCGCGCCGGGCGATGACGAACATCCGGACCAGGGTCCCGTCGAGGGAGGTGAAGGTGACCTGACGGGTGGTGAGGTCCGGCGTGGGCACCGGTGCCAAGGTGCCCGGGACGGGCCACGTGTCGAGTGCCCCGGTCCGCGCGTCGTAGCGCAGGACGACCGGGGGTGTGCCGAAGTCGGTGTAGACGAACCAGGCTTGGTGGGCGTCGGAAGCGGCGACCCTGACCTTGCCGACCGTGCCGCACGGCGGGATGGGCACCGAGCCGAGCAGACTGCCGTCCGCGAGGTCGTGCACCGTGATCTCGCTGACGGCGTGTCTGGTCCGCACGACCAGCATGACCGGCCGGGCCGATTCGGGCCCGTCGAGGATCGCGAAGTCCTCGAGGACGGCCTCCGGGTCCTCCGGGATCAGGTCGGTCCAGGTCTCGGGCGTGGGTTCGCCCGGCGTGGCCGTGACCACGCGGCCGCGGCGAGTGTGCAGATCGGTACTGAGATAGCAGCGGCCGTCCGCATCCGTGCCCGGCCGGATGTGGAGCAGCGAACGAGCGTCGACGCCCTCCTGCACGGTCCGCAGCAGCGGCGCCCGCAGGGGCGCGGCGGTCAGGTCCGCCAGCCACACATCCTTCCGGGGCGCCGTGCCGGCAGCGGCACTGACGACCAACCAGCGGCCGTCGGCCGAGACGCGCACGGTGTAGTGCTGGGTCTTCTCCCGGCCGGTACCGAAGATCACCGGGTCGTCGTCCGCGTCGGTCCCGATCAGGTGCAGCCGGACCCGCCGGTGGTACTGGCCCTCGCCGGGGTTGAGCGAAGGGTGCAGCCGCCGGACGTAGTAGAAGCCGCTGCCGTCCGGCAGCCAGGCCACCGTCGTCCGGCGTACCCGGTCGATCGGCCCGTCGACAAGCCGCCCCGAGTCCACGTCCAGGACGTACAGGGCGGCGTCCTCCCGGCCGCCGGGCGCCAGTTGGTACGAGAGCAACCTGCCGTCCCAGGACGGCTCCCACTCCTCCAGCGTCGTGCCGCCGCTGGGGTCGGCCCGTGCGGGATCAACCAACACCCGTACGGCGCCCGACGGTTCGACGACCACCAGTTCCGGGTGCTCGGCCCCCGGCAACACGCGGGTCAGGAACAGCCGTCCGCCCGCGGGACGGGGCGCGGACCCGACGCCGAGCCGCTCGGAGAGCGAGGTCAACTCGGCGTACAGACTCTCCCGCGCCCGCCAACCGTCGGCGGCGGCCTGGTAGGCCGACTCCTGCTTCTCCGTCCACTCCGACACCTCCGGCGCCGAGGCGTCTTCCAACCGGCGGTACGGGTCGTCAGTCATCCGGGGATGCTCCCAAGTCGGTGGAGTGGGCGACAACGGCCGGTTCCGGGTCGGGTGCGGCGGTGGCGTTCAGCCGCCGGGTCGCCTGCAGCGGGATCCAGCCGACCGCCGTGACCGCCCCCGTCAAAACCGCGAGCATCACCCAGGAGCGGGCGCCACCGAGGCCCTGGAAGAGCAGGCCGGCCGCAATCGGGCCGAGCGCGGCCAGACCGCTCAGCAGCAGGCCGGTGGCGGCGCTGACCCGGCCGAGCAGGTGCCGGGGGGCCCGCGCGAGCAGGGCGTGACCGACGATCACCCCGGCCGACGGCGACAGCATCATCAGCACGGTGAGAAGAAGAGCGACCAGCCATGGCTGGAAGGCCACCGCGAACACCGCCAGGATGGTCGTCCAACCGGCCCCGATACCGAGCAGGATGGCCGGCACGCTCAGCCGTTTGACGAGCCACGGAGCCAGCAGCGAGCCGATGATCGCGCCGACGCCCGCGCAGGACAGGATGGGTCCGATCACCGAGCTGGACGAACCGTTGTCACGCAGTTCCAAAATGACCGTCACATCGATGGCGGCCGAGACCAGGTTGATCACGGCGGCGTAGAGCATGATCACGAAGAGCTCCCGCTGCCGCACCAGCCAGCGGATGCCCGCCATCAGGCCGCGGTCGCCGGTGCGCGCGGCGGTGGCGGCGGGCCGGACCGTGATCCGCCAGAGCAGCACGGCCGATACCGCGTACGAGAGCGCGTCCACGACGAACGGCAGCATTCGATCGACCGCGTAGAGCGCGCCGCCGAGGGCCGGACCGGCCAGATTCACCGCCGCCTGGACGGCCTGGCCGACGCCCAGGGCCTGGGCCAGATCCCGCTCGACGACGATGTCGCGCACGAGGACCGTGTTGGCGGGCCCGAACAGCGCGGTGGCAAGCCCCTCGACCATGGCCACCGCCAGCAGGTGGACGTAGTGCGGCGATCCCCACAGGGCCACCAGCGGAATGGTGGACACCGCCAGGAAACGCACCAGGTCGGCCGTCAGCATCACCTTGCGCCGGTCCCACCGGTCGACCAGGCTCCCGGCCGGGAGGCGAAAGGCCAGCCTGGTCACCAGGGAGACGGTGGCGACCGCACCGGCCTGCACCGCGTTTCCGCCCAGGCTGAGCACCAGCAGTGGAAAGGCGATGATCGAGACGGCCGAGCCGACATTGGAGGTGAGGTCCGCCAAAAGGGACCGACGGAAGTTCCGGTTGGTTCGGAGCACGCCTGCCGACACGGTTCCCCCTACAGGCGGCCGGTGGACTGCAGGTGGTCGAGGATTCGCCCGTCGACGTTGTCCTGGAAGCGGGCCATCAGGTCGGTGTCGTCCTGCTGATACTCGTAGCCGCAGGTCACCCAGCGGTCCGGTACGGTGCCCGGGTCCAGATAGCCGTGGTCGATGTGCCCGACTTCCATACCCGGCTTGCCGGCCGACTGCCAGCTACTGAACAGGGTGCCGTCGGCGTTGACCACCGCTCCCTGCGGTCCGCCGGGCACCGAGCAGATCTGACAGGTCGTCCGCATGCTGGGCCGGACGACCTGGTAGCCCCGCTCCATCGATCGGACCGTCCACTCGACGAAGTGGTCCTCGACCTCCCGCGCTCGGGCGAGGTCGTTGCTGTACCCGATGCCCGCGTCGCCGACCCAGGCGAAGGTGAACGCGCAGCGGTTCGGTTCGACGTGGCCGTCCAATTGGTCGATGAGCTCGCCGATCCGGTCGACGTTGTGGTGCGAGACATTGACCCGGAAGTTCCACCGCAGGTCGGTCGCCGCCGTCGCCGCCGCGATATTGGCGACGATGGCGTCGAAGGTGGACCCGCCGGCGTGGGTGACGCGGGTCGTGTCGTGGTCGACCCGGCTTCCGTCGAAGGTGATCTGCACGGCGCGCAGACCGGCCTCGCCGAGCTCGACGGCCAGGCCGCGGGTGAGCAGCACCCCGTTGGTCGTCATCGCCGCGGCACCGAGGCCGAGTGGCGCGCAGCGCTCCAGCAGTTCCAGGCAACCCTTGGGATTGAGCAGCGGCTCGCCGCCGAAGAGCAACAGATAGAGCTTGGCGAGATCGGCCTCGGCCATCCGCTCGCGGGTGAAGTCGACGATCCGGTCGATGGTTCGGGTGTTCAGCCGCTTGAGGTTGATCCGTGGCGGGCGGTGGCCGCCCTTCGGGTCCTGGCCGGTGTTCTGGAAGCAGTAGCCGCAGCCGAGGTTGCAGGCGGTGCTCGTCAGTACGGTCAGCGAGAAGGACTTGGCGGTGCGCTCGCGGTAGGCGCCTTCGCGGCGCAGGAAGGCGTCGATGTCCGGGCGCAACTCCCCGTCCGCACCGACGTGTTCCGGTTTGAGCAGGGTCCAGGTCCGATTGCCGATGAACCACCAGCCGCGGTCGCTCCTGATCAGGCGTGGCGCGTCGACGTCGTCCAGCCGGGTGCCGATCATCTCTCTCCCAGGTTTCGACGGGCACGGCCGCCCTCGGCGGGCCCTGGCGGTTCACACCGCGACGCTAGGCAGGGCTGGTTTGGCGTCGGTATGCGACAGGTTGGCCGATAGCTGCCGACGCGGGGCGGGAACGCCCGGTCCGGGGCATACCGGACGCAAACCGAACCCCAACTGGGCAGCTCTAGCCTCGCTCTGAACCGAGTTGTGACCCCGCGTTGGGCTCCGAGTGCCGACCGACGTCATGGAAGGTGTGATCGACGTGACCGAGCCGACACCCGAGGATGTGCCCGCCGAGCACGAGGACACCGCACTCGAACCCGACACCGAGGAGCACGAGGTCGTGCTGCACGCCGCAGGCGGAGACGACGGTGAAACCCCGTGGTGCATCGGCGACATGACCGCGTACTGACCCCGGACGCCGACCGATGAGCTGCCCGTCCTGCGCGGCGGAACTTGATGCCGGAGCACTCTTCTGCTCCCAGTGCGGCACCCCGGCCTCGGCCGAGTCGCCGAATGCCGAGCGGCACACGGCGGAGGAACGCCGAGTGGTCACCGTGCTCTTCTGCGACCTCGTCGGCTCCACCGAGCTTTCGGGCGCGCTCGACGTCGAACTGCTCCGCTCGATCCTGCTGCGCTACTACGAGTTGATGGAGCGTCGCATCGCGGCCCACGGCGGGATCGTCGAGAAGTTCATCGGCGACGCGGTGATGGCCGTCTTCGGCCTCACCGCCACCAGGGAGGACGACACCCGCCGGGCACTCGACGCCGCCGTGGACATGCTGGCCGCGCTGGGCGACCTGAACACGGAGCTGGAGCGCGACCATCGGGTACGGCTCGGCGCGCGGATCGGCGTGCACACCGGTGAGGTGGTCACCACGGCGGATCCGGCCAGGCGGCAGGCACTGGTCTCCGGTGAGGTGGTGAACATCGCCGCCCGGCTGGAGCAGGCGGCCGGCCCCGGCGAGATCCTGCTCAGCGCCCAGACCTGCCGGGCCGCCGGACCCGCGCTGACCACCGCGGACGTCGGCCCGCTGCGGCTCAAGGGAGTGGCGGGGCGACTCGAGGCGGCCCGGCTGATCGCCCTCGCCGACCCCGACCCGGAGACCATGCACCGCTTCGACGTGCCCTTCGTCGGCCGCGAACGGTACCTGAGCGAACTCGACCTGGCCTGGCGGCGCGTGGTCGAGGAGAGCGACGTCCATGTCCTCACGCTGCTGGGGGAAGCGGGCATCGGGAAATCCCGCCTGGTCGACGAATGGCTGCGCCGTAGCGCCGGATCGGTGGACCCGGTGGGTTCGGGCCGCTGCCGCGCGGCCGGTACCGGCGGCTCGCTGCACGCGCTCGCCGAGTGCATAGCGCCGCTCGTCACGGAGGTCGAGCGGCAGAGCGGCTCCCAGCAGGCTGTCGCGTTGCTCCGCACCGGGCTGCTGCTCGACGGCACGCCGGCGCCTTCCGAGGACGACACGTGCGCGGCGGTCGCGCATGTGCTGACCGTGCTCACCGGCGAACGGCCGGTGCTGCTGGTCCTGGACGACCTCCACTGGGCCGACCAACCCTTCCTCGGCCTGCTCGACCGGCTGGTGGAGGACCTTCGCCGGCTGCCCATCATGGTCCTGTGCCTGGCCCGCCCCGAGCTGATGGACGCCTGCCCGAGTTGGGGAACGGGCCGCGCCAACTCGACCACGGTGAGCGTCACCAACCTCTCCGACGCGGACTCCGCCGTCCTCGCCGCCCATCTGGTCGACCTCACCCTGCACGACGCTGCGGCCACCGAGCAGATCGTGGCGCAAGCCGACGGCAACCCGCTCTACCTGGAGCAACTCGCCGCCATGGTCCAGGAGTCGGGCGGCGTTCAGGAACTTCCCCCCAACCTGCACGCCCTGGTCGCCGCTCGAATCGACCGGCTGGCCGAGACGGATCGAACCGTCCTGCGCAACGCGGCGGTCGTGGGACGCGAGTTCGACTCCGCGGACCTGGACCGGCTCGACGACGACCCGCAGACCCCGGCCGGCCGTACCGCGGTGCTCCGCACACTCACCCGGCGCGGGCTGGTCAAGCCGATGCGCCGGCCGTTCGGCGCGAGCGCCGCCTACTGCTTCGTCAACGGCGTCACCCAACGGGTCGCCTACGAGGGCCTGACCAAACTCCGGCGCGGAGAACTCCACGAGCGCTACGCCGAGTACCTCTCGCACGCCGCTCGGCCGGACGCGTTGATCGGAACCCATCTGGAGATGGCCTACCGCTACCGCAGCGCCGTCGGCCGCCTCGACGAGCGCAACAGCGTGCTGCGCCGGCGCGCGGTGCGACATCTGGCGGTGGCGGGGGCAGGCGCGCTCGGGCGGGTCGACCTGCCCTGGGCACTGACGCTCTTCCAACGTGCCGCCGAACTCGCCGAGCCGGGCGACCCGGGCCGCCCCGAGCTGCTCCAGCACCTGGGGGAGGCGCTGCTGACGTCCGGTCAGCCGGGCAAGGCCCGCGAGGTACTGCGCCGGGCGGTGGCCGAGGCCGACGAGCACAGCGCGGTGGGGACGGCCGCCCACGCCCGGCTGCACTTGGCCGCGTGCGAGCACGACGACGCGACGTTGGAACGCACGGCGAGCGACGCACTCGCGGTCTTCGAAGCCACCGGCGACGATCTCGGGCTGGCCCGGAGCCGCCTGGTCATCGCGGGCTTCTGCCAGCGCCGCGGCCGGCACGCCCAAGCTCTCCGGGTGCTGAGTCACGCGCTGACCCACTCGATCGCCGCGGCGGCCGACCGGGATCTGGCCAACACCCTGGGAGCGATGGGAATCTCGCTCTGGCGAGGGCCCGATCCCGCGCCGGCCGCAGTCGCCCGCTGCGAGTCGCTGCTGGCCGCGCACGGTGCCGACCGGCTGGCCGTACAGGTCACGCTGGGCTTCCCGCTCACGGTGCTGCACGCGATTCAGGGCCGAGCCGAACAGGCCGCCGAGTGCCTGGCCGGTACCCAGCACGCGATGGCGGCGCTGGCCTACGGCGAGGGAGCGGTGTTCCGGCCGCTGCTCGACGGCGTGCTCGCCGCTCTGACGGACCGGCCGGCGCAGGCCGAGGACGCGCTGCGCGAGGCATTGGACGCGGCCCGCGCACTGCGGGCGGGCGGCCTGATCCACACCACCTCGCTGGAGCTGGCCCGCGTGCACCTGGCCGGGCAGGACTGGCGGCAGGCCGCGGCGCTGGTCGAGGACATCACGGTCGCGGACGGGTACCCGGGGGTGCAGGCCAACCGGTACGGCGTACTGGCCAGGATCCGTGCGCTGAACGGGGAGCACGCCGAAGCCCTGCGGCTGGCCCGCGGGGCCGTGCTGCTGGCGCACCGCACCGACTCCCCGGCCGATCAGGCCACGACGTGTCTCGACCTGGCATACGCCAGGACCGCGCTCGGCCTGCCTCACCAGGCGCGGACGGCAATCCTGGCCGCGCAACGACGATACGCCGCCAAGGGACACCTCGTCGGAGTGGCGCGGACGAAGCGCCTGTTGGGAGAGCCGGCCGAAAGATGACCACGACCCGTACCGACGCCCTGACCTGGAATCTGCTCGACCGCCGACCCTGCGACATCCCGATCGCCACCGCGGACGCCGGCCTGATCACACCCGAGTGGGCCTACGGAGGCGCCGACGGGAGCGGCGTACGAGTGTGTGTCGTCGACAGCGGCATCGAAGCCGGACATCCGCTGATCGGGGAGCTCGCCGGTTCGTACGCCGTGCTCAACCGGGACGAGGGCCCGGAAGTCGGCAAGGTGGATCCGGGCGACACCTGCGGCCACGGGACGGCCTGTGCGAGCATCGTCCGCCGGATCGCCCCCGGCTGCGAGCTGCACAGCGTCCGGATCCTCGGCGAGAAGGGCGGCGGGACGGGCGACGCGTTGCTCACCGGTCTGCGCTGGGCCATCGAGCAGCGCTTCGAGGTGATCAATCTGAGCCTGTCGACCTCACGTCCGCAGTTCAACCAGGAGCTGCGCGAACTGGCCGACGACGCCTACTTCAACGGCTCGGTGATCGTCGCCTCGGCGCACAACTCCAGGATCGAGAGCTTCCCTTGGCGGTTCTCGTCGGTGATCTCGGTCGGCAGCCATGCCGAGGACGACTCGGCGCTGGTGCTCTACAACCCGTCACCGCCGGTGGAGTTCTTCGCCCGGGGCCAAGCCGTTCCCGTCGCCGGACCGAACGGCGGTACTACCCGCAACACCGGCAACAGCTTCGCGGCGCCGCACATCGCCGGGCTGAGCGCGCTGATCCTCGGCAAGCATCCCTCGCTGACGCCCTTCGAGCTGAAGACCATTCTCTATCTGACGGCAGCAAACGTGCGAGGAGCCTGAATCCATGAACCAGCCGGCGGACTCCGCAGCGATGATCGCGGCCATCTCCGGGGCCTTGGCCGATCCCGGCCCGGACGACCGCGAGTTGCTCGCCTCGATCGTGGGGGTGGCGCGTTCGATCTTCGGCGCGGCGGCGAGCTCGATCTTCCTGTTCGACCGGGACGCCGACGAGCTGGTCTTCGAGGCGGTGTCGGGAGAGGGCGAGGAGTTCCTCGTCGGCACCAGGTTCCCGGCACACCGGGGCATCGCCGGCTGGGTTGTCGACACCGGCGAGTCGATGACCGTGGACGACCTCGCGGACAGCCCGCTCTTCGCACAGGACCTGGCAAAGCGGACCCGCTACGTACCGAACTCGATCATGGCGGCCCCGGTGGTCCACCGGGAGGAGATCCTCGGCGTCATCCAGGTGCTCGATCCGCACCCGCAGTCTCGCTCCAGCATCGCCGATCTGGACCTGCTGGCGGCCTTCGCCGGCCAGGCGGGGCTCGCCCTACACGGCCTTGTCCGCAGCCGGGCGGCGCGGCGGGCGCTGGACCTCGGTGGCGCGGAGTTCGAGCGGCTGGCCGAAATCGTCCGGGTCCTCGCCGAGTTGGGGCCCGCGCAGCGGGCCGGCGGCCTGCGGCTGGTCGACTCACTGCACGAGGTGCTCTCCGGCATGGTTCGCTGACCGGTCGGAGGGTGTCGTGTCGCTGCTTCCGCGAAGGACGGCCGCGTACCGGTACGCCAGCGCCGGCATCCGGTAGTGGACGGTGTGGGCCATCACCTCGTCGTCGTCGTCGACGACGACCACGTTGGCCTCCATCAGTTCCTCCACGATCCGGGTGGCGGACTCCGCCGGACCGCCCAAGGCCGCCAGCAGGCCCGCTTGGTCGACAGCGGGCCTGGGCAGCGCGCCCAGTACCCCGAACGCCGCCTGCTGAGGTGGCGTCAGGCTCTGGTGGAACCTGAGGTAACCGTCGTGGACCGACACGTCTCCGACGCGGAGTTCGTCGAGCGCCGCGGGCAGTCGGCCGAGCTGGTCCGCGTACTCGCGCAGCGACAGGTGACGCTGCACGGTGAGTTTCCCCGCGAGGGTGCGCACGACCAGCGGGGACAGGCCGTAGAACTCCCGGATCCGGTGCAAGGCACCACTCGCGTCCGCGACCCTGGCCTTGCCGAGCACGCGTTCCAACAGGTCCAGGGCCTCGGCGGGAGAGAACTCGCCCAACTCCAAGCGGTGGACACACTCCAGCCCGCTGAGCTTGCGCGACGCGGTGAGCAGGGTGCGGCTCTCTCCGCGCCCCGGCAGCAACCGACGAATCTGGGCCTCGCTCGTCGCACCGTCGAGCACGAAGAGGAACTGACGCTCGGCGACCCAGGAACGCCACAACGCCAGCGCCGAGGTTTCCGCCTGCGGCAGTGTGACGTCGAGTCCGGTGCCTCGCAGCAGTTCGGTCATGACCTCGCGCCACTCGCGCGCCATCCCGTCGGGGTGGCTCAGGGAGACGAAGATCTGACCGTCCGCGAAACGGTCGGCGACGAGATGGCCGACGTGGACGGCGAGTGCGGTCTTGCCGACACCGGTCGGTCCGGAGATGGCCGCGACATCGGTACATCGGGAGTCGCTGGTCAGGGCACCTACCAGTTCCTCGACCTGGTCCTTGCGACTCACGAAGTCGGACAGATCGCGGGGCAGTTGGGCGGGCCTCGATCGAATCGTCGGCCGGCCGCCGCCGACGTGGGCCGCCGGGTGCTGCTGTGCCGAGGATTCGCCGGCCAGGATCTCACGGTAGAGCCGGCGGAGCACCGGGCTGGGGTCGAGTCCGAGTTCCCGGGCGATGAACTGTCGGTGGTTCTCGAAGCAGGCGAGTGCCTGCCACCTGCCGCCGACCTGGTCGAGCGCCGTCATGTGCAAGGCGGTCACCCGTTCCCTGAACGGGTGCCGCCCGGCTAATTCGCCCAGCCGGTCCAGCAGACCGAGCGCCCGGCCCGCCTCGACCTCGAGCTCGGCCCAATCCTCGTAGACGGCGAGAAAGCGGTCGGCCAGCCGCTGCGACTCGTGGGCGACGAAGGCGCTGCCCAGCAGATCGACCAACGGCTCGTCCCGCCAGAGCCGCACCGCCTCCCCGAACAGGGCGCAGGCTCCGCCCGCGTTGCCCTCACGCTGCGCTTGGCGCCCGGCGGCGGCGAGTTGGTCGAACTTCAACAAGTCCGACTCCTCTACCGTCGCCCGCAAGCTGTAGCCGTACGGCACGTGATCGATGTGACCGCGCGCGATCTTGCGCAACGCGGACACATATACCTGCAGGTTCTTGCGCGCGGTGCGGGGCTGGTCACCGTCCCACAGCGCGTCGATGAGCTGATCGACCGACACCACGGTGTTCGCCCGGCAGAGCAGCGCGGCAAGCAGCACCCGCTGCTTGTACGGGCCGAGTTCGAGCCGGATACCGCCCGAACACAACTGCAGCGGTCCGAGAATCTTGAAGCGCAGAGGACTTGCGACATCGCTGCTCCCGGCCATCAGGCCCTCCCCACGACAGTGCGCACCGGGCGCAGCACATCGCAGACCGACGTAGTCACTGTTCGTCACGTCTGCGCTCAGATTTGTAGCTTCGCGGACAAACGGATGCGTGGCAAGGACAGCGAGGAAGAGGGTGCGGGCGATCCGGGGAACTCGGAGCGGGCACAAGCTGCCAGGCAGCTCCACACATACCGGACCTCAACCGCCGGCTCGTAGCTTCGCACCGTGACGTCGGATGACATCCGACCCCGAGCCAGAGGAGATGTGCATGGCCAACCCCGATGTCCAGGCGCACAGCACGGGCGACGACGAGGACAACGCGCCGTGCGGCGTACAACTGGGCGCACCCAACGTGGCCCCGGATGTGCAGGCGCACAGCGCGGGCGACGACGAGGACAACGCGCCGTGCGGCGTACAACTGGGCTCCACCCTCGGGGCGACCCCGGATGTCCAAGCCCACAGCGCGGGCAACGACGAGGACA
This sequence comes from Streptomyces sp. SID3343, assembly GCF_009865215.1. GTDB lineage: Bacteria > Actinomycetota > Actinomycetes > Streptomycetales > Streptomycetaceae > Embleya. The sequence continues at coordinate 52 of NZ_WWJX01000143.1, read as the reverse complement.
ACGCGCCGTGCGGCGTGCAACTGGGCTCCACCCTCGGGGCGACCCCGGATGT
>NZ_WWJX01001403.1 GCF_009865215.1 Streptomyces sp. SID3343 | reverse complement strand
GGGGCGGGGCGGGCGGTTCTGGCGGTTCGGGGGCGGCTGGGCGTGGGGGGTTGGGCCACTCGCACCGCCCTTGCGCTTTCCGGTAGGGCTGCGGAATTCGGGCGACGGGGCGGCACGTCAGGCCGCTGGTTCGGGTCCGGGTTCGGGTCCGGGTTCGGGCCGGGTCGCGGGCCGAAGCCGGGCTCGGGTCGGGGTCGGGGTCCTGGGTCCGGTCCTGATCTCGGTCTTGGTCGACTCGCCGCTCGGATGCAACCGGCGGTGGATGGACCGAGAGTCGGCATGGACCGAGAGTCGGCAGCGGATCGGGCCTGAATCGACCATGAGTCGACCCCGGATCGGGCGCATTTTTCGGTTTCGACAGTCTTCGATCGTCTCTCGGCGGGGCCACGACCTGCGCGGATAACCCCCGCATAAGCAGGAGGGGTGCTCCGGGGCCCCCGCCCTTACGGTGTTCAGACAGGGCTTCGGGAACTCTGGGGACATCAACGATTCCGATGTGTGGGAGGACGACCGTGAGCGACGACCGCAACGTGACCGGCGGCGAAGTCGGTTCACCGGTTCCGGGGGAGGCCCACAACCCGTCTGCCGCAACCCCCGCAGTACCCGCCGAGCCCGTGGTTCGACCCGAGGTGCCGACCAAGCCCGTCGACGCACCGGTGGTGGGCCTCCCGCCGGCCGCGGGTGAGCCGTAC
>NZ_WWJX01001402.1 GCF_009865215.1 Streptomyces sp. SID3343 | reverse complement strand
GAGCCCCAATACGGAATCGAACCGTAGACCTTCTCCTTACCATGGAGACGCTCTACCGACTGAGCTATTGGGGCCTGCGGGGCGAAAACTTACCGGACTGGCGTTCGTGTCGGCAACTTCGGTCGTGGCCGCATGGCCCTGCGTGTTGTTCGGGGTGCGTTGTCCGTTGGGCTGCGGGTTTGTTTTTGGTGGGCCGGGATGTGTTCCAGCCCGCACCACCCGTTGCGTTCTCGTTGTCGGCTGGGGTTCTACCGCGGACCGGTCGGCCGGGCCCGGCCTCGGGAACTGCTACCACTCGCCCGGGTTCATGGTGAACTCCGCGTAGGGGACCGGGCGCAGGGCCTCGTAGCCGTCGGTTCCGTAGGCCGTGCCGTGGGTGCTGGTCAGGATCGCGAAGCACGGGCGGCGACAGCTCACGGCGCGGAACAGGCGGCCGATGTGGCGGTCCACGTACTCGAGGGCGGCCGCGTGGGTTTCGCGGGTGTCGCCGTCGGCGGCCTTGGCGCCCGGGGTGTGGAACCAGTTGGGGTGGTGCAGGGCGGCGACGTCGACCAGGAGGAAGAGTCGGCGAGCGGGATCGAGGCCGCCCACCACCAGCTCGGCCCGGGCCACCTGGGCCTCGAAGGAGATCGGCGACGTCGCGCCCAGCTCCGGGTCCCAGTGACTTTCGGCAAACATGCCCGGCAGCACCGAGTCGTGGGCGCCCTGCTTGTCGAAGCACGTGATGCCGCCGATGCAGGCCGTGTGGTAGCCGGCCTTGGTCAGCGCGCTGGGCAGGTCCGGCGTGTCGAACAGCCACGTGTGCGCGTTGGTGGACTCGCTGTCGGCGCGGCGGGCCGCGAACAGGCGCGGCTGCGTGGGCTCGTCCGGCGGCGTGGGCAGGTAGCCCGCGAGGAACGCGGTGTGCGCGGCGAAGGGCAGCGTCGCGGGCGTGTGGCGCTGCTCCCAGGTCCCCGCGGGCAGGACGCGCGCCAGGTTGGGCAGCCGGCCGGCTGCGGCGAGTTCGACGGCGACGTCGTAGCGCAGCGTGTCGAGCGTGACGAGCAGTAGGTCCTGCTCGCCCACGACGGCGTTCATGTCGGGACCGGTCACATCGGACATGCCACCTTCTCCGCTCCTGCTCGGTGGTACCGGGACGCCGCCCAAGGACAGCGCGCGGACGGCGATGGGTCGCCCATGCCTACCAGAGGGAGCCGACCCTTCGAGGGATAACCCCCTCGCGGGTGTCGAGGAAGACATGTATGTTGTTCTCAATCTAAGAAGATCTCAAATCGAGAACAACCGTGCGGTCGATGCCGGGAACGTGAACCGACAGGGCCGCGTCGGACGTGCAATGACCGCAACCCGGTGCACACACACCGAGCCGAGCCCCTCCCGGCGCGGCGGACCCGACCCGAAGGAAGCGCCGCATGGCCGACACCGTCACCAACGAACGTGATTGGCTCGCGTCGTACGACCCGCGCGCCTACGAGCCGATCGCGGTGACCGTCGACATCGTGGCGCTGACGATCCGTCAAGGGGCCGACGGCGACGCCGAGAAGGCGCTGCACGTACTCCTGGTCCGGCGCGGCGAGATGCCCTTCGCGGGCCGCCTCGCACTGCCGGGCGGCTTCGTGCGCCCCGTCGTGGAGGCCGACGGCACCCGCCGCGACGAGGACCTCGGCGAGGCCGCCGAGCGCGAATTGGCCGAGGAGACCGGGCTTGCCACGGGTACGCGGCTCGACCGCGTGCACCTCGAACAACTCGGCACGTACGGCGCGCCCGGCCGCGACCCGCGGATGCGGATCGTCTCGGTCGCCCACCTGGCCTTCGCCCCCGACCTGCCCGACCCGACCGCCGGCGGCGACGCGGCCCACGCGCTGTGGGTGCCCGTGGCCGACATCGACTTCCGATCACTGGCCTTCGACCACGCGCGCATCCTCGCCGACGGTCTCGAACGCGCCCGCGCCAAACTCGAATACTCGCCGCTCGCCACCGCTTTCGCGGGCGAGGAGTTCACGATCACCGAACTGCGCGAGGTCTATCAGGCGGTGTGGGGCGAACCCATGCACGCCGGCAACTTCCACCGCAAGGTCTTGTCCGTGCCCGGCTTCGTCGAGGACACCGGCGCCACCACCGCCCGCGGCGGAGCCCGCGGCGGGCGTCGAGCCCGGCTGTACCGCGCGGGACCGGCACGACTGCTGCACCCGGCGCTGCTGCGCCCGTCCCCGGAGGAGGACTCCCGATGACAAGGACGCCCGGCACCACGTCCACCACCGCGCCCACCACGTTCGAGGAAGCGCTCGAACTGCTGGCGGGTGCCCGCGATCCGCAGGCCGCCTTCGGGCCCTACGACGGCACCCCCGAGGCGTGCCTGCGCGCGGCCAACCGCACCTACCGCCTGCTCGCGCGGCTGCTGCACCCCGACACCGCGCCCGCCGACCGGCGCACCGAGGCCGCGGCGGCGTTCACCCGCCTGGGCGAGCTGTGGAACCGATACCAGCAGGACATCACGGGCGTGACGGGCCGTCAGGTCGTGATCACCACCAAGCGTCGGGTGTACTCGGTCGGCGAGGAGCGGGCGAGCGGCGACATCGCGACGCTGTACAAGGTCAGCTACCGCGCCGAAGACGACGGCGAGGCACGGGCGTTGCTGAAGATGCCGCGCTCGGTGACGGACAACGACCTGATGGAGCGCGAGGCCACCGCGCTGGAGCGGATCGCGCGCGAAGGCGACCCGGAGTACACGGACTACGTGCCCCGCCTCGTCGAGTCCTTCCGCTACCGCGACGCGGCCACCGGCACCGAGCGGCGCGCCAACGTGATCGAACGAGTGCGCGGCTTCCGCTCCCTGACGGAGGTTCAGGAGGCGTACCCCGACGGCCTGGACGCGCGCGACGTCGCGTGGATGTGGCGCCGGCTGCTCGTCGCCGTCGGCTACGCGCACCGGGCCGGGGTCGTGCACGGCGCGATCACGCCCGACCATGTGCTGATCCATCCGCACCGGCACGGCCTTGTCCTGGTCGACTGGTGCTACTCGGTCCTGCTCGACGACTCCGCGAGCGGCGTCGCCGGCGCCCGCCCGGACGCGATCCTGCGCGCCAAGGCGGTCGAACACGTGCCCGCGATGATCGACCGGCACGCGGACCTGTACCCGCCGGAGATCCCCGGCAAGCAGCCGCCCGAGACCTCCACGGACGTGTACATGGCGACGGCCTGCATCACCGCATTGCTCGCGTCGGACGCGCCCAAGCCGCTGCTCCGGTTCGCCCGCGGCTGCTCGTTGCCCGCGCCCGCGCGCCGGCCGCACGACGCGTGGAAGCTGCTGGGCGAGTTGGACGAGCTGCTCGGCAAGCTCTACGGCCCGCGCCGCTTCCGGCCGTTCGCGATGCCCACCCGTCGCGATCCCAAGAGCGGCGGGGCCGGCGCCGGCGCCAGGACGCCCAAGGCCACCAAGGCGGCCAAAACCACCAAGGCGCCCAAGGCGCCCCGGACTTCGAAACCGGCCGACGTCACGACGCCGGTCGATTCCGCCAAGGCCCCGAAGGCCACCGAGAAATGAATCAGACCCATCGTCTTGATCGGGGAGTGAAGCACCATGGGTAGCGGCAACTGGTCCACCAACGTGTACGACGCGGCGCAGAGCTACAACAGGGCCGCCGGGCGCAGCGCGTTCCACTACAACCACGTCACGCAGAACAGCACGCCGCGCAGTTCGTGGTCGGCGCACGCCGACCTGGACCCGCGCACAGCGGGGGTGCGGGAGAGCCGGGACAGCGACGAGCACCCGACGTCGGTGGCGATATCGGTGCTGTTCGACGTCACCGGTTCGATGTTGCAGGTCCCGCAGACCTTGCAGACCAAGCTGCCGGAACTGTTCGGCCTGCTCCTGCGCAAGGGCTACGTCAGCGATCCGCAGATCATGTTCGGCGCGATCGGCGACGCCACGTGCGACCGGGTGCCGTTGCAGGTGGGGCAGTTCGAGTCGGACAACCGGATGGACGACCAGCTCGGCAACATCCTCCTGGAGGGCGGGGGCGGCGGGCAAAAGCGCGAATCGTACGAACTGGCGCTGTACTTCATGGCCCGACACACCTCGATCGACTGTCACGAGAAGCGCGGCAAGCGCGGCTACCTGTTCGTGATCGGCGACGAGATGCCCTACCGCAAGGTGCGACGCGCCGAGGTCAAGCAGTTCATCGGCGACGACATCGGCGAGGACATCCCGATCGAACGGATCCTGGCCGAACTCCAGCGCACGTTCGAGGTCTACTACATTCTTCCCGCCGGATCGTCCTACGTGGGCGACAAGGAGGTCCTGGGGGAATGGAAGGGCCTGTTGCGGCAGAACGTCATCGAACTCGACGACGCCGACGGCGTATGCGAGACGATCGCGCTCACCATCGGTCTCGCCGAGGACGCGATCGACCTCGACGAGGGCCTCGACCACCTGCGGGAGGTCGGCGCGTCCGGACAGGTCGCCAACGTCTCGAAGGCGCTCGCGTCGTACGCGCGGGCGAACGGCGCGGTCGCGGTCTCCGGTGCGCTGCCGGGTCTGGACGGCGGCGGGACCGGCGGCGCCGACTCGGGGACGAGGCGGCTGTAGCGACCGGCCCGGGACAGGACATACGCCCATGCCTGCTCGTCACACGACGGCTCGTGACATACCCCCCGGTGACATGACGGCTCGTCACATCGCGGTCGTCGACCTGGGGTTCGGTGACGCGGGCAAAGGCACCACGGTGGACCGGCTGTGCGCGCGAGCGCGCGACGAGGGGCGGCCGGTCGCCGCGGTGGTGCGGTTCAACGGTGGCGCGCAGGCCGCGCACAACGTGGTCACCGACGACGGACGCCACCACACGTTCGCCCAGTTCGGTTCGGGCACGTTCACCCCGGGCACGCGCACGCACCTGTCGCGTTTCATGCTCGTCGACCCGCTCGCGCTCGCCGCCGAGGCCGAACACCTGCGAACACTGGGGGTGGCCGACCCGTTCACGCTGCTCACCGTGGACCGGGACGCGCTGCTGACCACGCCGTACCACGCGGCGGCGAACCGGGCCCGCGAGGCGGCGCGCGGAGCGGATCGGCACGGCTCGTGCGGGATGGGCATCGGCGAGACCGCGGCCTTCGCGCTCGCCCACCCCGATCTCGCCCCGCGTGCGGGCGACTGCCGGGCGCCGGACGTACTACGGCGAAAACTGGTCGCCGTGCGGGACGCGCTGACCGCCGAGCTCGGGGTCGAACTCGGGCCCGATCTCGACGCGTGTGTGGACGCGTTCACCGGCTTCGGGCGCGCGGTCCGGGTGGTCGACGAGGCATATACGCGTCGGCTGCTGCGGGGCGGGCCGGTGGTGTTCGAGGGTGCGCAGGGCGTGTTGCTCGACGAGTGGCACGGGTTCCACCCGTACACCACGTGGTCGACCACGACGTTCGCGAACGCCGAGACGCTGGCGGCCGAGGCGGGGGTGGGGGAGGGCGTGTACCGGCTCGGCGTGGTGCGCACCTATACGACGCGGCACGGCGCGGGGCCGCTGCCCACCGAGGACGCGGCGCTGACCGCCGCGCTGCCGGACGCCTACAACGGGACCGGGCGGTGGCAGGGGGCGTTTCGGGTGGGGCACTTCGACGCGGTGGCGCACCGGTACGCGGTGGCGGTGTGCGCGGGAGTGGACGGGCTCGCGCTCACCCATACGGATGTACGCCATCCGGGCCTGGGGGTGGCCCGGGCGTACGAGGGCGCGGAGCCGCGTGTCGCCGATGCCCCCGACCTCGCGCACGCCGAGCGACTGACCGCGCGGATGTTCGCCGCGCGGCCGATCGTGGAGCGCGCGCCGGCGCCCGCCGAGTGGCCGGATTTCGTGGCTGCCGAACTGGGCGCGCCGGTGACGTTGCTCTCGTTCGGGCCGGCCACCGGTGACAAGGGGGAGAGACAGGTATTACTGTCCGGTAACATCGGTGCCCGGGGGGCGTAGAGCGGTCTCGGATCCGAGGGGCCCGGACGAGTTCGGATGGGTCCGAACGGGTCCGAACGGGTCTCGAAGTCCGTTCTCCAGGGCTGTCGATGTGTCGGGTTGCGGGTCGATGGTCAGCGGCTTTACCGGGACCGCGTACTCTCGAACCCAGAAGTTGACGGACCGTCAGAACTGAATGTGCCCTGTGTCACGCGTGCGCCCCCGCGCGGGCGTGGCATCGTGGCGCGGAGATTGATGGATCTTGGGGCCGGAACCGTGGGCCCGTCGCGGAACACGTCGACGGGCATGACACCCTCGGACCGGCACCTGGGTGACCGGACGACCACAGGAGATCTGTTGTGAAAATCCTTGTCTGCGTGAAGTACGTACCCGACGCGACCGGGGACCGGGGCTTCAACGACGACGGCACCACCGACCGCGAGTCGGTCGACTCCCTGCTGTCGGAGTTGGACGAGTACGCGATCGAGCAGGCTCTCAAGATCGTGGAGTCCGGCGTCGAGGCCGAGATCACGTACCTGACGGTCGGCCCGGACGACGCCAAGGACGCCCTGCGCAAGGCGCTGGCGATGGGCGGCGACAAGGCCATCCACGTCAACGACGACGACATCGTGGGCACCGACGCGCTCGGCACGTCGCTGATTCTCGCGAAGGCCATCGAGCGCGCCGGGTTCGACCTGGTGATCTGCGGCATGGCCTCCACCGACGCCTCGATGGGTGTCGTCCCGGCCATGCTCGCCGAGCGCCTGGGCGTCCCGCAGGTCACCTACCTGGACGAGGTCGCCGTCGAGGGCGACACCGTCAAGGGCCGCCGCGAGGGCGACGTCGCGACCGAGCGCATCGAGGCCACGATCCCGGCCGTCGTGTCCGTCACGGACCGCACCGGCGAGGCCCGCTACCCGTCCTTCAAGGGCATCATGGCGGCCAAGAAGAAGCCGCTGGAATCCCTGGACCTGGACGACCTGGGCATCGACTCGGACCAGGTCGGCCTGTCCGCCGCGTGGTCCACCGTCGACACCGTCACCAAGCGCCCGCCGCGCGCCAAGGGCGAGGTCGTCGAGGACGAGGGCGAGGGCGGCGTGCAGCTGGCCGCGTTCCTCGCCGCCAAGAAGTTCATCTGATTCGGCCGGCAGCACCGGACTGTTTCGACACGTTCGTGGCGGTCGCCCCTCGGGGCGACCGGGACCGCAACGACAAACAACTTCCCGGCCGGAGAAATCCGGGCTGTACCGGACAAGGAGAGAACCCACATGGCTGAGATCCTCGTTCTCGTCGACCACGCCGACGGCGCGGTCCGCAAGCCGACCCTGGAACTGCTGACGTTGGCCCGCCGCCTCGGCGAGCCCGCCGCGGTCTTCGTCGGCACCGGCTCCGAAGGCGCCGTCGAGACCCTGGGCCGCTTCGGCGCGCAGAAGGTCTACGTCGTCGACGCCCCCGAGGCCGCCGAGTACCTCGTCACCCCGTCGGTGGACGCGCTCGCGCAGATCGCCGGCACCGCGAACCCGGCCGCGATCCTGGTCGCTTCCTCGTTCGACGGCAAGGAGATCGCGGCGCGCGTCGCGGTCCGCCTGGAGTCGGGCCTGATCACCGACGCCGTCGACGTCGAGGCCGGCGCCGAGGGACCGGTCACCGAGCAGTCGGTGTTCGCCGCGACCTACCAGGTCAAGGCGCACGTCACCAAGGGCACCCCGATCATCACGGTCAAGCCCAACGCCGCCACCCCGGAGGAGGCCCCGGCCACCCCTGCCGTGGAAACCGTGTCGGTGGACTTCACCGCCGGCGGCACCAAGGTCGTCTCGCGCGCCCCGCGTGAGAAGTCCGACCGCCCCGAGCTGACCGAGGCCGACATCGTCGTCTCGGGCGGGCGCGGCGTGAACGGCGCCGAGAACTTCCACGTGATCGAGTCGGTCGCGGACGCGCTCGGCGCGGCCGTGGGCGCCTCCCGCGCGGCGGTCGACGCCGGTTGGTACCCGCACAGCCACCAGGTCGGCCAGACCGGCACGCAGGTCTCGCCGCAGCTGTACGTCGCGGTCGGCATCTCCGGCGCGATCCAGCACCGCGCGGGCATGCAGACCTCGAAGACCATCGTGGCGATCAACAAGGACGAGGACGCTCCGATCTTCGACCTGGTCGACTACGGCGTGGTCGGCGACTTGTTCAAGGTCATGCCGCAGCTGGAGGCCGAGATCAACAAGCGCAAGTAGGCTCGGGATTCGCGTATTTTGCGTGCCGCCTTCGTGCCGCCTTCGTGGACGACCCCGCCCGGTTCGCCGGTTGCGGGGTCGTTGCGTGTCCCGGCGCGGTTCGTCGTGCGGCCGAGGCAGGACCGGCCGTCCTCAAACGCCGGACGGGCTGGTGGTGGTCGGCGTTCGCGTCTCGTGTCGGCCGTCGTGTCGGGTTGTCCTCAAGCGCCGGACGGGCTGAGCCCAGCCCGTCCGGCGCTTGAGGACACACAGCCGTCCGGCGTTCGAGGACCCAGTGCTCAGGCCGGCTCGGTTCGGCTTCCGCTCATGTCGGCGTTGGGGGCGGCCTTGGCGACCAAGTCCGGGATGATCTCGGTGAGTTCCGAGGGCGTCCAGCGCGCGCCCTTGTCGACCGTGGGGCCGTTGACCCAGCCCTCGGCGACGCTGATCGAGCTGCCGGTGACCGAGAACACCCGGCCCGTGACGCCGGCCGAGGCCGGGCTGCCGAGCCAGACCACGAGCGGCGAGATGTGCTCGGGGGCGAGCTGTTCGGCGATCTTCGCGGCGGCCTCCTCGTCGGCGAAGCCCGCGAGGTCCTCGGTCAGGCGGGTCAGGGCGGTGGGGGCGATGGCGTTGACGGTGACGCCGTAGCGGCCCAGTTCCTGGGCCGCGATCAGGGTGAAGCCGGCGATGCCCGCCTTGGCCGCGCCGTAGTTGGTCTGGCCGACGTTGCCGAAGATGCCGGACGGCGAACTCGTGTTGATGATCCGGCCGTCCACCTCCTCGCCCGCCTTGGCCAGACCGCGCCAGTACGCCGCCGCGTGGTGCGCCGGCGCGAAGGTGCCCTTGAGGTGGACCTTGACGACCGCGTCCCACTCCGCCTCGGACATGTTGGTCAGCATCCGGTCGCGCAGGATGCCCGCGTTGTTGACCAGGACGTCGAGCCGCCCGAACGCCTCGATCGCCTGGTCGATCAGCGCCTTCGCGCCCGCGAAGTCGGAGACGTCGGACGTGTTGGCGACCGCCTCGCCGCCCGCCGCGACGATCTCGGCCACCACGGCCTGTGCCGGGCCCGCCGACGCGCCGGTGCCGTCACGCGCCCCGCCGAGGTCGTTGACGACGACCTTGGCGCCCTCGGCCGCGAACGCGAGCGCGTGCGCGCGGCCGATGCCGTTGCCCGCCCCCGTCACGATGACGACGCGTCCTTCGCAGATTCCGGTCATGTGGCTCTCCGTGTCTCGGGTGGGAAATGGGCCGGGGTCGCGTCGGGATTCGTGCCGACCGCGCGTATGTACGCGCGCCCGACCACGCGTACGCACGTCACATTAGGAGGAGATCGATGCCGCGTACATGAGTAAGCCGGGCCGGCGACCCCGTACGGTCTCGACGCGTCGGTTTTCGAAAAAGAGTTCGGTCCCGAGCAACGATCCGCAAGGCGGTGCCGTCAGAGGGGTGGCCGGGTCGACGATCCGGCCACCCGCGGGCTGCCGGATGTGGCCCGCGCGGTGTGATCAGCCGGCTCCGACGATCGGAAAAGACTCTCGATGGGTTCGATGAACGCGATGACTTCACGCAAACGCCGGCTCCGCGGCCGGACGATCCTGGCCGTCGTCGGTGCCGCTGCGGCGGTCGCCGTCGGCGGGGTGGCCTTCGCCTCGGGCGGTTCGGGCTCGGGCTCGGGCCCGGCCGACGTCGCCTTGCCCGCGGTTTCCGCCGTCGCCC
>NZ_WWJX01001401.1 GCF_009865215.1 Streptomyces sp. SID3343 | reverse complement strand
GCGCGCCGCGAGTTGCTGCGCCGCCGACTGGCCCGCGCCCGTGCGGCCACCCCCCGGGCCGAACTGCTACCCCGCCCCGCCGACGTGCCCGCGCCGCTGTCCGCCGCGCAGCGCCGGATGTGGTTCCTGGCCCAGTACGAACCGGACGGCGCCGCCTACAACATGCCGCTCGTGCTGCGGCTGTCCGGCCCGCCCGACGAGGACGCGCTGGCGGCCGCCCTGACCGACGTGGTGGCCCGCCACGAGGTGTTGCGCACGGTGTATCCCAGTCTGGACGGGCAGGTACTGCCCACCGTGCACGACGTCGACCAGTTCCGGGTGGACGTGCTCGACGTCCCCGGTCCGGAACTGGCCGACCTGCTGGCCGCCGAGGCCCGCCGGCCGTTCGAGCTCGCAACCGAAATCCCGATCCGCGCCGCCCTGTTGCGCTCGGACGGCCGCTGGACGCTGAGCGTGGTGCTGCACCACATCGCCGCCGACGGGTGGTCGGTGGGTGTGCTGTTCCGCGACCTGGCCGCGGCCTACACCGCGCGCTGCGCCGGGCACCCGCCCATGCTCCCCCCGCTGCCGGTGCAGTACGCGGACGTCGCGTATCGGCAGCAGACCACCCTCGCCGACGAGTTGGACCGGCAACAGGGTTGGTGGCGGGCCCGCCTGGACGGCGCGCCCGGCACGGTCACCGTGCCGGTGGACCGCCCGCGCCCGGCCGTCGCGGACACCCGCGGCGAGCGGATCCAGGTCGGCTTCGGCGCCGACCGCTCGCGCCGGATCCGCGCACTGGCCGAACGCACCGGCGGCACCACCTACATGGTGCTGCTGGCCGCGCTGCAAACCGTGCTGGCCCGCTACAACGGGGTCACCGACGTCACGGTGGGCAGTCCGGTCGCCGGTCGCACGCACCGCAGCACCGATCACCTGATCGGCTGCTTCGTCAACACGCTTGCGATGCGCACCGACCTGTCCGGCGAGCCCACCGTGCGCGAACTGCTCGCGCGCGTCCGGGAGGACACCCTTGCCGCGTTCGCACGTCAGGAGTTGCCGTTCGACCGACTGATCGACGCGCTCGGCCTGGAGCGCGAACTCGCCTACACGCCGCTGTTCCAAGTCCTGCTCAACGTGCACAACCAGGCTGCGGCGCATCCGACGCTGGCCGGCATCGAGGTCGAGTGGGGCGACACCTACACCGGCGCCGCCAAGTTCGACCTGGCCGTCGCCGTACTCGACACCGGGCCGGCCGACGAACTCGTCGCCGACCTGGTCTGGCGCAGCGTGCTCTACGACGAGGCGACCATCCGGCGCACGTTCGGCCACCTGACCACGATCCTGGACGCGATGACGGCCGATCCGGACCGGCCGGTGGCCGACCTGCCGTTGCTCACCGCCGGCGAGGAGCGCCTGCTCGCGGGGTGGAACGACACCGCGCGGGACTGGGACGCGACCGGCACGCTGCACGCGCTGATCGAGGAACAGGCCCGCCGGACCCCGGACGCACCGGCCGTCCGCGGCGCCGACGGGGTGCTCAGCTACGGCGAACTCGACGCCCGGGCCAATGCGTTGGCCTATCGGCTGCGCGCGGCCGGAGTGGGACCGGATCGGCCGGTGGGCCTGTTCGTGGAGCGCTCCGCCGCGCTGATCGTCGGCATGCTCGGCATCCTCAAGGCCGGCGGCGCATACCTGCCGCTCGACCCGCTCTATCCGGACGAACGCATCCGCGCGCTGCTCGCCGCCGCCGACGCGGTCGCGGTGGTGGCCACGCCGGACCTGCGCGCCCGAGTGGCCGGCCCGCTGCCGATC
>NZ_WWJX01001400.1 GCF_009865215.1 Streptomyces sp. SID3343 | reverse complement strand
CGCGCTCACGCGCTCACGCGCTCACGCGCTCACGCCTGGGCCCGGACCGAAGGCTCCAGGACCTCCTCACACCATGTGCGGAAGGTGGTCGGACTCGCGGTCCGAGGGGTGCGCTGCACGCCGTCGTCGAGGCCGTTGTCCTTGGCGAGCATCATGTCGACGTAACCTTCGACGAGCGCGTCCCCGAAGCCGTGTCCGGCGAGTTGGGCGCGGAAGTCGTCGAGCGACTGCCGCTCGTAGCGGACCGGGCGGCGCAGCACGTCGGTCATGATGCGCGCCATGTCGTTCGCCGAAAGGTTCTCGGGGCCCAGTACCGGGACCTCGCCCGTCCCCGTCCACGAGCGGTCGAGCAGCAGGCCGGCGGCGGCCGCGGCGATGTCCCGGGCGGCGGCCACCGGCGCACTGCGGTCGGCGGCGACGGTGTCGGTGAACACGCCGTCGTCGCGGATCGAAGCCACCTGCCGCAGCAGGTTGTCCATGAAGGTCGGGTTCGCGAGCGCCCGGTAGGCCACGCCGGTACTCGCGATGAGGTCGTCCATGGCCAACGAGGCCGTGACATGTCCGGCGCGACCGACGACGGGGGTGCCGCGGCCGAGCGCCGAGACGCCGACCACGTGCCCCACCGCGTGGGCCGTGAACGCCTTTGCGGCGGCGTCGGTGAACCGGGAGTACGCGGTGTCCAGACTCGGCGCCCGCGGGTCTGGCGGAGCCAGCCAGAAGACGGCGTCCGCGCCGGCGAAGGCCCGGTCGACGACCTCGGGGTCGTCGTGCGAGCCGGTGACGACGTCGACGCGGGCACGGACCGCGTCGGGGAGCTTTTCGGGGTCGCGCACGATGACGCGCAGTTCTTCGCCACGAGCGGGAGCCTCATCGAGCAGGATGTCCAGGAGCCTGCTGCCGATCCGGCCGGTGGGGGCGGTGATGACGATCATGTTTCGAGTCTCGGGGCGGCCCGCCTGCGGCGTCCAAGACCCTTCCTGGACTATTGATACCGTAAAGGCATGGATCTTGTTCAGCGCAAGCTCCGCCACTTCGTCCCGGAGGCCGAGCACCGGCACTTCGGCCGGGCGGCG
>NZ_WWJX01001399.1 GCF_009865215.1 Streptomyces sp. SID3343 | reverse complement strand
ACCGTCCACCTCGGCCTCGTCGTGATCGTGGACGGTGACCACCCCGGGATGGTTCAGCCCACCCGCCGCCCGCGCCTCGGCGAGAAACCGCCGCCGAGCGACCGGATCGTGGGCAAGGGCGGGATCCAGCATCTTGACCGCGACCTCACGGCCGAGCCGGGTGTCCCGCGCCCGATACACCCGTGCCATCCCGCCCCGCCCGAGCAGCGGCCCCATCTCGTAACGCCCGACGTCCATGCCCAGCCGCCCCCGACCTCACGCGCGGCCACACTGCTCCACCCAGGAACACCCGACGCGCCCCCATGGTGCCACCCGAGCGGACTGCGGGGAGGGTGATCGCGACCGCCCTCCACCCTGGAAGCGCACTTCGAGCCCCGACACGGCCCGGGATGACGTCGACCGTCCGAGAAGTCCGACTCCTCGGACGGCCGACGTCATCCCGCGCGGGTCCGCGCAGGTCATCGGTGGCGGGCGAAGATCTCCCGGATCGAGGTCAGTGCCGCGGCCCGGGCGGCTTCGTTCTCGTACCGATTCGAGGTGGCGCGTTCTTCGACGATCGCCTCGGGGGTGAATTCGCCGTCGAGCCGGTAGTTGGCGAGGCAGTAGGTGAATCCGGACTCGGCGTACGGGTCCAGGTCCTCTCGGGCGCAGTAGGCCAGAAAGCCTTCGGCCGGTCGCCATTGCTCGCCGTCGAACCAGAACACACCGCCGGCGTAGTGGATCGTCTCTGCCGTGTCCGGGTCCGTGAGGTTCAGGGATTCGTAGTTCTCGGGGCGGTTGCGCACCAGCCGGACGAGGTCTTCGGGGACGCCGCGGTACAGCGACTCCTGGTCGGCGTAGGTGCCCTCGGCGAAGAGGTTCAAGTCCGTCTCGTGGTCGAACGTCAGTAGCAACGCCCGCTTGTCCGGCGTGAAGTACCACACGGTCGACTGCCCGCCTCCGTCGTTCCAGGCGAAGCGTTCCGCAGTCTCGACCGCCACCGGCGCGATGCCGGTGATCTCGTCGACGATCGCGGCGCGTCGGCGCAACTCGTCGATCGGTATCGCCGCGAGGGTGTCTCGGATGTGATCGCTCATCGGCACAGGCTAAGCGCGGCGTCGCGAGAGCTGCGCGGTGGCCGGTGGGTGGGCGTGGTCGCGCCTGCGGATTTTTGGGGACGGGGTGG
>NZ_WWJX01001398.1 GCF_009865215.1 Streptomyces sp. SID3343 | reverse complement strand
GGGCGACTGCGCCGCCCACCTGACGGGGCGTCGCCCGTCGGCGGTCACCGCACGGGGCCTCAGCCGGTCAGCGCGTCCAGATCGGCGTCCGCCCAGCGCGCGCCGATTCCGCGCACCACGATCGTGCGGACCTCGTCGCCGGCGAAGTCGGTGGGGGTGTCCGTCGGCGCGTCGGCCTCGGCGCCGTCGCGTTCGATCGCGACCTCCAGGCGGTTCTCGGCCAGCGCCTCGACCATCCCCTCGCCCCACTCCACGACGGTCACCGACTCGTCCAACGACGCGTCCAGGTCGAGCCCGTCGATCTCCGCCTCGACGTCGCCCGAACCACCGAGCCGATAGGCGTCGACGTGCACGAGCGCCGGACCGCCCACCTCGGTGGGGTGCACTCGGGCGATCACGAACGTCGGCGACGTCACCGCCCCGCGCACACCCAGGCCCACGCCGATGCCCTGGGTCAGGGTCGTCTTGCCCGCGCCCAGGCCGCCGGACAGCACAAGCAGGTCCCCGGCCCGCAACAGTTTGGCCAGGCGCGCACCCAGCGCACGCGTGTCCGCACCACCGGCGACCGTCACGGTCACATTTCGCACCACGTCACCACTCCCACCAACACCATGCTTCGAGCGCCCGCGTCGGGCCCGGGCCCATGTCGTTCAGGATCGCCTGTCGGGTGGATCGTCCGCGCCGGGTCTGCCCGAGCGACGCGCCCGATCCGAAGGATCCGACCTATCCGGAGGAGTCTCCTCGCGCGTGCCCACCGGATCGCCGTGCGCCCCGAGTGGGCGCGTCCCGGGCGGGTGCGCTCACGGCGCGCGCGATGAGCCCGCGCAGCGCCGCGTTCACCACTTCCGGATGCTCCAGCGGGGTCAGGTGTCCCGAGTTCGCCACGATGACCAACTCGGCGCCCGGAAGCGCCTCCTTGATCGCCTCGCTGTGCGACGCGGGTGCCATCAGGTCGCCCTCGCCGCCGACCACGAGCGTCTCCACCCCGGCCAGCACCGGCAGCGCCGCCAACTTGTCGTGTGTCTCGAACGTCGGGAAGAACTCGGCGATCACGTCGATCGGCGTGCCCGAGATCATCCGGTCGGTGAAGCGCACGAGCGTGGGGTCGACATCGGAGTCGAACGCGTAGCGCTCGGTGAACAGGTACACCAGGTCGCGCGCGGCGCGCCGGCCCGCCTCCACCAGGCCCGCCCGGCGACCGAGCGTGCGCAGCAGCCCGGGCGCTATCCGGTGCACGAGCCGCGCGCCCGCGGCGGGGATGCCCAGCGTCACCGTCGCCCAGCGGCCCGCCGACGTGTTCATCAGCGCCACCCCGAGCACACGGTCGCCGAACAGTTCGGGGTGCTGGTCGGCGAGCGCCATGATCGTCATGCCGCCCATCGAGTGGCCGAGCAGGACCATCGGGCCGGTCGGCACGAGTTCGGTCAGGACCGTGTACAGGTCCTCGCCGAGGTGGTCGATCGTCGAGGTCTGTGGGGCGCCGCGTCCGGAGCGGCCGTGACTGCGCTGGTCGAACAGGACCAGGCGGTAGTCCTCGCGCAGCGCGGCGCGCTGATAGTGCCAACAGTCCATGTCGAGCGTGTAGCCGTGGCACAGCACCACGGTGAGTTCGGCGTCGCGCCGACCGTCGAGTTCGGCGTACAACTCGACGCCGTCGCCCGCGGTCACCATGTGGGGTTCGCCGCGCAGCGTCCCGAACTCGGCCAGCGCGTCCAACTGGGCCTCGGTCCGGCGCCGAAACGCTCGGCCGACCGTCATCCGCTCGATGGCCACGCCCGCGGCGGCGCCGGCGGCCAGCACGCCGACCGCGGCGCCGAGGATGCCGGCGCGGCGGCCGAGCGCGCGGGTGGCACTCGCGGCGGGAGGAGGCAGGGGCGAGGTCATGTGGCGTCCGTCCCGGTGGCGTCCGTCCCCGTCGCGTCCGCTTCCGAGGCGTCCGCTCCCGAATACACGCGAGGCACGCGCGCTCCCAGGCGGGTGACGATCTCGTACGAGATGGTGCCGACCGCGACCGCCCAGTCCTCGGCCGTGGGCTCGCCCCGGTCGCCGGGGCCGAACAGGATCACCTCGTCGCCCACCTCGGCCTCGTCGTCGCCGAGGTCCACCACGAACTGGTCCATCGCGACCCGGCCCGCGATCGTGCGCACCCGGCCGGCCACCAGGACCGGCGCGACGTTGCTCGCGTGCCGCGGGATGCCGTCGGCGTAGCCGGTGGGCACGAGCGCGAGAGTGGTCTCCCTCGGCGCGATCCACGCGTGCCCGTAGGACACGCCGTGGCCCGCCGGCACCCGTTTGACGTTGGCCAGGCTCGCCACGAGCGTCATCGCGGGGCGCAGGCCGAAATCGGCGGGGCCGCCGATGTCGGGCACGGGCGAGAGGCCGTAACCGGCCAGACCCACCCGGACCAGGTCGAAGTGCGCCTCGGGCATCAGCAGTGTCGCGGGCGAGTTGGCCATGTGCCGCACCTCGGGGGTGACCCCGCAGTCCTCGGCGTAGCCGACCATCGCACGGAACTCGGCCAGTTGGGGCGCGATCGAGGGGTGGCCCGGTTCGTCGGCGCACGCGAAGTGCGACCACAGGCCGACCACGTCGGCCAGGCCGTCGGCCTGAGCCTTGAGCGCGGCGTCGACCAGGGAGGGCCACTGCCCGGGGGTACAGCCGTTGCGCCCGAGGCCGGTGTCGGCCTTCAGGTGCACCCGGGCCGGGCGGCCGGCGGCCCGGGCCGCGGCCACGACCTCGTCCATCGCCCACTCGCCGCTCACCGAGATGTCGACGTCGGCCCGGACCGCGTCCTCGAACCGGTCGCCGGGTGCCCACAGCCAGGTCAGCACCCGCCCGGTGTCACCGGCGGCGCGCAGCGCGAGGGCCTCCTCGACCACGGCCGTCCCCAGCCACTGGGCGCCGCCCGAGCGAGCCGCCCGGGCGCACGGCACCATGCCGTGCCCGTAGGCGTTCGACTTGACCACGGCCATGACCGCCGCCGACCCCACCCGAGCCCGCACGGCCGCGATGTTGTCCACGATCGCGTCGAGATCGATCCGCGCCTGGGCACGCATGTGGCTGGTGATCCTTCCCACGGGCTGTCGCCGATCGGGCTCCGCACCTTCGGAGTCCCGGGCGTCAGGAGTGCAAGTGCAAGGGTCCAGTGTGGCAGGCCGGCCCCGCCTCGGCGTCCGGCTCACGTGCCGGCAACGTCCGCCCACACCCCGGGCAGGGCCCGGATCAGGTCCGGGGCGGTCGGCGGTCCGGGCAGCGCGCGGGCGGCCAGGCCGTGCAGATAGGCCGCCACCGAGGCCGCGTCCAGCGGTGCCAGCCCCGCCGCGAGGAGTGAGCCGGCCAACCCCGAGAGCACGTCACCGCTACCGGCCGTGGCCAACCACGGCGTGCCGGTGGGGTTGATCCGGACCCGGCCGTCGGGGGCGGCGATCACACTCGTACTGCCCTTGAGCAGCACCACGCACCCGTACGCCTCGGCGAGCCGGCGCGCGTGGTCGAGCCGCTCGGCCTCGATCCGCTCACGGGAGACGGTGACGTCGGCCGCCGCGAACAATCGCACCGCCTCGCCCGCGTGTGGGGTCAGGATCGCGGGGGTGCGCCACGTGCCGGGCTTCGAGCGGGCGAGCAGGGTCAGTCCGTCGGCGTCCACCAGCACCGGCGCCTCGCCGGCCAGCGCGCCCGTCAAGCGGCGCTCGGCCTCGGGGTCGGTGTCGAGCCCGGGGCCCACCACCCACGCCTGCACCCGGCCCGCGTCCTGCGGGGCCGTCGCACCGGCCAGTGTCTCGGGCCAGGCCGCGAGCACGGACGCGACCACCT
>NZ_WWJX01001397.1 GCF_009865215.1 Streptomyces sp. SID3343 | reverse complement strand
CGGAGCCGCCGCCCGACCCCGCCCCGCCCTCGCGACCCATCAGCCGACGACTTCGGGTAGCTCGCCGCCCCCTCCCGGGACGTGCGCGAGGAGGTCGCGGGTCAGGTCGAGGAGGCGGGTCGCGCTGGTGTGGTCGAAGGAGGGGTGGTGGACGCTGATGCGTTCGCCGCGGACGAAGGCGCTCAGCGGCTCCGCCGGCGGGTCGTCGATGCACGCGGCGATCGGTACGACCGCCTCGGCGACCGGGCGGGCGGTGCGCTTCATGGCCGCGACGTGGGCCGCGGCCGCCGCGTCGTACCGACCGGAGAAGCTGGTGGCCACCGCGCCCGGATGGACGAGGACGTACTTGACCGGGCCGGCGCCGTGCGCCGCGGCGAAAGCGACTCCGAGCAGGTCGTTCGCCCTGCCTGCCTGGGTCTGGGCGGCGCCGCCGCTGTAGCCGCCGGCCAGACCGGGGTCGTCCCAGTGGATCTCGCCCTTGGGGATGCCGGGGCCGGACACGTTCACCACGACCGGCCGTTCGGCCCGCTCCAGCGACGCGATCAGGCCGTGGCCGAGCAGGTAGCGGCTCACGTACTCCAGGGCGAACGTGTTTTCGAGCCCTTCGCTCGTTTCGAGGCGTGCCGAGCGATAGTGCCGGGCGCACAGCACGAGCGCGTCGACGACGGGAAATCGGGCTTCGAGTTCCGCGACGACCCGGTGGTTCTCGGCGACCAGGCTCAGATCCGCCGGGATGAAGAACGCCCGTGCAGCGGCGCCCGTTTCGGCGGCTGCGGCGAGGAACGCCTTGCCCTTTTCGAGGTTGCGGCCGACGACTGCGACGCGCTCGCCTCGGGAGAGGTAGGTGTGGGCGAGTGCCTTGCCGATGCCGTCGGTGCCGCCCGAGACGACGATGGTCTTCACGATGGATCTCCTTGGCTCGGACAAACCAGACTGGCCAGTCCAAGTTATGAGACTTGGCAGTCTTAGGCAACTGCGCCCAACAAAATGGACGCATAAGTCCAATCACGGGAGCCGCCCTCTATCATGCGGGCCATGAGCGGAACGGAAACCTCGGCCGGCCAAAGCCTCGCCGGCTCGCGCGGACGCATCGACAAACGGGAGGCGATCCTGGACGCGGCGTTCACAGTGTTTGCCCGCGAGGGATACGCGCAGGCCGGAGTGGACGTGATCGCGGCCGAGGCCGGCGTCGCCAAGGCCACCGTGTATAACCACTTCGGTGACAAGGAGACGCTCCTGCGGCGGACTTTCGTCGCGCACGCGGAGCGGGCGTCGGCGCGCAACCTGGCGGCGGTGGAACTGCTCACCCATTCCGGCGACGACGATCCCCGTGCCGTCCTGGAGGACGTCGGTCTGCGGCT
This sequence comes from Streptomyces sp. SID3343, assembly GCF_009865215.1. GTDB lineage: Bacteria > Actinomycetota > Actinomycetes > Streptomycetales > Streptomycetaceae > Embleya. Next base: position 4,993 of record NZ_WWJX01001397.1, on the reverse strand, counting down.
GCTCCACTGCTACTGCGACGACCGCTCGTGGGCGCTGCGTCGTCTGCTCGCGGCCGAACTCAACAAGTTCCCGGACCTGCTCGACATCGTGCAGGGGCAGGTGTCGGACCGGGTCACCGAAGCGCTGGCCGACCGCCTGGCCCGGCTGACCCTCGCAGGCAGGCTGCGCTTGACCGATCCGCTCCTGGCCGCCGAACAGTTCTCCGCCCTGCTGGTCGGTCCCATGGATCGACGGGCTCGCCTGGGCACTCGGACCGTCCCGGACGCGGAACTGCGGGCCGCGGCAAGCGCTGCGGTGCGTACCTTTCTTCGAGCCTTCGCTGCCGACCCGACCGATGCCTGACGCGTGACGCCGGCGCGTGACGCGGGCCGCCCGGGATCCGACGTCAAGGCCGCCGGAAGGTGTCGGCGTGGTCGGACACCCACGTGCGGAAGGAACGGGCCGGCGAGCCGGTGACGGCCTCGATCGTGGTGGTGACGATCGGGGGCGGCGCCGCGAGCATGTCGGCGTAGCCGTCGAGGAGCGGGTCGACGAACGCATCGGGGAAGCCGTCGTCGGCGAGCAGTTGCCGACGAGCGGCCTCGCGGGGCAACTCCTCCCAGCGAAGCGGGCGATCGAGCACCTCGCCGATGATGTGGACCTGCTCGGCCTGGGTGAGTACGTCGGGGCCGGTCAGTGGGTACGCGGCGCCGTCGTGCCCGTCCTGGGTCAGCGCCCGTACCACCACCTCGGCGATGTCGGCCTCGTGCACGAGGGCCATGGACACCGCGCCGTAGGCGCCCCGGACCGTGTCGGCGCAGCGGATGCGCTCCGCCCACCACAGCGTGTTGGCCGCGAAGGTACTCGGCCGCACATGCGTCCACGCCGATCCCGACCGCTCGACCAACTGCTCGACCGCGGCGTGTGAGCGCCCCACGGGGTGCGGTTGCTCGTCGGGAGCCAACCCGTCCAGCACCGCGCCGGACGAAAGAAGGACGACCCGGCCGGCCTGCCGCCCGATCGCCTCCACGAGGCGGGCCGCGACGGCGGGTTCGGCACCGTGGAACGGCCACATCAGGAAGACGGCGTCCACACCCTCCAGGGCGGCGGCCATCGCGTCGGGGTCGGACAGGTCACCCGGCCGGACCTCGACGCCGTTCGGCAACCCGGCGGTGTCGGGCCTGCGGGTCAGCGCGCGAACGCGGATCGGACCGGCGGCACTTCCTGCCTCGTCGGCCGCTGCCTTGTCGGCCGCTGCCTCGTCGGCCGCCACCGCGTCGGCTGCCTTCGCGTCGGCCCGCGCCGCCCCGGCGCCTTCGCCCGTCACGTCCAAGAGGCGCGCGACGACCCGGCGCCCTACATTGCCCGTCGATCCGGTGACCAGGATCCGGGTGTGCTTCGTCATGCGGAGGACTCCTTCGTACTCGGCTCGGGGTGCGGCGCCATCGAACGAACGGGCCGCGGCACCACGATCGCCGCACCGCGCCGGTCACGGCCGGCCATCGGCGTCACGGCGTGGGAATCCGTCGGCAGATAGCGTGGAGCGATGAATACCGTCAGCCTGGACCCGTTGGATCGTGCTCTCGTGCACGCGCTGCGGATCGACGGAAGGGTGCCCTTTCGTACCGCTGCCCAAGTGCTCGGGGTCTCGGAGCACACGGTGGCCCGCCGCTACCGCCGACTTCGGGCCGAGGGGGCGTTGCGGGTGGTCGGTGTCGTCAACGGGGTCGCGCTCGGATGGACGTCCTGGACGGTACGGCTCCGCTGTACGCCCGATGCGGCCGGCGGTGTCGCCGCGGCGCTGGCCTCCAGGCCCGATACGTCGTTCGTGTACCTGCTCTCCGGTGGGACGGAGATCTGCTGCAACGTCGTGACGCGGTCCACGGCCGACCGGGACGCGCTGCTGCTGCACAAGCTGCCGCGAACGAGTCGGGTGACCTCGGTGTCGGCGCACCTGTTGCTGCGCGCCACCGCCCTTCCGAACGACTGGGCCGGCGCGGCCGAACTCGCCGCGGAACAGGTGGACCATCTGCGCCTCGCGGTGGCGGCGCCGCGCGTCGAGACCATCGCTCTCGACGACGCCGACCGGTCGATGCTGCGGATCCTCGCCCGTGACGGACGGGCCGGGTACACCGAACTCGCGTCGGCCGCCGGGTGTTCGGCCTCGACGGTCAAGCGTCGTACGGACGCCCTGCGCGGTGCCGGGGTGGTGTCGTACGAGGTGGACATCGCCCCGGCCGCACTGGGCTTCGCCGCGGAGGCGCGGTTGTGGATGTCGGTGCGGCCGTCGGGCCTGCTCGGCGTGGGACAGGCGTTGGCCGGGCACCCGGAGGTCTCCTTCGCCGCCCTGACCACCGGCCCGAGCAATCTCGTCGCCGCCGTCAACTGTCGTGACGCGGAGGACCTTTGCCGCTACCTGACGGAGCGCGTCGGTGCCCTCGACGCGATCCGTACGCTGGAATCGGCTCCGGTGATCCGCACCCTCAAGCGGGCCGGTGCCGCCCCGGCCGCCGGCTGACGGGGCGGTGATCGACGTGGACGAGCGCCGAGCGCACCGCGCCGACGAGGCCCACCACGTCAGCCGTATGACGGGCCGACTCGACGCCGCCCGGACCGCGCGTGACCGGTGAGCGCCGCCTACGCCCCCGGGCCGGCGACCGCGCGATCCGCTGCTTCACCCTGACGCGACCCCTTGGGCGCCGGGTGGTCCGCGGCCCGGCGCAGGTCGGTCGCGGTCAGCAGTGCCCTCAGGTCGATTCGTTCGGCGGCGAGCGCCGCAGCGCCGCCCTCCTCGCGGTCGATCACACACAGCGCGGCCCGAACATCGGCGCCCAGAGAACGCAACTCGGCTGTGGAGAGCACGATTTGGCCGCCACTGGTGACCACGTCCTCGATCACCAGAACGCGTCGGCCCACGACATCGGCGCCCTCCGCGAGTCGACGGGTACCGTACGGCTTGGCCCGCTTGCGGACGAACGCGCAGGGCAAGCCGGTGTGCCGGCCCAATGCGGTGACCACCGGAATCCCGCCCATCTCCAGGCCGGCCAACACCTCGATGCCTGCCGGCACCAGCGGGGCCATCGCCTCGGCGACCGCGTCCAGGAGGACGGGATCGGCTTCGAGGCGATACTTGTCGAAGTACTCGTCGGCCCGGCGCCCGGACCGGAGCACGAAGTCGCCGGTGAGTCGGCAGGCATGGTCGATTCGCTGGGCCAAGTCCGCGTGCTTCATGGGCACTCAGCCTGGCACGTCGTCGGCGCCCGCGTCGGAGGTCCGGGCGGATGGCCGGCCGGCAGCGGACCCGGGAGCCGCCGGCGCCGCCGCGCGCAGCCGGCGTAGGGCGAGGACTCCGCCGATGCCCGGGATCGCGGCGCGCCATCGGACGGCCGTCGGGGCGGTGCTCCGGGTCGCCCGGGTCGCGGCGACGACGACGAGGTAGGCCGTGCCGTGGAGTGGGCCGACGAGCGACGTGATCGCCGGCACGGGCACGGTGCACAGGTTGCCGAACAGGGCCACCACGGACACCGCTTCGATACCGGCCGCGATCCGCAGCATGCGCATTGTGGTCACGCTCCCGTAGTGGATCCGGGGCGCACGATCATGAGCACGACGACCACCGCCCACAGGACGTTGAAGACGCCGGTGAGCATGCTCAGCCGGGCGGCCGGTCGGCGCAACTCGTCGTGGCCGCCGCCTCCTTCGGTGCGCGCGAGCAGGTGCCGCTGGCCGGGCAGGATCGCCAGGCCGAGTACGCCGGCGGCGATCACGGTCAGCACCAGCGACGCGATCAGCCACGCGTCGGTGAGCACGCCGAGCTGGGCACCCGTGCCGATGCCGAAGACCGGCACGGCCACTCCGGCTACGGCGTAGCCGCGGCAGATCCGGTGCAGGAACGTCGCGACCGCGGCGGATCGTCCGTCCGGATCCTCGCCGCCGGGCGCCGCGTGCAGCGCGTATCGCGGAAACAACGACGCGGCCACGGTGATCGACCCGATCACCAGAATCGCCGCGAGGACGTGTATGGACAGCAGAAGCGCGGTCACTGCGGACCCTCCGAGCCAGGCGCAGATATGTTGGCTGCCAATAGATAGCATGCCAACCCCGGTTCTGAGTAGGCTGCCTACCTATGCGGCGAGTCCGACGCGGAAAGACCGGCGCGGTGAGAGTGCGGCGGCGAGAGTGCGGCGGAGACACCTGTGAGGAGAGACCGATGAGGGCCGACGCGGTACGGGGCCACCTGGACGGGCTGTTGTTGGCCGTGATCGAACCCGGCCCACTCCACGGCTACGCGATCATCGCGGCGGTTCAGCAGCGCAGCGGGGGCGTTCTCGATCTGCGTACGGGCACGATTTATCCGGCCCTGAACCGGCTGGAGCGACTCGGGCTGCTCAGCAGCAGTTGGGATTCCGTGGGCGAACGGCGTCGGCGTTGCTACGAACTCACCGACGCGGGGCGCCGCAGCCTGGCCGGCGAGCGGACGGCGTGGAGCGAGTTCACCGCCGCGATCGGCTCCGTCCTCAACCCGGTCGCCCCGCCCCGGCACGCTGCCGGCAACGCCACGTGAGCGCCGTCGGCGGCCGGGCCGATCCGGTCGAGGACTACGTCGCGGTCCTGTCGGCGACCCTGCGTGGGCCGGCCCGGGCCAAGGCGCGGATGGTCGAGGAGATCAGGGACGGCCTCGCGGACACGATCGAGGCGCACACCCGCGCCGGGACACCGTACGAACGCGCCGCCGACGAGGCCGTTCGCGAGTTCGGGAGCACCGACGAACTCGCCCCGAACTGCCAACGGGAACTGACCATCGTGCAGACCCGGCACACCGCTCGGGCCGTCGGCCTCACCGTGCCGTTCCTGATCGCCTGTTGGCTCCTGACCCGCACCGCCGACCACGCACAGGGCCGGCAACTGCAACTGCTCGCTCTCCACACGGCGGGCATCGCGGCCGCCGCCGCGTTGCTTGCCGCGGCGACGCCGGCCGCGATCGACGCCCTGGGCCGCCGATGGCCCACCCCG
>NZ_WWJX01001396.1 GCF_009865215.1 Streptomyces sp. SID3343 | reverse complement strand
TGCTCAACGCGCCCACCCACACCGCCTACACCCGACCAAGCATCAAGCCCGTCACACCGACAACCCACACCCACAGCACCCACCCGCCACCAGGCACCAACGCCATCCCGCCCAACGCGCCCACCCGCACCCGCACCCGCGCAAGCGTCGTGTCGGTCGTAGCCGACCTGCGCGTGGGCCGACCGTGCGTGACGCCGTCGGGCCCGCGCGTCCGGGTCGTTCGAGCCGGTTGCCGCCCGCGTGGGTCCGGTCGCGGGGAGGTGGCAGCGCGACTCGCTCACTTGGCCTCGGCGTAGGTGTGCGCGACCGTCGGAACGAGTGGGAGCAGAACCGGTGTGTCACCGAAGACCAGGCCGCGGGCCTCTTCGGCGGCCTCGACGATCGCGTCGCAGACGTGGCCGGCGAGTTCGGCGGGGGCGTGCACGATGATCTCGTCGTGTTGGAAGAAGACCAGGTGGGGACGGCCCTGCGGGGCGTCGTCGAACGCCGTCAGGCGTCGGCGCAGCGCGGCGAGCAGGGCCAACGCCCAGTCGGCGGCGCTGGACTGGATGACGAAGTTGCGGGTGAACCGGCCCCGGGCCCGGGCCGAACGCGCGCCCGCGTCGTCGGTCGGTGTGCCCGGTGCCTCGCCGCCGCCGGCGGTCTCGGTCAGGTCGAGCCAGTCCGACGAGGGCGGCGGACACGTGCGGCCCAGCCGGGAGCGGACGATGCCGCCCTCCTCTCCGGTCCGCGCCGCCGCCTCCACGTAGGCCATGGCCGCCGGATACTGCCGGCGCAGTGTCGCGAGCAGCGGGCCGATGTCGCCGCTGGTCTGGCCGTACATCGCGCCGAGCAGGCCGAGTTTGGCCTTCGCTCGATCGCCTTGGAACGCGGCGGTGGCGAGTGCCTCGTACAGGTCGCCCGCAGCCGCGGACCGGGCCAGGCCCGCGTCCTGGGACAGCGCCGCCAGGATGCGGGGTTCGAGTTGCGCCGCGTCCGCGACGACGAGCCGCCACCCGGGATCGGCGACCACCGCGCCGCGCAGGACGCGTGGGATCTGGAGGGCGCCGCCGCCACGCCCGGCCCAGCGGCCGGTGACCACGCCGCCGACGACGTATTCGGGGCGGAACCGGCCGCCGTGGACCCAGGTGTCCTGCCACGCCCAGCCGTGCGCGGCGTGCAGGCGGGCGAGTTCCTTGTAGCGGATCAGCAGTGCGGCGGCGGGGTGCGCGATGTCGCGCAGGTACCACGTCTTGGTCGAGGTCAGCCGGACGCCCTGCTCGGCGAAGGCGCGCAGGACCTGGGTGTGCGAGTCGGGATTGAACGACCGGCCGCCCAGCGCGTCGTGCAGTTGCCCGGCGAGTTCGGCGATCCGCGGCGGTGCGGCGCCGGCGATCCGCGGGCGCGGGCCGAGCAGTTCGGTCAGCAGTGCGTTGTGGACGTCGGTGCGCCACGGCAGGCCGTCACGCGCCATCTCGCCGGCGACCAGGCCGCCGGCGGACTCGGCCGCCACCAGCAACCGAAAGCGGGAGCGCCGCACGGGGTCCGCGATGGTGTCGATCCGCCGCAGTTGGTCGGCGTGTACGTCGACGACCGCGTCGAGGGCCTCGACTCCGGCCGGCAACCGCAGTCGGTCGGGGACGAACAGGCTGTCCTGCGCGTCGGCGACGCCTACCGGCAGGTCGTCGGGTACGGGCAGGCCCTTGAGCCGTGCCCAGGCCGCGCCGAGCGAGCGCGGTTCGCCGAACCGGCCCTCGTGCGCGAGCAGCAGCGACTCGACCGATGCGAGGTCGTGGCAGCGTGCGACCCGGGTGGGCAGCAGCGGCGCGTACGCGCTCTCCACCGACGCCCACACCCATCGCGGCGCGGGGCCGGTGGCCTCGTAGTCCTGTACCGCCGCGATCAGATCGGCCACATGCACGGCCGGCCCCAGCGGCGCCCCGTCGTCGCCGAGCGGCCGCAGCCGCCCACCGTGCCCGTAGGCGTCCGGCGCGAGAGCGACCCGCGGCGCTATCGGCCTCATCGCGCGCCCGATCGTGCGAGGTCGGCCTGCGGCACCCGTGGTACCGAACCGTTCACGACCAACCCTCCTCACGACGACAGACGCACAACCGACATGGCCGGACAGGAACCAGCCCCGCCGGAACAGCTCCGCCGGAACCGACCCGGCCACCGCCTTCGGAGCCGACGGACACCGACGCGCGCCGACCGATGCACAATGCATGACGAAACACGCACACCCGACGGATCCCCCGGCCGGCACAGGTTACCGGCTACCCCCGACACGCCCTGGAGCGACACCGCCTGCGACGCGCCCGGGTCGTACGGTGATCACTGCCGCCGAAGCCCCCGATTCTCCTGACGGCGGCCGATTCGACGTTCGTCCACTGGTAGTTGACGGTCCGTCAGATCGCTCGTAGAGTCCGCAAGGCAGACTGGTGGCCTGGGTGTTCGAGCAGGTCCGGGCCGGTTTTCGGGTCGCACCGCCGATGTCGGCGCGGGCGGGAACGGGGCACGCGTGCGGCGACGGCGACACAACGACGATCCGGATCCCGGCCCCGCGAACGAAGAGTCGACCCGGCTCACACCACCCGCCGAAGGCGCCGCGCGCCCGCGCGCGATCCTCGCGGCGCTCATGCTCGCCGCGATGGCGTACTCGCAACTCCAGGCCATGGTCGGCCCCGCGCTCCCCACTCTCCAGCGCGAGTTCGGAGCCGACACGAGCGACCTGGCCTGGATCATGAACGGCTTCATCCTGTCGGCGGCCGTCGCCACGCCGGTGGCCGGCCGACTCGGCGACATGTTCGGGCGGCGACGCGTACTCCTGGTCGCCCTGGTCCTGCTCGCCGTCGGCACGGCCATGTGTGGCATCGCGCAAACGCTGCCGATGATGATCGTGGGCCGAGTCGTGGCGGGCCTCGGCGGCGCGGTGTTCCCGCTGTCCTTCGCGATCGTGCGCGAGTGTCTGCCGCGGGCCCGGGTGGGGCCGGCGATCGGTTTGCTGTCCGCGTTGGTCGGGGTGGGCGGCGGCGTGGGCATCGTGGCGGCCGGGCCGATCATCTCCCACCTGTCCTACCACTGGTTGTTCTGGCTGCCCCTGGTACTGATCGCGGCGGCCCTCGCGGCCACCGTCGCGTGGGTACCCGGCGACGCGTCGCGCGTGCCGGGTCGGGTGGACTGGGTCGGGGCGCTGTTGCTGTCCGGCGCGCTGGTGGGCCTGCTCTCGGCGTTGGCGCGCGCGGGTACGTGGGGCTGGACCTCCTCCGCCGTGCTCGCGCTGTTCGTCGGGTCCGGGGTACTGCTCGCGGCGTGGGTGTGGCAGGCGGGCCGTACCACCGACCCGTTGATCGACCTGCGCACGATGCGGCTGCGCGCGGTCTGGGCGGCGAACGCGACCGCGGTGCTGTGCGGCATCACGATGTCCACCAGCATGTTCCTGTTGCCGCAGATGGGGGCGCAGCCGCGCGACACGGGCTTCGGCCTGGGCATGGACATCACCCGAGCGGGGCTGCTGATCCTGCCGCAGTCGTTCACGATCCTGCTGGCGGGCGTGGTCGGCGGGCGGGCCTGTGCCCGCTACGGCACGCGGGCCGTGCTGATGTCGGGCGCGCTGGCCGGCGGCTCGGGCCTGGTCGTGATCGCGTTCCTGCACCACGAGCCGTGGCAGGCGTTCCTCGGCAGCGCGGTGGTGGGGCTGGGCACCGGATTCGTACAGACCGCCCTGGGCACCCTCGTCGTCGACGCCGTGCCGGCCGAACAGACCGCCGCCGCGGCCGGCGCGAACACCGTCGCGCGCAACATCGGCATGACCCTCGGCGCCCAGCAGGCCGCCACGATCCTGGGCGCCGGCGGC
>NZ_WWJX01001395.1 GCF_009865215.1 Streptomyces sp. SID3343 | reverse complement strand
CGCGTCCGCGGCCCCGCCGTCGGGCCTGCCCACCGCGCCGCCGATCGCCGGGCTGGGCACGATCCGCCTCCCGGGCGAGGGAGATCGCGTCCGCGCCCTCGACGAGGGCACCCGCACCGAGACCCTGGACGCCGACCGCATCGGCCACTACTCCCACACCGCGGCTCCCGGCCAACCCGGCAACTTCGCGGTGGCGGGCCGCGACGCCATCCGCACCCTCTCGACAGGCGACATCGTGGTCGTCGAAGTCCCGTCCGGCTCCTACCACTACCGCATCGACAAAACCGAACACAACGTCCCACCCCAGTCGGTAGACATCCTGAACCCCATCCCCGCCCGCTCGGACTACCACACCCCAGGCTCCTACATCACCCTGACCGCCCCCTCCACCACCAACACCCGCTCCCACTTCGTAGCCTGGGGCACCCTCCTCCCCACCTGACCCACCCCGACCGGACCGGATGGTGAAGGGCGATGTTCCTCACCCGACTTCGGTAGCACGAGCACGTCACGGTCGACCGGCGCAAAGCGTGCCGCAGGGGCAACCATCGCTCGCGTCCTCGTAGTCGGCGTGGCAAGGTGATGCGGACCTACAGGACGGTTGCGGGGGGACGGGGCAGAACATGGGGCTGTTGCTGGAAGTGGGGAAGTGCTACCGGTACGCCAGGCCGAAGGACGCGGGCCCCGCGGTCAAGGGCGGGTTGCCCAACTTTTGGCACGTCACGAACACTCCGGGCGAGAAGCGTGCCCTTCTCGAGTCCGGCATCAACGGTATCGCCGTGGTAAAGGCGATCGACGGCCCGCGACGTCCCGCGGTGCTCATCCGGTCCAGTCCCTGGAAGGCCGGGACCGTAGAGACACCTTGGCACGACCGTTTCGGGGACGACGGGGCCACCCTCCGGTACTTCGGTGACCACAAGCCCGGTGAGAAGCAATCGGTCGGGGCCACCAAGGGAAACGCCACCCTGCTCGCAGCTTGGGGGCGTCAGTTGGCCCTCGTCGTTGCCGATCGACGTCGTGCCGAGCCGTTGCTGATCTTCAGCTCGGTTCCGTACGAAGGTCGACAGAAGGGGCAGGTTCGGTTCGACGGTGTCGGCCTCATCGAAAACGTCGAACGTGTCGAACAGGGCGGAGGCCCGGACGCCGGCACGTTCCCCAACTACGCCTATGACATGTCGCTCATCAGCCTCGAAGACAATCGCATGGACTGGAATTGGATAGTGGCTCGTCGCAATCCGACCGTGTCCTTGGACCAGGCGCTGAAGGCCGCTCCTCCGGCCTGGCAGGAATGGGTCGAGCAGGGGCGATCGGCCTTGGCTCGTGTTCGTCGGCGTGGGCTCGGCATACCGCAAAGTTCCGCACAGAAGGACCTCTTGCCTGACTCCGGTGGGCCGGATGCCGACGCAAACGCCACGGCGCACCTCGACGACGCCGTCTCGAACCGGGAACGGCTGATCGGCGAAACCGGCGTCCTGGTCGATGACGTGCAGGCTCACCTGGGCGCGATCGCTGCCGTGAGCGGCACGGAAGTCGTCGGGGACGAACACGACATGTACGAGGTCCTGAGCCTCCTGGACCACACGACCGCAGGTGTGGCGCCACCCGCAGTGCAGCCCGTCACCAGGCGCGAGATCCTGCTGTGGCAGTTGATCCGAGACGTCGGCCTCGCCCGCAAGGTGAAGGCGCTGCACAACAACGAGTGCCAGGTCTGTGGGCTTCGGCTGGAGATCAGTTCCGGCCCCTCCAGCCAGGCCGCGCACATTCGGGGCCTGGGGAGACCAGACCACGGTCCGGACGAACTGTCGAATCTCTTGTGCCTGTGCCCGAACCACCACGTGCTGTTCGACGGTCTGGCCATCTATGTCGATGCGCACGGCATGGTCCGGCAGACGAAGAACGGGCAGGCAGTGGAGAAGCTGCGGCGCAACCCTGGACACGACATCGACGAAGGGCACCTCGAGCATCACCGCCGGCGGTGTCTGCAGGCGGTGTGAGCGATGTAGGCCGGTGAACCTCAGTCCGTCGGAGTGCCCAGGCGTAGGCGGTTGCCGTCCGGGTCGGTCAGGTGGACTTCCTTGGCCCAGGGGGCTTGTTCGACGGGGGTGGTGAATTCCTTGGCTACTTCGTCGATGTTGTGGATGCGTAGGTAGATCAGGGTGTTCGGGCCGGCGTCGCCGGTGTGTTCGGAGAGGAAGAGGCGGACTTCGCCTCTGGCGATCTCGACGAAGGCGGGGAGGTCGGGTTCGAAGCGGTGTTCCCATTGCTTGGTGAAGCCCAGGCGGGCGTACCAGGTGACGGATTCGGTGGCGTCGGAGACGCGCAGGATCGGGATGGCCTGTTCGTTCATGTGGGCATGGTTTCAGGGTTTTGTGTGGCTCGGGGCGGGGTGGGTAACGGGGCGGCGGGGGAAGCCGGCGACTGATTTCGTTTCGTTTTTGGAGGACTCATGGCCATCGCGTCCGTCAATCCGGCCACCGGTGAGACGTGGAAGGAGTTCTCGGCGCTGACCGAGCAGGAGATCGACGCGTGCATCGCGCGGTCCGACGAGGTGTTTCGGGCGCATCGGCGTGACACGTATGCCGTGCGGGCGGGGCACATGCGTCGGGTGGGGGGACTGCTCGACGCGGAGCGGGCCGACGTCGCGCGGCTGATGACGGCGGAGATGGGCAAGACGATCGCCGCTGCCGAGGCCGAGGTGGCCAAGTGTGCGAAGTTGTGTCGGTTCTACGCCGAGCGGGCCGAGGGGTTCCTGGCCGAGGAGCCGGCCGACGCGGCGGCGGTCGGGGCGCGGCGGGCGTACGTGCGGTACGAGCCGCTGGGGCCCGTGCTCGCCGTGATGCCGTGGAACTTCCCGCTGTGGCAGGCCATGCGGTTCGCCGTGCCGGCGTTGATGGCGGGCAATACCGGGTTGCTCAAGCACGCGTCCAACGTGCCGCAGACCGCCCTGTACATGGGGGACCTGTTCACCCGTGGCGGCTTCCCCGAGGGCGCCTTCCAGACGCTGCTGATCGGGTCGAAGCAGGTCGAGCACGTGCTGTCGGATCCGCGCGTGGTCGCCGCGACGCTGACCGGCAGCGAGGGCGCGGGCCGCTCGATCGCGGCCATCGCGGGGCGTGAGTTGAAGAAGACCGTCCTGGAACTCGGCGGCTCGGATCCGTTCCTGGTCCTGCCGTCCGCCGACATCGAGGCCGCCGCGAAGACCGCGACCACCGCCCGGACCCAGAACAACGGCCAGAGCTGCATCGCCGCCAAGCGGTTCATCGTGCACGCCGACGTCTACGACGCCTTCGCCCGGGCCTTCACCGCGAACATGTCGGCGCTCAAGGTCGGCGACCCGACCGCGCCGGGCACCGACGTCGGCCCGCTCGCGCAGGAGCAGGGCGTACGGGACGTCACCGAGCAGGTCGACGACGCCAAGGCCAAGGGCGCGCGCGTGCTGTGCGGCGGCGAACGCCCGCACGGGCCCGGGTGGTTCTACCCGCCGACCATCGTCGCCGACCTGACCCCCGACATGCGGATGTACGCCGAGGAGGTGTTCGGCCCGGTCGCCGGGCTGTACAAGGTCGCCGACCTCGACGAGGCGATCACCCTCGCCAACGCGACCCCGTTCGGGCTCGGCGCCAACGCGTGGACCACCGACGACGCCGAACAGCGGCGCTGCGCGCAAGAGTTGGCGGCGGGGGCGGTGTTCGTCAACGGGATGGTGACGTCGTATCCCGAATTGCCGTTCGGCGGCATCAAGACCAGTGGCTACGGTCGCGAGCTCGCGCAGTTGGGCATCCGCGAGTTCTGCAACGCCAAGACGGTCTGGATGGGCTGAGTCGGACGGGGCAGACGTCCACTCGTGGACACCTGGGTTTGGATCCTGATCGCCGTCGCGGCGGCGGTCTTCGTGGCGACGCTCGTGGTCGTCGTGGTGCTGTTCCGCAGGCTCCTGCGCACCGGCAGGCTGCTGCGCGGCCCCGACGCGACGACGGGCGACAAGATGCTGTTCTACGGGGCATTGATCTACGCGATCAGCCCGGTGGATCTGCTGCCCGACCCGATCCTGATCGACGACATCGCGGTCCTGATGTACGCGCTGCGCACGCTGGGCGCGAAGACCGCGCGCCCGGCCGCGCAGCCGCCCCCGCCCTCGCCCCCGCAGCCGACCCCGATCACGCGCTCGAAGAGGACCCGGTAGACCCACCGGACCCACCGGCCC
>NZ_WWJX01001394.1 GCF_009865215.1 Streptomyces sp. SID3343 | reverse complement strand
CGGTGAGCGCGTTCGCCCCGCCCACCGGAGCCGGCCACCCGGCCTGCTGACCGAGCATCGCCATCAGCCACCCGAACGCCGAGCCGGCCGCCGACTCCGGCAACAGGTCGGCGTGCAGCGCGCAGCCCGCCAACAGCATCGGCGCGCCGGGCTGCGCGAACTCCTCCTCGCCCAATCGCCGAACCGGCAGCATCAGGAACCGCAACAGGCGCAGCCCGCCCGCCGCGCGCAGCCGCGACGCCAGGCCCAGGGTCGCCCGCACCGGGGGAAACGGCGTGAACAGTGCCTCGATCAGATACGGGTCGAGGTCGTCCCACAGCCCGGACAACCGGCGCCACGCGGCGCCGTCCGGCTCGCCGAAGTCGCGCGCCAGCCCGTTCGCCGTGTCCTCGACCCCACGCCGCAACACCGCGCAGCGCCCGTCGCCCAACGGATGGGCCAGCACGGCGGGCGCGTGACTCCAGCGCAGCCCGTGCGCCTGGAGGTCGAGCGCGCCGATCGCGGGCGAGACCACGGCAAGCGGGTGAAAGGAGCTGAACAGGTCGTTGACGAAGTCCGGATGTACGCCGCGGTCGCTGCGCACCGCGCCGCCGGGCGCGTCCTGCGCCTCCAGCACGACCACCCGCCAGCCGGCGTCGGCGAGCACGTTCGCGGCCACGAGCCCGTTGGGCCCCGCACCGATGACAATCGCGTCGGCCTCGGCCACCACTGTGTCTCCCTGTCGCTCGAACGTCCGTCCCGAGCCGGCCCACCGCAACCGGCCCCGGCATCAGTACCCGCACACCGACCGTGAACGCATCCCACCGTCGGCCGCGTGTCGGCACCGGGCCGGAGCCCGTCCCGGACGGCCTCCATGAGCGGGGTCTCGCAGTGCGGTTCGCCGGTGGACGGCCACGACGAGGTTCGCGTGTCCTCATGGTGTCAGCGAGCGACGTAGCCGCCGTCGACGGGGAGGACGACGGCGGCGCCGGATGCGGCGAAGGCGCGGGCCGTGGCCAGGCCCATGCCGGAGGAGGCTCCGGTGACGAGGGCGACCCGGCCGGTGAAGTCGTAGGTGGGATTCACGGGCGCGGCTTTCGGTAGGGGTTCCGAAGGGTCGGAGGCTTTGGTCTCCGACGACGACCGGTTCGGGGCACGCGGCCCGCCCGCTCGGGCAGCCGACCGGGTCTCAGCCGGTGGGCGGGGCGGCGGCGTATTCCTCGTCGGTGACGGGGGTCAGCCAGTGCACGACGGCGTGGTCGGCGTCGCCCTCGTTGATGGCCACGTGGACCATCAGCCGGTTCGGCGCGGCGCCGTGCCAGTGCTCTTCGTCGGCCTCGAACAGCACGCGGTCGCCGGGTCGGATGACCTCGACGGGGCCGCCTCGCCGTTGACACAGGCCGATGCCCTCGGTGACGAAGACGGTCTGGCCCAGCGGGTGGCGGTGCCAGTGGGTGCGCGCGCCGGGCATGAAGTGCACCAGGGAGGCGGTGACCCGGGACGGGGCGGGGGCCGCGGCGACGGCGTCGATGTAGACGTCGCCGGTGAACCAGTCGGCGGGGCCCTTGACGGTGTCGATCGAGCTTCGGGTGATCTGCATGGTCTTTCCTTCGTTACGGGTGCCACCGCGGGCGGTGTGCGAGCGGGTCGGCGCGTCCCGGCACGATGCCCGCACGCGGGCGCGCCCGATGCGGGCCGGTCAGGGCTTGAGAAGGGTTTTGACGGCGCGGCGTTCGTCCATCGCGCGATAGCCCTCGGCCACCTGGTCCAGGGGCAGGGTGAGGTCGAAGACCTTGCCCGGGTCGATGCCGCCCGCGAGGACGCGGCCGATCAGGTCGGGCAGGTAGCGGCGTACGGGGGCGGGGCCGCCGCGCAGCCCGACGTGCGAGAAGAACAACTCCTGCCCGTCGACGGCGACGTCGTGGGGGACGCCGACGAAGCCGACGTTGCCGCCGGGCCGGGCCGAGTGCAGGGCCTGCCGCATGGCCTCGGCGGTGCCGACGCACTCCAGCACGCTGTCGGCGCCGATGCCGCCGGTGAGGTCCTTGATCCGGGCTGTGCCGTCGTCCCCGCGCTCGGTGACGATGTCGGTGGCGCCGAACCGTCGGGCGAGGTTTTGCCGGGATTCGTGGCGGCTCATGGCGATGATCCGTTCGGCGCCCATCTCCTTGGCCGCGATCACCCCGCACAGGCCCACCGCGCCGTCTCCGACGACCACGGCGGTCGAGGCGGGCTTCACCTCGGCGGCGTCCGCGGCCCACCAACCGGTGCCCATCACGTCGGAGACGGCCAGCAGGCCGGGCCACAGTTCCTCGTCCGGTATCTCGTCGGTGGCGACCAGGGTGCCCTGGGCGTTGGGGATGCGGACGTACTCGGCCTGGCAGGTGCTCATGAACTCACGGTGCAGGCAGGCCGACGGAAAACCGTTGCGACAGTTCGCACACGTGTTGTCCGAGGTCGCGAAGGAGCCGACCACGAACTGACCCGGCCGAACCGAGGTGACCTCCGACCCCACCTCCTCGACGAAGCCGACGTACTCGTGCCCCATCGGGTGCGCCTCGCCGATGGGCTCCAGGCCGCGCCAGGGCCACAGGTCCGAACCGCACACGCAGGTGGCAGCGGTACGGATCACCGCGTCGGTCGGTTCGAGAATCTTCGGGTCGTCCAGGGTTTCGAAGCGGACATCGCCGGGGGCGTGGATTACTGCTCCGCGCATGATGGGTTCCTTGGGTGTCGAGACGAGCGGCGGCAGGCAGGCGTACCGGCCGCCGGGTGCGATTGCAGGCTCCGAACGGGCAGCCGGAAGCCGCCCCCGAGCCTGATGCGGGGCTCACCGGCCCTCCGCGTTCGCGGGCCGGGCGAAAAAGCACCACGTCATCCAGACAACCCGCTCTTCGCGCGCCCAACCAGTCACCGTCAAGGGGTGTACCGACAGTGCACCCCTGCGGCCGTGTACGCGACGTACTGTCGATGTCGTGGACAACAGTCGAGAGGTCCGCGAGTTCCTCACCTCGCGGCGCGCGAAGATCAGCCCCGAGCAGGCCGGGCTACCCTCCGGTCCCCGGCGGCGCGTCCCCGGCCTGCGCCGCAGTGAGGTCGCGGCCCTGGCCGACATGAGCGTGGAGTACTACGCGAAGCTGGAGCGCGGCAACCTCGCCGGCGTATCCCCCGCCGTCCTCGAAGCCGTCGCCCGCGCCCTGCGGCTCGACGACGCCGAACGCGCCCACCTCCTGCATCTGACCCAGGCCGCCGACGGCTCCGACGCGCTCACCCGCCCGCGCCGCCGCCGCCCCACCCGGCAGTGGACTCCGCACCGCAGCCTGCAATGGACCCTGGACGCGATCACCGCCGGGCCGGCCTTCGTCCGCAACGGCCGCATGGACCTGCTCGCCACCAACGGGCTCGCCCGCGCCTTCTACGACGACGTCTACGCCACCCCCCACAACCAGGCGAACCTCGCCCGCTTCAACTTCCTCGACCCCGCCTCCCGCCGCTTCTACCCGGACTGGGACCAAGCCGCCGATGTCGCCGTCGCCATCCTGCGCACCGAAGCCGGCCGCAACCCCCACGACAAGGACCTCCACGACCTCGTCGGCGAACTGTCCACCCGCAGCGACGACTTCCGCACCCGTTGGGGCGCCCACAACGTCCGCCACCACGGCACCGGCACCAAGCGCTACCACCACCCGACCATCGGCGAACTCACCCTCGCCTACGAGGGTTTGGAGATGGCCGCCGAACCCGGCCTCACCCTCACCATCTACGCCGCCGAACCCGGCTCCCCCTCCGAAGAGGGCCTGCGCATACTCGCCTCCTGGGCCGCCACCCACCACACCGAGACACTGACCCGAACCGACCCGACCGGCTGACCAACCCCTACACGGGGGTTGAGGAGCCCGCACCCCGCGCGACTCCCTGAACTGGCAGGCATGGCTCCGCGCAACCCTGGTGGAGGACCGGCGGCCGGACGAGTGGCAGCGTGGCCTTCGTCATGCGGCTCACGTGGGTGGCTGCGATGGGCGGCCGTCCACGCGGAAGTACGCGAGCTAAGGGAGCAGTTCCCGGCCGGCAGTGGGTCCGCGAGCGGGTTGCGGTGCAGAGGGCTTCGCCAGGGACCGCGTTCCGGCAGTGGGGTGTCGGACGCCGATGGCATGCTGTCGATCACGCGTCTCCCCTTACGAACGGAGCTACTGGCGATGGGTGTCGACTTCGCTGCCGCCTGGTGTGCGACAGATCTCGGCGATCACCGCCCCTGCCGTTTCACCTATGAGAGGTATCCCTACGAGACCCTGCCGCTGCTGGACGAGAAGCGGTTCACGGGCGCTTTCCAATGGCTGAGCAACCCGGGCGAACTCGTTGCCGAGCAGGCCGCGAAGTTGCGGCACCTGGAGGATCGGCTCGCAGCCGAAGGACTGGCATTACCGCAGGACTTCGTCACCTTCGAGGTGTCGTCGAACCTGCGCGGATCCTTGGACACGGTCTCGGTGACCGGCTGTTGGAGCAGCCTCTCCGAGCCGCTGCCCAGCCCCGTGGAGCCGGGCGCGTTCCTGGTCCGCTTCTTCCGTGACCAGCAGGACTGCGTTCTGTGGTACCTCTACCTGCGCCCGTCCGGCGAGGTTTTCGTGGTCAACTCCCATCTCGACTACGAGTATGAGTACGAAGCACGGGACTCGGCGGACTGCGAGCCGGAGAGCGACCTGGATGATCTCGCCGCTCAGAAGGCCGAGATCCTTTGGTGCGCCCCCTCCTTCGAGCACTTCGCTTACCGCTTCTGGCTTGAGAACCGTCTCTGGCGCGCTGTCAACGGTGGGGGCGATGCGTCGCTCGATCCCGAGATGCAGGGATATCTCGACCACTACGTGGCGACATCGCCTCAAGGAGCTTGACGCCGAAACGGTTGCCCCCTTGCCGGGGACATCCGCGGCTCCTGGCCCAGTGCGCCCCGACCGCATCCCCCGCGACCTCCTCACCGCGCCACCGCGCCACCGCAACTCACCGCCGCGATCGGCCGGCTCGTCGCCTACGGCATGATCACCGACAACCACGACGACACCCTGACCGTCCACCGCCTCGTCCAGACCCACGCCCGCACCTCCGACTTCCACGACTCCCGCCGCCGACCTGACGACATCCGGAGCGGGAACGCCCGGCCGTTGGTGGGGAGTTCAGCGTCGGGTGCTGCACGGGCGTACAACCGATGGTTGTGGATGGTGGGCGTATCGGTTGTTTGACCTGCTGACGTTCTGACCGCTTGGCTCTCGTCGGTCGACGTCGGTCGGTTCGGGTGGGTCGGGTGGTTCGGGTGGCGAGTGGGAGCGGGCTGAGCGTGGTGGGCAGGAGGCCGTTGGGGCGGCAGTTCGGTTGGTTGTGGTCGGCTTATGCGGTGAGCGCGTACGGGTCCGGGCTGGGGTTCGGGGCCTTGCCGCTGATCGCCGTGCTGGCGTTGGATGCCGGGCCCGCCGAGGTGTCCGTGTTGTCGGCGGTGGGGCCCGCGGTGGGTGCGCTGATCGCGGTGCCGCTCGCGCCGTGGGTGGAGTTCCGGCGCAAGCGCCCGGTGATGATCGGGATGGACCTGGTCCGGTTCGCGGCCATGGCCACGATCCCGGTCGCCTACGCCTTGGGACAGCTCGGTTTCGTCCAACTGCTCGCCGTCGCGGCCGTGGTCGCCGCAGCCAAGATCGCGTTCAACGCCGCCAGTGGCGCCTTCCTCAAGGACCTCGTCCGACCGGACGACCTGCTCGTCGCCAACGCGCGGTTCGAGTCCACGAACTGGAGTTCCATCGCGATCGGGCCACCGCTGGGCGGAGCGGCGATCGGGCTGTTCGGGCCGGTCGTCACCGTGCTGGCCGACGCGCTCAGCTACCTGCTCTCGGCGCTGGGCATCACCGCGATCCGCAGCCGCGAGGAGAAGCCGGGAACGGCCGATGGAAGCCCGCTGCGGGCAGGCGCGTTGCTCGACGGCTGGCGACACATCATGGGCCACCCCGGTCTGCGGGCGCTCTACCTCAACCAGATGCTCGTCGGCGGTCTGATCATGGCCACCGAACCCTTGCTGGCCGTGCTCATGCTTCGCCACCTCGGGTTCCCGCCCTGGCAGTACGGCCTCGCCTTCGCCGCTCCCTGTCTCGGCGGACTCGTCGGCTCGCGGCTGGCCCACCGGGTCGTGGCCCGCTTCGGTCGGCACCGGGTCTTCCGGACAGTCGGCACGCTGCGCGCCGTCTGGCTGATCGGCCTGGCCTTCGTGCGTCCCGGCGTCGTCGGCCTGATCACGGTGATGGTCATCGAGCTGGCGATCATCGTCAACATGAGCCTGTACAGCCCGGTGCTCGCCACCTACCGGCTCGAACACACCCCCAAGCATCTCGTCGCCCGCACCCTGACGGCCTGGTCAATCGGCCAGCAGGCGTCCATCGCCGTCCTCACCGCGCTCGCCGGACTGCTCGCCGCCGTCACCGGCCCACGCATCGCTCTCACGGTCGCGGGACTGCTCATCCTGACCACCCCGCTCCTGCTCCCCCGACGGGAGCAGACGCCGCACCACGAGCCGGAAGTGTCCCGCAGCCACTCGTAAGTCACCTCGACTCGCCCACCCAAGGCCGCAAGCCGCAGCCGGTTCGCCGGCGCGTGTCCGCGTCCACGTCCACCAGGCACATCGCCGGCAAGGAGAACACCCGCATGAGCACCGCGCCCGCACTCGATCCCGCGCACACCGCGCTTCTCGTCATGGACTACCAGCCCGCGATCCTGGCCTTCGTGCCCGAAGGCAAGGACCGCGACGCCCTGCTCGGTCGAGTGGAAGGGGCCATCGCCGACGTTCGCGCGCACGGCGGCACCATCGCCTACGTACGCGTCGGCTTCGCCGATCCCGACTGGGACGCGATCCCGGCCGCCAACAAGGCCTTCGCCCCACTGGCCCGACACCGCGTCATGCACCACGAGGACCCGGGCACCGCCATCCACGAACGACTGGCTCCCCAGGACGGCGACATCATCGTGCGCAAGGTCCGCTACGGCGGCATGTCCACCACCGACCTCGACCGGCAGCTACGCGAGCGCGGCATCCACACTCTGGTCCTCTCCGGCCTCGGTACCAGCGGAGTCGTCCTGTCCACCGTCGTCGACGCGGCCGACCGCGACTATCGCCTCTACGTCCTGTCCGACGGCATCGCCGACCCGGACACCGAAGCCCACGACGTCCTGCTCCACCGAGTCTTTCCCTCACGGGCCCACATCATCGACACCACCGAGCTGCACACCCTGCTCCGGACGGGTTGACTCGAACAACCACGGCCTCGGTACTGGTGGCCTCGCGTATTCAACTGTCGCGGGTTCCCTGGGTACCCAGCCGGCCGGTAACCGGCTGTGATCGCCAGCGGCGTATCGGGTCCAGGTTCCGCCGGTCTCTCGGAGGAGTCGGCTGGTGGTCTTGTCGTGGTAGCCGAGGGCGTCTGCGACGACGGGGGCGGGCAGTTCGAGGAGTCGCTGTCGGATGGCGGCGCCGCGGGCGGCGGCGACCGGGATGCCAATCTCGCCCAGGAGTGCGGACAGGTGGTTGGGACGGCCAGACTCGCCGGCTCGCCTCCCGGGAGAGGGCCGGCCCGCGTTCCGTGACGACGGGCGGCCGGTCGGAGCCCAAGCCCGCTTCCGCTCCGCCCGCGCGGGACGCCGGGCCCCGCCCCCACTCCGGGCGGCAGCGGCGCGAGGTCCTGGGACACCCTTCCGTCCCAGATGTGATTCACGTCACTGCCGGCGGCTCGGTGCAGCACCCGGCCCCGTTCCGCCGTCATAGGGGCAGTGATCGGGACGGGACGAGGAGAGGAGGTCGGCGAGTGAGGTTTCGCAGGAGCGGTCCGGGCTACGGATTCACGGAGTTCGTCGCACAGCGGTCGGGAGCGTTGTTCCGCACCGCGTATGCGCTGACCGGTGACGTGCACGTGGCCGAGGATCTGGTGCAGGAGGCGCTGGAGCGGGCGTGCCGACGGTGGCGGAAGGTCGCGGTGGCGGACTCGCCGGAGGCGTACGTGCGCAAAGTGCTGGTCAACCTGGCCAACGACCGCTGGCGGCGGCTGTCGCGCCTGGGCGAGCGCCCCGGGCTGTCGGGGGTGCCCGAGACGGCCGACCCCCGGGACCGGTTCGGGCAGGTGGATCTGCGCGCGGAACTGATCGAGGCACTGCTCGGGCTGCCGATGGGCATGCGCAGCGTGGTGGTCCTGTACTACCTGCACGATCTGGACGCCCGGCAGGTCGCCGACGTCCTGGAGATCTCTTCGAGTGCGGTGAGGTCCCAGCTCGCCCGCGGCCTGGCCAAACTGCGCGATTCCATATCGGGCGAGGCGCCGCACACCCCGTCGGCCGCTTTCGGAGGTACGAAGTGAGGAACACGTCGTCCGGACCCGCCCCGTTCGAGCCGGGCCTCGAAGCCGAGCTGCGTGCCGCGGTGGCCTCCTTCGCCGACGGGCCGACGGCGCCGGTCGTCGACGCGGCCGCGATCGAGCGAGTCGTCAGACGCAGCCGCACCCGCCGGGCGCTCCTCGGCACCGCTGCGGCGTGCTGCGTGCTGGCGTGCGCCACGGTGGGGTTCTTCGCGCTGAAGCCCGTGCCGCCGGCGCCCGGCGCCTCCCCGTCCCTGTCCCCACCGGCGAACGGGGCGTGCACCCCGCTCGCCATCGGCACCCCCAAGAGCGGAAGCGCCGATGCGACTCCGACACAGGAGCAGGAGCAGACCGCGGGAGCAGGCATCGCGCTGCCGGACCTGGCCGGCATGCCGGTCGAACAAGCCGGAAGCCTGCTGCGCGGACTCGGACTGAGCTGCACGATCATGCGGCACACGGACTGGAACGCTCCCGCCGGGCAGGTGATCAGCAGTGCCCCCCGGGGCGGCGCAGAACCGGTGGCACCGGGCTCGTCCGTCCTCCTGCTGGTCTCGACGGGCAAACCCGGCAGAACCTGAGCGACCGGGCCCTTCGGCCCGCGCACCGGCGGACGGCGCCCCGTCCTGCCGGGCAGGGGAGCCACCCGGAGCGGGGGAACGGCTGCGGGTGGCGGGCTCCGAGGCCGTCAGCCGCGCAGCTCGCTCGGCATCGTCTTTGGGTTGCGGAGGTCCTGCCCGAGGCTGCGGCCCCGACCGGCG
>NZ_WWJX01000142.1 GCF_009865215.1 Streptomyces sp. SID3343 | reverse complement strand
CGGTCACACGCACCGGGGGCGCGTGTTTCCCTCGGTGGGTCGATGGCCGGCTGTATCCGGCGATCGGGGAGGCCCGAATGGGCGGGAGTGTTTCCCCCGTTCGAGGGTTTTTGGCTACCGGAGTCGGGCGGCTGCGGCAACCGTGTGGCCGGCCGGCCGGCCTGCCAGCTCCTCGCTGGACCGTCGCCGAAACGCCTCTCTGGGCGCCACCACGCCGCGCTCCGGACCCGGCGGGCCCATCAGGCGCCCCAGGCTTCGCACAGGCCCCTGGCGCGCCGCTACGGGGCTCTGCCCGCGGGGCTCACGGAGCCTTGGGAACGCGACGGCGATCACCCGCCTCCGAGGCCGGCCTCCCGTCGCCCACCGTCGCCTCGGCCACACAAGGCCCACGACCCGCAGCGCCCTCCCAGCCCTCCACGGAACCAGGCCCGAGCCCGAGCCCGAAGGCCGTGTCGAACCAGCGCCGCCGCATCCCCACCCCACCGGCTCCGCCCCGCAGCCTCCGCATCTCCCGACACACCACGAAGCGCGGCCGGCCGCGGCATGCCCGGTCGTCACGCACCGTGGGCGGCTGATGCGATGTGTCGAACTCAGGCGCTACCAACCAGCACGGTTGGGCGCATTTCTTGCGCTGAAAGGGTCTATTGGGACGGCAGATTCGGCCGACCAAACGGGTTAACCCGGACATACGGGTGGGTTTTCCGAGTGTCACAGTGAATTTTGGGAATCCGCTGCTAACCTGACAGACAAAACTTAGGTCGGACCCCTCAAGGAGACCTTGAAGGTTCTGCCCGCTAGATCCTGGTTTGTTGCGTCTTTCCGCTTCCAACGGAAGAACAGCGCAACCACCCCGGAGGTACGTCGTCTTCCCTGTCAGGTGCAGTGGACGGCTCTGACAGGCCACCGGACAGAGACCCGGCTCCCGCAGGCTTCCGGCCGCTCGATCCGAGAGGACGCACGATGGGTGCAGTTGTGGCAGTGGCCAGCCAGAAGGGGGGCCCCGGGAAGACGACGACGACGGTGAACCTCGCGAGCGCTCTTGCGATCAACGGGTTCCATGCCCTCGTTGTGGACCTGGAGCCGCAGGCACAGGCGGGCGTCGCGTTGGGCGTCGTTCCGCAGCCGCAGCGTTCGGTCGGCTTCGCGCTGTACGCGCAGCTCAACGGCATGACGCCCGACGTCCCCGAGATGATCTTCGATCGCAGTGAGTTGCTGAAGTCGTTCGAGACCACAGGCAGCCTGAGCCTGTTCGGTTCGGTCCAGAGCACCATGGTCGACGCCGAGCGCAAGATCGCCGGGATGGACTTCTCCACCACCGGAATCCTTCGCCGCATTCTCGAACCCATCCGCAACACCCCGACGATCGTGCTCATCGACACCCCGCCGAGCGTCAGCGCCCTGTCCGCCGTGGCTCTGGCCGCCGCCGACTTCGTGGTTGCCGTGTGTGAACCGCTGTACGCGACGGTCCAGGGGGCGGCCGTGATCAAGGGCCTCACTGCGGCCACGTCCGAACGCACACTCGGCGAATGCGAGCCGCGCTTCCTCGGCACGGTGATCAACAAGGCGAACGCGCCGTCCCGCCGCACCAGCGAGGACGATCAGGTCGAACAACGGCTGCAGGACTACGGCCTCGACCCGTTCCAGACGCAGATCCGTCGCGACAGTCGGATCTCGCAGGCGTACGAGATCGGGCGCCCCGTCTGCATAGAGCAACCGAACATCGCCGCGAGCGTTGCCTACACCGAGTTGGCCATCGAACTGTTCGACCGCGTGAAGCAGGCAGCCTGATGACAGACGAGAAGCCCACCCCCAAGCCCAGGAGCAAGGCGCGGAAGGCTCCCGCCGTACAGTCCTCCGTCCTCGCTGCGGCGCTTCAGGACGCCATGAGCGGCAGTTTCCTGAACTCGGGCAGCGACTCGACGGCAGCGCTCCTCGCCCAGATGACCGGCGGCGGCAACCAGGGCAACTCCTCGGCGCCCACGGGTGGTTCGGTCCCGCCGTTCAAGACTGCGGCGTCGATCGTCCCGGCGCCGACGCCCGCTGCGCAACCATCGTCGCAACCAACGCCGGAACCTGTGCCCGAACCACCGCCGGCCACTGCAACGACGCCCCCTCCCGAGCCGACCGCAGCACCGGCACCGGCACCTCAACCGGCACCTCAACCGGCACCTCAACTGGCACCTCAGCCGGCAGCCGAACCCGAGCCCGTACACGCCACCGCCGCCCCACCCGCCGAAGACATCCAGGTCGCCGCCCCGACCCCGGACCCCGGGCCTGCGCCTGCCCCCGTCTTCGTCCTGACACCGCCGCCCGTCATCGAACCGGAACGCCGACGGGTCGCAGCCGCCGCCACACCGGACCCGGTGGCCGAAGACCGACCCGAACCCACCCAGGTCAAGGGCCCCGAGCCCACCCCCGCTGTCGAGCACTCCCCCCGGGCGCTCGAACCGGAACCCGCTCCGGCGCCCCCCGTCCGCACCGCTCCCGCAAAGGCGCCTGCGCCTGCGCGAGCCTCTCGTCGAAGCGCCCCCGCCCCAGCCCCCTCCGCTCCCGCTCCCGCTCCCGCTCCCGCTCCCGCTCCCGCTCCCGTCGCGGCAGCCCCCGCGAGCACCGATCACGACGACGGGGCTCAGACCGCCCACGGATCCCTGCTCGAGAGCTTCCTCGACGCGCGGATAAACTCAAAAGGTTGGGAGACCTGGGGCTTTCGCCTGCTCCCGGACGTCAAGTCCCGCCTGGGCAGGCGTCTCACCGCCGACAAGCGGTCATCGCAGAACCGGCGGCTGGCCCTGGGTCACTACCTGAACGCCGCTCTGCTCGAACTGCCCGACGACAACGAGGAACAGATCGAGATGATCCGCTCGTTCCTGCGGGCCCGCGGCGGTATCACCGACCCGAGCCAGTCGTCCAGCTACCGGGTCAGTCCGGCCGTGTACGAACTGGCCCGTGACTTGGACACCGAACTCACCGCGACCGAGAAACGCGGCCTTGTCGTGTATCTGTTCTCGGCCGCCGTCGAGCTGTTTCTCGACCGGCTGGACGCCGAAGGCGCCCTGGCCCGGCCGGACATCTTCTCGCCCCAGCAGTAGCAGCAGGACCCGGCGTGAGCGACCCGAGGCGGTCGATCGCGGGAGCCGATCCCGGCCCCGCGATCGACCTTGGCCTCGAGGCCCCGCCGTGCGAGCACCACCACAACCACCGGGCGTGACCGAACCGCCCCGCACCCCACATCCCGATCACCGCACGCGGCCGCCGGCGTCCGCATCGCCGACCCGTGTGCCGGCAGGTCTCCGCGAAACGGTACGAATGCCGCCGGCCCGACGAGCTCGCATCCTCTCGGCGCCGACGAGACCGCCGATGAGCCTCCCCGTGTGGCGGCCACCGGACGGGATCATCCGAATCACCCGAAATGCCCGGATCGATACCGGAGTTCGGGCCGTTCCGACCCCGTTCCCCCTGCCTGTCGGCGAGAACCCGTCCGCTCCCGTCGGCACCGGACGCCTCAGAAAGCGCTCTGAAGGCCCCAGGACGGCCGTGCAGCGGCCGAGGGTGCCGACTCCTGCTCCTCGCGGCAATCGGCGCACAGGCGGTCGGCTCGTAGCCCTCGCACGGCACGGTCGCAGCCGTCGCACGTACCCATCGGCTCCGGCGCGGCCGGGATCGGTGTTCCCACGGAGGCGTCCACCGCGACGTACCGGGCCGGCGTCCGTCGGTTCTCCGCGCGCCGATCCGCCCCGAACCGGGCGTCGGCCGAAGCTCGCCGGTCCTCGGTCTGCCGGGCGCAGTTGCGGCACGTGTAGCCGTCCTGGTCGCCCCCGATGCCCGGCCCGGTCGTGGGCAACCACAGGCGCCCGTCCTCGCAGTTGGGGTCCGCGCAGCCGCGCCTGACCAGTCCTCGGCCGCCCAGCCATCCCAGCGGGGCGGCCACCGGGGCCTCCTGCGTCCTCCAGCGGTTCGCCAGGCGGGCGAAAACGCGTTCGGGGTCCCCCACTTCGGCCACGGCCCGTTCGACGAGCCTGGCGGCCACGACGCGTTGTCCGGCGCTCATCGCCGCTACCAGCGGGGTGATTTCGGCGAATGCCCGCACCGCCGTGACCGAGATGGTGGTCCGGTTTCTCGAAGAGCCCGCCCGTCGAGATCCACGGGGTTCCGCCGTAGGCGCGGCAGCCGCCGGGTCGGCGTCGACCATCGCCGATTCCGCGGCCGGAGCGAAGTTGTCCACAGGCTCGGGCCCACTACCTACGCAGGACGCCCTGCGGGCGGAACCCCCCTCGATGTCAGGCGTCCTCCGTAGGTCAGTCGGAGTGTCTTCCTTATCCGTGACGGACGTCCCAACACCCTGCGAACCCGACGTCCATTGACCCTCCGGACCCACGCCGCGATCCTCGAAACAACCTGTCCCACCAGCGATTTCGGCTTCATCGACGGGAGCCGTCGAATCGGGCGCCACCGCTGCGTTCGGCGCCTGGGGGCCGGGGTCGATCTCGGCGAAGTCATCGATTCCGCAGACCGGTTCGATCGCCGCGCACACCTCGCCGGTGGTTTCGACGCCGTTGTCCGTGTCACGCTCCGAGACCGGCTCGAAGGGCCGAAGCGGGATCAGCATGTTGCGGCCCTGCCAGCCTTCGCGGCGGCCGACTTCGACCCACCCCCAGCGCTCCAGGTCGGACACCACGCCGCGGGCCGCACGTACGCTCACGGGCTCGCCGATCCGTCGACCCGACTGGTGGCGCAGTACTTGGGCCAGCTCGGCGTAGGTGAGGTGGTGGCCCCGGGCTCGGGAGTAGCAGATCACGGCGTACGCGCGAGCATGCCGATGCGGCACCGCGCCCAAGAGAGCGACGGGGACCACGACCCATGGTTCGCCCTTGTACAGCGGGCGGAGCCTGCGTACGGCCGAGGTTCCCGTGCCGGAGCGCTTCGTGCGCCGAACGACGGTGAGTTCCTCACCGGCGGTGAGTTGTTTCTGGGCGGCGTACAGGGAGGAGGGCGCCTTCAACGCGACCCGGCCGTCGGGCTGGGGAACGGAGCGCACGGTCAGGCCCAGGTAGCGCGCGATGGTGGTCAGGTCGGCGATGCAGCCCGGTTGCCCCGGCCCGGCGGCGAGGTGGCCGACCTTGGCTGCGAAGACGAACGCGAGGTCGTTGTACGCCTCGCCGGTCACCACGGCCAGCGGAACTTTTACGGATGCGCGGCGAACCGACTCGGGCATCGTGGGGTCGACGCCGCGGGCGCCGCCGACGCGAACTCGCGCAGCACGCAAGGCGGCTCGGACGCGCGCCTGCATCGTGATCGGGGAGGATTCGGGCACACTGGGAGAGGGCAAGGCTTTGGCTGAGGACAGCACTGGGCCTGCCTCGAGGATCGCAGGTATGATCTGCTCCTGAAGCTGGTGAAGAGAAAAGAGGTAGAGGTAACCCGTCCGTTCGGCGCGTGGAAGTACCGGAACGGCTGGGTGTCACTGTTCGGTTGTTGTTTGGCCGGCAGGCTTCCTTTCTCGGACGGCGCCCTTCGGGGCGCTGAGCTGCGAGCGAGTGGACTAGGGCTGGACTCCTAGGCCACTCGCTCTGCTTTTGGCGGCCGGACTTCTTCGGGGGCTGTACAGGCTCCCGGGGAGGTCAGGCGGCACCATGTCGTCGTCCTGCTTGCTCCTGCTCGGCGGCCAGGGCCCGGAGGGCTTGACGGGCCCACGCGCCGAGCGTGAGGTACTGGTAGGGCGTGTTCTCCTCGACGAACCGCAGCGCGAGCGCCGCGTGTTCGCTCGGGCGTACGGCCAGGTCGGCGCCCGAGGGGTGCACGTAGAGGCCGGTCATCGGGTCGACGTCGCTCAGGTCGCCCACCCGCGAGTGTTCGATGGCCAGGTGTTCCCACAGGCGTAGCCGCTGTGGCGTGTTGCGGGCGTAGTTCTCGCCGGGCCAACTGATCCTTCGAAGTGCTTCGAAGGTGAGCAGCGGCAGTACATCGCTGGGCGAGAGCACCGTCGGGTGCAGCACGTTTCGGTCCCGTGCCTCGTAGCCCACCTTGCTGGGCAGACCCGCGATGGCCGCGAGCCTCGCCACCGTCCAACGCTCCCGGGAAGTGGCCATGACCGTCCTTTCGTGTCAACGCCGAAACCCTATCGCGATCCGCCCCCTCTGACTTCCTGTCAGGAGAGTCGGCGTGTCGCGGTCGGTGTCGAATCGATGACGCGAATCCCATAAAAGCCCAGAAAACAAGGCATAGCGGCTGTGTTCGGTCTGCGTGTCGGGTGATCGTGCCGCACATCC
The DNA here is from genome assembly GCF_009865215.1 of Streptomyces sp. SID3343. Taxonomy (GTDB): domain Bacteria; phylum Actinomycetota; class Actinomycetes; order Streptomycetales; family Streptomycetaceae; genus Embleya. Next base: position 6,932 of record NZ_WWJX01000142.1, on the reverse strand, counting down.
ATCCCCTGTCACGCATGAATACCCGGGCATCGAGTGCGAGATCTGTCGTGCCGTCCAGCGTTCCGGCCGGCGTTCCGGCCGTCGATCTGTACAGCCACCCGAGACTCCGTGCACCCACCGCTCGCGCCGCACACCCGCCCGCACAACCGCACACACAGCCATGCGGATTGACGAACGGGTTGTTGCACAACTCCCCGCACACACCGACGCACAGCTCGCCACACACTTCGCCGCACAACGTCCTATGCGGCTCGCCGGATATATCTCGGCACAGATCCCCGAACATCTCGCCATGCAAGTCCCAGGTCAGAGAGTGTTTGAGGGGTCTTACAGGCGGGCAAGCAGGCCGTCTCGTGGCACCTTCCCGGCAGTCCCCGAACAGTGCTCGAAGGCCGGGCGCGCGGCAGCAGATCACCCCATCTCACGGCCCCGCATTGCTTGTCGGATTCGCTGCCTACCGAGCCGTCGGGTGCTCCGACGCGCGCCGCCCGCGACGGAGGATCGGGCGCGTGGACAGGCCGCAGACGGCAAAGCGGGAGGCTGTTCCGAAGGAGAGGAGCGGGCTCTCGTATGGGCGAAATCCGGTCGACTTCGGGACAGTTGCGGAGGAGTGGGAGCTCGTCGGCGGTGTCCGACGGTCGTCAGGGAGCGACGAGGAGCGTCGGGAGAGGCCGGAGAGGGCCGCTGCCGCGTGATGGGGGATGCGATCGAATCGAGACGGGGAGCGGGGGAATGGGCCCCCGATTGGCAAGAGTTGCCAAAATCCAGATTCTTGGTGCCGCGCGCGCCGTCGGCGTGTCCAGTCCGTGTGTGCGGTGCTACACGGCGTTACGGGGCGTGCGGAGACTGCGGGGGAAATTGCGTTGGGTATGTCGAGCGCGATGGGGGATGCGGGCTCACGACAAGGTTTCTTGGCCGGCCGTAATATCGCAAACGACCTGATCTGGTATCAAAACGCTGCCGCAGGCCCGGTGTTCGGTGGCCGGGGGCTTGAATGCCGGTGACCGGCCGAGTTCCGCGCGTGGCTTCGCAATGGGGGGCCGATGCGCTGTGCGGTGGGGCGTCGGCCGGGAAACCGGCTCGGGTTGACAGACCCGGTGGCTTCCCGGCCCACGCAGCCTCGCGGGTTATTCGGCCAGGGTCGGCGCCGCGTGGGACCAGCGGTGTTCGTCGAGTTCGCGGGCGATGAAGCGGGCGAGGTCGGTGCGCGTCACCTTACGGCCACCCTTGGGGTTGCTCGCGTCGAGGACGCGGTAGTTGTCGGTCGGCGGCTCGTCCTGCAACCGGGCGGGACGGACGAAGGTCCAGTCGACGCCGCTCTCGCGGACGATCGCTTCCATCAGCCGCATGTCGTCGTACAACTCCCGCGCCAGGGAAGAGACGAGATTGCGGTACCACCAGGGGAAGTTGGGGTCGCGGTGGTGGACTCCGCCGGACGTGATCGCGATCAGCCGGGTTACGCCGGCGCCTTCCATCCCGGATACCAAGGCCCGCGCCGCGTCGGAATAGAGCCGGTGTGCGTGCCGCCCCGAGGGACCGATTGCGGAGATCACGATGTCGTGGCCCTCGACGGCGGAGCGCACGCTGTCGGCGTCGCGTACATCGGCCCGCACGACGTTCGGCTTCCCTTGGCCGGGCGTGCCCTCGGCGGTCGGGGGCTGCCACCGGGCGGGTTCGCGTACCGCGGCGGTGACGTCGTGCCCCAGGTTCAGGGCTTCACGGACGATGAGACGTCCGCTACGGCCATTGGCTCCGAAGACGATCACGTTGCTCATGACGGCAGTCCTCACGTGGTGGTTCGGGTTGGGGTTACGGATATATGGGTCGTGGCTTGTGGGTGCGCAGTTGTGGAGCGATGCGATGCCGGCCACTCGAGGGGCGTGGATCGAGTGCGGCCCGACCCGGTCGGGACGCGACTCGGCCCGGGGTCCGTCGGCTCGATGCAGTGCGTCCCGACCCGTGGTCGGCTCGATGCAGTGCGTTCCGGTTCGTGGTCGGCTCGATGCAGTGCGTTCCGGTTCGTGGTCGACTCGATGCAGTGCGTCCCGGTTCGTGATCCGTCGACGAGGTGCGTCCCGGTCCGCGGTGTGTCTACGAGGTACGGGCCCGAGGCAGCAGGAGTACCAGGGCTGCGCCGATCAGGCAGGTCGCGGTGACCGCGAGCGCGCCGATGATCAGGCCGCCTGTTCCAGGGTCGGCGGAGCCGGGGTCGTGGGCGGAGAAGTACACGGTGCCGAGCAGCGCGACGCCCAAGGCCGTGGAAAGTTGCTGGAGTGCGTTGAGGGCGCCCGACGCACTGCCCATCTCGGCGGGTTCGGCCGCTGCCAGGATCGACCGGACCAGCGTGCCGGACACCAGTCCGACGCCCAGGCCCACGACCAGGATGGGTATCGACAGTGTCCAGGCCGGCGATCCCGACGCGGCGACAACGGCGAGGGCGAGCGTACCGAGCGCCTCGACGCCCAACCCCACGTGCAGGAGCGAGCGGCCGAGCCGGGCGGATGCCGACGGGGCGACCAGTGAGGCGAGCCCGATGCCCGCGGCGAGCGGCGACAGGGAGAGCGCGGTTCCCCACGCGGACCGGCCGAGGTCGAGTTGGAGGTGGAGGGAGAGGACGAGCAACAGTCCGCCGAGGCCGGTGAAGAACGCGGCGGTGACCGCGAGGCCGCCGACGAACGCGGGTTTGCGCAGCAGGCTCGGTACCAGAACCGGCGAGCGGCTCGTGCGTTGACGTCGCCCGAAGGCGGCGAAGGCCACGATGCCGGCGGCGATCTCCGCGAACGTCCACCATGGCCAACCCGCCTCCCGGCCCTGGATCAGCGGATGGACGACGAGCGCGGATCCCGTCGCGACCAGCGCGGCACCCAGCGGGTCGATCCGTACGAGCGGGTCGCCCGGGTCGGCGGGCATCCACCGCAGCGCCCCGACCACGGTCAGTGCGCCGAGTGGGAGGTTGACCAGGAAGATCAGCCGCCAGTCGAGTCCGGCGGGGTCGAGGGCGATGAGGCCGCCCGCGAGTACGGGGCCGCCGACCCCGGCGAGCGCCATCACCGGTCCGAAGGTTGCGAATGCGCGGCCGCGTTCGCGTTCGTCGAACACCGAACTCAGGATGCCGAACCCCTGCGGGATCATCAGCGCGCCGAGGGCGCCCTGCGCCACCCGAGCCGCGACCAGCACGGCCGGTGTAGGCGCCGCCGCGCACACGGCGGAGGCCACCGTGAAGCCGGCGGCACCCAAAACGAACAGCCGCCGCCGGCCCCAACGATCACCCAGCCGACCGCCGACGATCAGCAGGACGCCGAAGGCGAGGGTGTATCCGGCGGTGAGCCACTGCATGACCGTCGCCCCGCCGCCCAGCCCGGCGCGGACCGACGGCGCGGCCACGTTCATCACGGTCGCGTCCAGCAGGTCCAGGGCTTGGGCGAGCAGCACCACGATCAGGATCCGCCACCGAAGGGGATGGGCGGCCGGCGCTGCCGCGCGGGCGGCCGAGGTCGACGCGGGAATGGTCACGGGGTCTCCCAACCAGGCTTGAATAGGCTTAACAAACGCTGTTCGTTAAGCAGCATGACCTTAACGAACGGCATTCGTCAAGGTAGGGTTGGCGACATGCCGCAGGCCCGATCGCGTTCTCGCCCCTCGAAATCCATGCTCGGCCTGGACGCCGTCCTGGTGGCCACCCTGGCGCTGGTCGACGAACTCGGTTGCGAAGCGGTGAGCTTGCGCCGGGTTGCCCAGGCCCTCGAAACCGGTCCGGCGTCGCTCTACGTCTACGTCCGCGACCGGCACGAGCTGATGGCGCTCGTCCTCGACCACGCGGTCGCCGACGTGGTCGTGCCCGACGAGAACGCCGGCGACTGGCGTATCCGCCTCGAACTGCTCGTCGGCCGCATCGTCACCGCCTTGGCCGGCCACAACGACATCGCCTCGGTCGGCCTGCGGGACGCCCTCCCCGGTCCGCACAGCCTGCGCTTGACCGAGGAGTTGGCGCGCCTGCTTCGGACGGGCGGCCTCGACGACGACGCGTGCTCGTGGGCCATCGACCTGCTCGGCCAGTACATGTACTCGACCGCCCTGGAGAATGCCGGCGCCCCCCGGCTCCCGCAGGCTGCCGCAGCCGACCGGCCCGGTGCCGACACCACCGGGCCCGGCGCCGACACCACCGGGCCCGAGACGTTCACCGCCCGACTCGACGCCACGTTCCGGGCCTTGCCCGCCGAGCAATACCCCACCCTGCGAGCGCTGTCACCGAGGCTCACCGGCGGCGACCAGGACGCCAGGGCGGCGTGGAAACTGCGCGTGATCCTCGACGGCCTCCTCGCCCAACTTCCCGGCCGCGGCGCATCCGACCGCGGCGCATCCCACCGGGACGACACCACCCCGCCCACGCCGACCTGACCGAGCGCCGCCCCGCGCCGATGCCCAACCCCTTTCCGGGGGCGACGTACGGTCGGGGAAACGGTCGGTCCGATGGTGGTGAAGAGGGCCACGCGCGTAGGTCGGCCCGCGTGGGTCGGCCCGCGTACCGCCGGCGGCGCAGGACCGACGACGTCACGACAACATCACCGTCTGCCCGGACCGGGTGCCCGACCGGGTGCACGACAGGCTGCCCGACCAGGCGCACGACCGGCTGCCCGACCGGGCGCCGGAACCCGGAGCCGCCCCCCGGTGTTCGTCCCTGGTCACATCAGCCCAGTTTCGGAAGGCTACGTTGCCTACGACACCGACACCCCCCACGTGAGGAATGTGACCGATGGACGACCAGGCCCGGCTTGCACAGCGTTTCGAGGAAGATCGGACCCGTTTGCGAGCGGTGGCCTATCGGATGCTCGGCTCGGCGAGTGAGGCCGACGACGCCGTACAGGAAACCTGGCTGCGCCTCAGCCGTGCCGACGTCGACGAAGTCGAGAATCTCGGCGGGTGGTTGACCACGGTGGTCTCACGGGTGTGTCTGAACCTGCTGCGCTCGCGCCAGTCGCGACGCGAGGACACCTTGGACGCGCCGGCCTATCAGCCGGTCGTCGATCGCGAGGACGGGAACGATCCCGAGGAGGAGGCGCTGCTAGGCGACTCGGTCGGATTGGCGCTGCTCGTGGTGCTCGACACGCTGGCGCCGGCCGAGCGGTTGGCTTTCGTGCTGCACGACATGTTCGCCGTACCGTTCGACGAGTTGGGCCCGATGCTGGAGCGTTCCCCGGCCGCGGCGAGGCAACTCGCGAGTCGCGCCCGGCGTCGGGTCAAGGGGGAGGCGGTGGTACCGGACCCCGACCTGCCACGCCAACGTCGAGTCGTCGACGCCTTCCTGGCCGCCACCCGGGGCGGGGACTTCCAGGCGTTGGTTGCCCTGCTGCACCCGGACGTGGTGCTTCGCGCCGACCGCGCGGTGGGCCCCACCCTCGAACCGGTCGTGGTCCTGGGCGCCCACACCGTGGCCAAGGGCGCCATGGCCGCCATGGGACGGGCCAGGTCCACCGAAGCGGCCCTGGTCAACGGCACGGCCGGCCTTGCCATGGCCCGTCAAGGACGCCTGTTCCTGGTGCTGTCCTTCACGATCACGGTCGACGCGGTCACCGAGGTCGAAGCGATCACCGAGATCGACGTGATCGCGGAGCGGGATCGCCTCGACAAACTCCGACTCGCGGTTCTGGACGCTTGATCGCGTACGACCGGCGGCTGGTGGGGGCCGTCGACCGCCGGCTGACGAGTTCGGCGCTCTACGGCCCCCCGCCGTCCGCGAGCCGTTCCACCGTGGCGGCGAGGCCAGCCCAGGCCGAGTCGGTGTCGGGCGTGCGAGCGTGGGGTGATCGGAAGAGGTCGAGGTAGGCGGCCACGTCGTCGAGGTCCCAGCGGAGGCGATGCAGGGCCAGTCGGGCCGGGTCGGGTGGCCGGCCCCCGCTGTCCACGTAGCGGGCGAGGTCGGCCGTGTCCTCGATGACGAGCCACAGATCCCGTTCGGGCAGTCCCATTCCCACCGTGTCCCAGTCGACCAGCACAGGCCGCTCGTCCAGCCACACGACGTTGCCCGGGTGTGGTTCGCCGTGCGTCACCACCGCTTCCGCAGGTCTGCGATTCGATTCCTCGACGCGGCGGTCGAACTCGTGTAGTCGCCGGCGGAAGGCTTCGGCGTGATCCGACATCAGCGCTGCGGCCGGTTCGGCGTACGGGCCACCGTGCCACGCACGGGCCGGCTCCCCAAGGATCGCCTCCAACCTGCCTCGGGCCGCAAGTTCCGTGCGTAGTGGGGGAGTCGAGGCCGGTGGCGCGGTCCGATGCAGCTTCGCGAGCAGGTCCAGGACGAGGCCGCGCCGGTGTGGCGTGAGTACGTGGTCGAAGTGCCCCGCCGTGCCGTCCACGAACGGGAAAACGCCGACGGCGTATCCGGCCCCGAGTCGGCGTATCGTCTCGTTTCCTGCGCCAGGAAGGGTGCGGAGCGGTGGTACGACGAAATCGAGCCCGTTGTGCTCGTACAGGCATGCCGCGGTGTCCATGGCCCGAGTCAGGTTGCGGCAGCCGGCATCCGCGCCGTGTTCGCCTTGGTTGGGCCGGTCGCCGTGGTCTTTCGTGGTCAGGTCGGACACGGTGACGAACCAGCGCCGCTCTTCGGCGTCGGCGGCGATCCAGTGAAAGTCGCCGAAGCCGACCGGAGCGTACGACAGCGAGACCGGATCGATCCCCCATGCGGTCAGGGCGTCGAACAGGTCGGCTTCGTCCAGATTCTTCGGGTGATCTTTCATACGAGCGAACCTAACCGGGCACGACCGTTGCGCACGAAGCACTTTTCGCTCGACGCAACGCGCCGCGTTGTCTACGATCTCGAACGGCGGCATCGCGTGTCGGTCACCGACTGGGTGAGGCATGGAGGTAGCCGCGAGATGCCTTACGGAGGCATTCACTGTGCCGGTCGAGTTGAATCACACCATCGTTCATGCCCG
>NZ_WWJX01001393.1 GCF_009865215.1 Streptomyces sp. SID3343 | reverse complement strand
ACGCGGATCGCCGGCGCAGGCGACACCGATTCGACCGGCGGCGCCGGCGTCTCAGGCCGGGGGCGTGGCGCGACCTCGCGGCGGCCGCTGCGCCCGCGTGCGTGGGGTCTTGCCGGTGAGTGCCGCGTGGCGGCGGGTGGCGACGAGGGTGGCGTCGAGGCGGATCAGCCATTCGAGGTCGTGCGCCGTGTGGGTGTGTGACCTGAGGGTGGCGAGCATGCGGTACCAGGTGCCGTCCCGGGCCCACACGGTGTAGCGGTAGAACACCGTCTGCCACGGCCCGAAGTGCTCGGGCACCTCCCGCCACGGTGAGTTGCTCGCGTACTTGTAGGCGACCGCGTCGATGATCGGCCGATGGTCGCGCCACCGCCCGCCCCGCCGGGGTGTGCGGTCGGGCAACAGCGGCTCGACCAATGCCCACTGATCATCCGTCAAACCACCCATATAGCCCACACAACACCAAACGACGCACTCGCTTTCCGGTCACGGCTCCCGCGCGGAACTTCGGAAACCGAGGACACGGGTGCTGTGTTGCCCGCTTTGCGGGTCCCCTTGCGTGCGACCAAGGGCCTGTTCGACCGGGACCACGAGTGGGTGAAGTCCGCGCCGCCACACGAGCAAATCGGGCGCTCACGGTCCGACCGGGCCGGGGACTTGGCCCGCGCCCGTCGCCGCCGGACGCACGCACGACACCCGGATCCGACCGCAGCGGGGGTCGGCGGGCGCGCGCCGAGCCCGTTCTCCGCGCGTGTACGCCGACGCCGACTGTCGGGCCGGCCCCCGGGACGGTCGCCGCTGCCGCGTCCGGCGCTGCGGCACGTCGTGCGTCGGCGGTCCGCCGACGGGACGGGCGCCGTTGATCGGTGCGACCGGACAGCCGACTGCGACGACCGAACCACCTGCCGGGTCGGTCGAAGCTGTCGGTCGATGGGGTTGGTCAGTGTGCGTTCGCTGGTTCCTCGTCCTTGAGCATTGTGCGCAGTTGTTCGCGGAACTCCGGTGTGTCGGTGTGCCCGTGGACGGCCTGCGCGTGTTGCGCGGCGGCCACGACGACCTCGTCCTCGGAGCCGGCGATGGTGAGCGTGCACCCGGACTCGCTCGGCATGTCCCGGCAATCGGCGACCTTACGCATGGCGACGGTCCTTCCGGACTCGGCGGCCCCCGAGGGGTGGGCCTGGCGCGTGTCGTGCGAAACGCCAAGCCGGATATCCATTTTATTCCTGTTGCCCCTCGATGTCAGCGAGTCGGCCGTCCTCTGTCGCAGGTGAGAGCCCGACGAGACGACTCGGGTGTTGTCGGTGACGGGCGGCGGTTTGTGACGTTTGTCGCCGGGTCGCGAACTGCCTTGCCCTCTCCGCTGTTTGGCGACGAAGCCGGTGAATCGCAAGGCGTGGGTCCCGGGTCGGACCCGCGTGGGCGCTCGGTATTCCGGGTCTTCCCGTAACGCCCGCCCGCCGGCGTACGGGAGTTCATGTTCCGGCCACCGGCCGCCGGTCTACTGGCGCAAGTTGTATAGCCAACTTTCCCCGCTCCTTCGGGGATGCCGCACGCCCACCCATCGGGGCCGTACTCCACCCCGCGACACCGTTCCTCCTTCACCGTTCCGCCGTTCCGCCGTTTCGCCCCGAAAGGAATCGACGCCATGGCAGGCAGTTCGCTCGTCCTCGTCCGGCCCACCACACCGCAGGAGGGCGACCGGCTCACGTTTCGCTTCACGACCGACGCGCCGCACGCGAAGAACTGGGTCGGCATCTACGACGGCGACCGCAAGCCGGGGGTGGGTTCCTCGCTCGCCTGGAAGTACGTCACCACCACCGAAGGCGAGGTGGTCATCGACAGCCAGTCCCTGACCGGCGGCCCCTACACCGCCTACCTGCTCGCCAAGGACGGCTACGCGATCCTCGCCCAGGCGGGCCCGTTCACCTTCCGCGAGCGCCCCGCCGTGCCACGCCCGCGCTTCGCCGTCGACACCGTCACCACCGCCGAGATCCGGACCGGCACCACCGCGACCGTACGTGTCGCGGGCCTGTGGACCGCCGCGAGTGGGGCCCAGTCCGGGCAGGGCGTCACCTTCCGCTCGCTCGGCGGCGACGCGTGGCTCTCCGTCGCCGCCGACGGCACCGTCACCGCGCGGATGCCGCGCGGCGGCGTCCGCGCACCCGGCGTGCTCACCGTCGAGGGCCGCGACACCGCCACCGGCAGTACGTCGCGGGTCACCGTACAGGTGCCCGTCCTGCGCAAGGCCCGCCGCGCCCCGCTCAAGACCGCCGTGCTCGACCTGTGGGACGCCGGCACGCACGTCGACGGCGTCGTGACCAAGTTGGTGCGGCTCGTGGTGACGCAGAACCTCGACGTGATCGCGCTCTCCGACACCGGCGGCACGCTCGGCAAGGCCCTCGCCGACGCGCTGGGCTGGGCGGTCTTCGAGGACCCGGCCGGGCTCGCGGTGCTCAGCCGCCACCCCCTCACCGACCCCCGGCCCGCCGGCCCCGACCTGCCCGCGGTCGCGGTCACCGTACGCGCGCCCGGAGTTCGGGCCGTACGGGTGTGGAACGCCCACCTCGACGAGGCCGACTACGGCCCGGACGGCATCCGCGCGGGCCGTACCGCCGCCCAGGCCGAGGCCGCCGAGGTCGCG
>NZ_WWJX01001392.1 GCF_009865215.1 Streptomyces sp. SID3343 | reverse complement strand
CCGACGCGCTCGCGATCGTCGCCGAGATCAACGGCGGCGTCGCCCCCGCGCGGCCCGGCACGCGATGGGGGGTGTGGGCGGCCGAGCCGCCCGGCAGCAAACTCACGGCGGAGCGCCTCGACGGGGGGCGGTGGCAACTGCACGGAACCCGTCGGTGGTGTTCGGGCGCCCGCATGTGCACCCACGCTCTGGTGACCGCGGACGGCCCCGACGGACCACGCCTGTTCGAGATCGACGTCGGCCTTCCCGGGTATCGGGTGCTCCCCGACTCGTGGCCGGCGATCGGCATGGCCGCGAGCGAGACCCTGGACGTCGAACTCGACGCACTCGCGGCAGAACCGGTCGGCGGCGTCGGCGCCTACCTCGATCGTCCGGGCTTCCACCACGGCGGAGTCGGCGTCGCGGCGTGTTGGTTCGGCGGCGCCCGCGCGGTCGCCCGCCCACTCGTCGAGGCCGCCGGGAAGGACCGTCTGGACCCGCACGGGCTGGCCCATCTCGGCGCCGTCGACCTCGCGCTGACCGTCTCCGAAACCCTCCTCGCGCAGGCCGCCGCGGAGATCGACGCCGATCCCCGGGACCGCTCGGGCACCGCGGAGACGCGGGCGCTGCGAGTCCGAGCCGTCGTGGAGCGCACGTGCGCCGAGGTCGTCGACCGGGCCGGACGCGCGCTCGGCGCCGGACCGCTGTGCCACGACGCCCGTCACGCCCGCGCGGTCGCCGACCTGACGGTGTACATCCGCCAGCATCACGGCGAACGCGACCTGGCCCGCCTGGGCGCGCTGCGGGCCGCCGCCCTGTCCACGCCCCGTCACCCGGAGGCGACGCCGTGACCCACGAGATCGCGCCCGCCGATCCCATCCAGGCCCCCGGTACGCGCGAGGAGATGTGGCGGGCCTGGCCCCGATTGACCGAACTGCCGCGCGTCGAGCCGCTGGAGGCCGCCGGGCCCGCCCGCACCGGCGGTCTGGTGGTCGTCGCGGCGCACCCCGACGACGAAATCCTGGGCGCCGGCGGCCTGATTGCCGCGCATCTCGACGCGGGGCACCGAGTTCGGGTGGTGCTGCTCACCGACGGCGAGAAGTCCCATCCCGGCGGCCCGATCCCGCCCCCGGTTCTGCGCGCACGCCGGATCCGGGAGACGGAACGGGCGTTGGCCGTCCTGGGATCGAGCGCGCGGGGCCGCGAGGCCGGGCGAGTGCGCCCGTCCGGCCCGGAAGTCGGGCGCGTGCGTCCACTCAGCCCGGAAGTCGGGCCGGTGCGTCCGCCGGAGCCGGAGTACGGGCGCCTGCGCCCGACGGGCACGCAGAGCGGGCCACCGCGCTCGTCCGGCACGGACACCGGACCGGTGCCGCCGCCGGGCGCCGAGATCGTGCGACTGCGCCTGCCGGACACCGAAGTAGCCGAGCACGAGGCGAGCGCGGTGGCCGAGCTCTCCGCGCTCGTGGCCGGCTTCGGGGCGTGCGCCGCTCCGTGGTCGGGCGACGTGCACGGCGACCACGAGGCCGCGGGGCGCGCCGCGGCGTCGGCGTGTGCGTCGGCCGACGTGCGCTACGTCGAGTACCCCGTGTGGATGTGGCACTGGGCCCGTCCCGACGATCCCCGGGTCCCGTGGAAGCGCGCGGTCCGGGTGGACCTGACGCCCGAGCGGCGACGGCGCAAACGCGACGCGATCGCGTGCTTCGAAACCCAGGTTCGGCCGCATGCCCCGGGGCGGGACGATCGGGTGATCCTGCCTCCCGAGGAGATCGAACACTTCCTCCGTCCCTACGAGGTGGTGTTCCGGTGACGGCCCCCCTCCCGTCGCAAAGCGGGTTCGACGCGATGTACGGGGCCGCCGCGGACCCGTGGAGGCTCGCGGAACGCGCCTACGACCGGCGCAAGTACGCACTCACCGTCGCGTCGCTGCCCCGAGCGCGCTACCGCGACGCCTTCGAACCGGCGTGCTCGGTGGGTGTCCTCACCCGCCTGCTCGCCGATCGCTGCGATCGCCTTCTGGCGTGCGACCTCTCCGACGTGGCGGTCACCGAGGCCCGCGGGCGTACCGCCGACGTTTCGCACGTGCGAGTCGAACGCCGGGTACTTCCCCAGGAGTGGCCGGACCGGCCCGCCGGGTTCGACCTCGTGGTGCTGTCGGAGTTCCTGTACTACTTCGATCCGCCCACGCTCGACGTGGTTCTGGCTCGGGCCCGGGCCTGCCTCGCGCCGGGCGGCACCGTGGTCGCGGTGCACTGGCGACCGCCGGCGCCCGGCCACGTGGGTTCGGCCGAGCACGTGCACGAGGCGGTGGGCGCGATGCCCGACCTCGTACGCGTGGTCGAACACCGGGAACCCGATTTCCTCCTCGACGTGCTGATCGACACGCGGGGGCAAACCGGCGCGGTCTCCGCCGCCGACCTCTCGCCGGCCGCGTACGAGGGATTGCGTTGAGCGCCCGTACCGGAGGCGCCCGCCCGGGAGGCGCAGGTACCGGAGGCGCCCGTACGGGAAGCGCCCATCCGGCGAACGCCCGTCCGGTGAGCGGGCGTCCGATGAGCGAGCGTCGGGTGCGGCTGGTGGCCGTGGTGGTGCCCGCCCGCGACGAGGAGGACGAACTCCCGGGCTGCCTGCGAGCGCTCGCGCTGGCGAGTGCCCGGGCCGCCGCGTCGGGCGTGCACGTGACGACGGTCGTGACCGC
>NZ_WWJX01001391.1 GCF_009865215.1 Streptomyces sp. SID3343 | reverse complement strand
CCTCGCGGTACGGCCGAGCGCCGCCGCGGCCGCCGCGCGGGCTCGCCGCTCACCATCGGCGGGCCAACGCGCGCAGCGTCCGTGAGCGTCCGGCTCGCGGCACCGTCCACAGCGCGTGCCCTCGGATGCCCCAGCGGCGCAGCAGCGCGTTTGCGGCGAGGAATCCCGTGGTCGCGGCTCGTTCCATCAGGGCGACCGGCAAATCGGTGCGCACCAGGTCGCCGGCGAGCATCAGGGTGGGGTGCGGGGTGTGCACCGTGGGCCGATGGCGATGGCCGCCGACGGCGAACAGCGGGCAGTCGGCGTGCCACTCGTGTCGGGCGTCGAGCACGCGCGCGTGCTCGATCTCCGGGTACAGGCGCCGCAGTTGGGCAAGCAGGTGGTCCTGTACGGCGGTGCGATCGGCTCCCTCGGGCACGGCGTAGGCGTGCAGTTCGATCACCGAGCCGCCCGTACGCCGCGCCCATCGGGCTGCCTCGTCCTCCCATCGTTCCAGGACGCTGACGTTGTCCAACGGGCCGTAGCCGCTCGTGCCCAGGAAGCCGGGTCGCTCCGAGCGCACCCGGCGGTCCAGCCACAGTCGCGAGACCACGAACGGTGGGGCCGTGCGCAGCGCCGCGACTCGCGTGCGCCAGTCGTGGTCACCGACCTGCGGGGAGGCGGCGACCAGGTCGCGCAGGCCGTGCGTGTCCAGGGCCAACACCACTGCGTCGCACACGAGTTCCGGGCCGGCGGTGGCGACTCGGTGGCGGTGCGGCGAAGCGGGTTGGATCGCCTCGACCACGGCGTCGGTGCGCACGTCGACGCCGCGGTCGCGCAGGTAGTGGGCCAGCGGATCCCACAGCGCGGTCGGGAAGGGCTGGTTGGGGACGTCGAAAAGCAGTCCTTCGGCGGATCCGAGGAAGTAGATGTGGAACATCAAGGCGAGTTCGGCCGCGGACAGTCGGGCGGGATCGACGAAGAAGCTGCGGGAGAAGACCTCGAACGCCAGGTGCGCCGCGGCCGGGGGAAATCGGATGGCGGCGAGGAAGTCGGCCGCGCCGACCTCGTCGAGCCGCTCGTACACGTCCGGTACGCGCACGTCCAGCAGCGGCAGGGCGGCTCGCGCGTCCATGGCGAGCAGATCGCGCACGCCGAACGAGGGGCTGCGCGCGACGAAGCCGAGCACGTTCCACGGTGGGGTGCGCGGGACCCGGGCGAATCCGTCCCGGTACCCGGCGCTGTGCCGCAGGGGGTAGTCGGGCAACGCGGTGAGGCGTCCCAGGTCGGGATCGGTGCGGCGCAGCAGGGCGCGCAGGTTGTAGTACTGGCGAAAGAACGCGTGGAAGCCTCGGCTCATCGTCACTCGGGTGCCGTCTCGCAGGTCGACGGGCCAGCCGGCGAGACGGCCGCCGAGCATCGGCCGGCGCTCCAGGACGGTGACGCGTACCCCGCGTTCGGCCAGCGCGGTGGCGGCGGCCAGGCCCGCGATGCCGCCACCGACGACGACGGCGTGCGGGGCTGTTCCGGCGGGCGTGGGGGTGCCGGAGGGGGCGGGCAGCATGCGGGCGCGGCGATCGCGGCCCGGTGGTGGGGTCATCGGTCGCCGTCCTCGTGGTTGCGCGCGAGCAGCGGTACTTCCAGGGCGCAGCGCAGCATGGGCAGGATCGGGGTGCTCAGGCCCAGGGCCAGGTCCTCCCCGAGTCGGGATCGTCCGTCGAGGAAGCGGATCACCCGATCGAAGGCGTTGCGCCGGAAGAGCCTCGTGAAGAATTCGACGCCGTCGACTCGACCGCTCGCGAGGGCACGCAGCATGATCGCGTCCATCGCGAGATGCCGCGCACGATGCGGTGACGGCGGCAGCGGTGTGCGTCCCGCCCGGTAGCTCCGGGCGATGTCGACGCTCTGCCGCTGGATGGTCGCGAACGTGTAGCCGGTGGCCGGCCGGGTGGCGCCGCCGGCGGTGCCGATCCGAAACATCGACGGGCCTGCCCTGCGGTCGAAGACCGCGTCGGTCATCGGGATGACGCCCTGTTCGGCGCGGAGCACCGTGAACACGCCCAGGCGCAGCACCTGTTCGGTGTAGTGCGACAGCACGGATTCGTACTCCCGCGTCGTCGACGGCCGGCTGGAGAATTCCGTGTATTCGACCAGGGCTTCGCGGCGACTCAGCGGGAGCACGTAACCGAAGGACACGCCGCGGCGCGGTTGCGGCGTGCGGAAGTCCATCAGGTCGGCCGTCGACGGGTCGAACGTGTCTCGTTCGGTGCGCACGAACCATCCCCTGAAGTGCTGGAGGAGGGTGGTGCGCGCGGGCGGCAGCCGGCGGGGAGGACGCGAATCGAAGACCCACCGCGCCCGCAGGCGCACCGGGTCCCCGTCGGCGTCTCGCGCGAGTACGTGCGCGCCTGTCGCGTGCTGCCGGACTTCCTCGACGGTGGCCCCGATGCGCCGCACCTGGGGCACGGCGGCCAGTTCCCGTGCCACGTGCGCCTCGAAGTCGACGGACCGGATCATCTTGTAGCGCATGCCCGGCAGCCGCCCGGTGACGCTGCGCGAATCCGCGTCCCGCACGCGGAGCCGGTCCCATCCCGCGCTGACCGTGCGATCCAACGCCCCCTGGCACGTGTCCCAATAGCACCAGGTGCGCTCCGTCGCGGCCGAGGCCGCAACCGGCTGCACCAATGCCACGGTGGGCGTCACCCCGAACGGCCCCGGCCTCGCCACCAGGCAACGGACCAAGGACATTCCGGCCGCCCCGGCGCCGATGACCACAATGTCCAGATCGTCCATGCCTCCGTCATACCGCACGTCCCGGTCGCGGGCCCGCCTCCGCCACGCGCGTCACGGGTGCGAACCGCCACCTGCGCCGCGGGACGGGCCCGG
>NZ_WWJX01001390.1 GCF_009865215.1 Streptomyces sp. SID3343 | reverse complement strand
CGACTTCCCGACCGGCCGGCCCGACCCGCGCTCGACCGACCCGGCCTACCAAAAGGCCGAGACGGCGTGCGCGAGCCGGCGCCCGCAGCGCGGCCAGGGCAACTCCGGTGGGGGCCGCCCGCCGGGAAAGTCCGCGGATCAGGCGTTCACGAGCTGCCTTGCGGACCACCGGGTCGAACTCCCCGCCGGCGGGGCCGCGGCGCTCGACCGCTCCGATCCCAAGGTCGCCGACGCGCTCGAGGTCTGCGCGGCGCTGCTCCCGAGCACCGCCGCGCCGACCGTGACCGAGGCGCCCACGACATAGCGCGCCACAGGACCGGACCGGGCCTCGTCCGCCCGGGTCTCGCCCGTGAGGGCTCCGTTTTCGCGGCGTAGGTGTGGGCACCGGCGCGGCATGGTGAAAATCGGCTACACGATGATGACCGAGCAGGCCGGGCCCAGGGAACTGGTGGAGCACGTCGTCCACGCGGAGCGGGTCGGCTTCGACTTCTCCGTGACATCGGACCACTACTCGCCCTGGCTGGACGCACAGGGCCACGCTCCGTACGCGTGGAGCGTCCTGGGCGCGGCGGCGCAGGCCACGTCCAGGATCCCGCTCATGACCTATGTGACGTGCCCGACGGTCCGCTACCACCCGGCCGTCGTGGCGCAAAAGGCCGCGACCGTGCAACTGCTGTCGCAGGGGCGGTTTCGGCTCGGTCTCGGCGCGGGCGAGAACCTCAACGAGCATGTCGTGGGCGGCGGCTGGCCGGTGGCCGACGTACGGCACGAGATGCTCGGCGAAGCCGTCGAGATCATCCACGCGCTGTTCGCCGGCGGCTACGTCAACCACCACGGCACCCACTTCGACGTCGAGTCCGCGAAACTGTGGGACCTGCCCGCCGAACCGCCGCCGATCGGCATCGCGGTGTCGGGGGCGCAGAGCTGCGAAATCGCCGGCCGGCTCGCCGACTTGGTGATCGCGACCGAACCCAAGAGCGAGCTGCTCGCCGACTTCGACCGGTACGGCGGCGCGGGCAAGCCGCGGGTCGGCCAGTTGCCGGTCTGCTACGACACCGACCGGGACGCGGCGATCACCCGCGCGCACGACCAGTTCCGCTGGTTCGGCGGCGGTTGGAAGGTCAACTCCGAGCTCCCGGGTACGGCAGGCTTCGCGGGCGCGACGCAGTTCGTCCGTCCGGAGGACGTCGCCGAGTCGATCCCGTGCGGCGACGACGTGGACGCGTTCGTCGAGGCGGTACGCCCCTACGTGGACGCGGGCTTCACCGAGGTCGCCCTGGTCCAGGTCGGCGGCGACAGTCAACACGCCTTCCTCGACTGGGCGGAGGCGAAACTGCTGCCCGCCCTGCGCAGGCTGTAGCGCTCGCCACCCTTGGTAGGGATCCCGGATCCGGAGCGGCGCGCCGCCGCTCCGGCCCCGTGGGCGGGGGCAGCGGCGCAATCGCCGGTGGGACGGGCCGCGTCGTGCCAGGGTGGCGGGTGAGCCGACGCGAGGGAGTGGACACGCATGGCGTTGCTGATCACGGCCGATCAGGTACTGGAAGGACCGGCAGGGGCGCGTATCAAGGACGGCGCGGTCCTGATCGACGCGGGCGTGATCGTCGCGGTGGGCCCGCGCGGCGTGGTGGAGACACTGGCAGGCCCGGACGTGGAACGCAGCGACCATCCCGGCGCGACCGTGTTGCCGGGCCTGATCAACTGCCATGTCCATCTGGCCTTCGACGCCGGGCCCGACCCGGTCGGCACGCTCGGCGCCACCGACGACGCCGCACTCGCGCTCGGTATGGCCGAGCGCGCCCGACAGTTGCTCGACGGCGGCGTCACCACCGCCCGTGACCTCGGCGACCGCGGTGCGCTCTCGGTAGGTCTGCGCGACACGATCGCCGCGGGCGGCCTGCCGGGTCCGCGCATCCTCGCGGCGACCGCGCCGCTCACCCCGCCCGGCGGCCATTGCTGGTTCCTCGGCGGCGAGGTGGACGGCACGGCGGCGATCCGGGAGCGGATCCGGCGCAACGTCGCCGCGGGCGCCGACCTGATCAAGGTGATGGCGAGCGGCGGTCAGATGACCCCGGGCGGCGCGGCCATGTGGGAGTCGCAGTTCGACACGGAACATCTGCGCGTCGTCGTGGCCGAAGCCCACGAGGCCGGTCTGCGAGTGGCCGCGCACGCGCACGGGACCGCGTCGATCGTGTCGGCGGTGGACGCCGGCGTCGATTCGCTGGAGCACTGCACCTGGCTCACCGACGGCGCCCCGGACGAACGCGAGGACGTCGCCGTGCGGATCGTCGAGCAGGGCATTCACGTGTGCTCGGCGATGTCGCCGAACTGGCGCGCGTTCATCGAACGGCTGGGTCCCGAGCGGGCCGAGCGCTCCTTCGCCCGGTTGCGCTGGATGGACGCACTGGGCGTGCGGCTGGTCACCGGCACGGACGCGGGTCTGCCGTTCTCCGCCTTCGGTGACTTCGTGGGCGCCCTCGGGCTGTACGAGCACCTGGGCTTCCCCCCGGAGCAGATCGTCGAGATGGCCACGACCCGATCGGCCGCGGCCCTCGGCCTGAGCGACGAAACGGGCCGCCTCGCCTCGGGCCTGGCCGCCGACCTGCTCGTCGTCCGCGGCGACCCGACCACCGACCTGGAAGCGTTGCGTGACCCCGCGCTGATCCTGGCGCGAGGCCGCCGACACCCGGGTTAGCTCGCCTTCGGGGCGCTCAGGCCGCCGATCCGTTTGCCGCGTCGATGCGGGGGAGTGGGCACGCGTTGACGTGCGCGGTCAGGCCCTTGGGCGTGGTGAAGCTCAGGTGGTGTTCCAGGCAGGGCTCGTGGGCGGCGCACGGGCTGGTCAGGATGCCGTCCGGGTCTTCCCACTCGATCTCCCAGATGCGCGCGCCGTGGTGGACCATGTCGGCGTGGTTGCCCCGGTGGGCGTAGGTCACGCGCAACGGTCCCCCGTCGGCGCTGGGGTGCGGGAGCGGGCACAACACGGACGGCTTCGGCCGGTTCTCGGCGGCGGCGGGGGCCGGGGCCGGGGGAGCGGCCGGTTCGGCCGTGCCGCGCTTGCCGGCGGCCGGCGGGCGGCGGGATTCGGTGGGCAGGTCCCGGCCGCGGTCGTACAGCGCTTGGAGGCGGGCCAGTTCGACATCGCAGCGACCGC
>NZ_WWJX01001389.1 GCF_009865215.1 Streptomyces sp. SID3343 | reverse complement strand
GTGCGGTTGCGCAGTTTCGCCACGTGCGAGGCGATCTGCTCGAACGCCGGGTAGGCGAACGCGTCGAACTGCATCTCCACCACCGGCCGGAAGCCGCCCATCGCCATCCCGACCGCCAGGCCGACGATGCCGGCCTCGGCGAGCGGGGTGTCGAAGCAGCGGTCCTCGCCAAAGTCCCGGGTCAACCCGTCGGTGATCCGAAAGACGCCGCCCAGGGGGCCGACGTCCTCGCCGAACACCAGCACCCGCTCGTCCGTTTCGAGCGCGTCGCGCAGCGCGGTGTTCAGCGCGTGCGCCATCGTCACGGTCGCCATCTCAGTCCTCCTGGGCAGTCGACTCGGCCACCAGCAGCGCGCGTTGCTCGCGCAACTGCGGGGTGGGCTCGGCGAAGACGTGATCGAACAACTCCAGCGGATCCACCTCGACGTCGGTGTTCATCCGCGTCCGCAGTTGTGCGGCGAACTCCTCGGCGGCGGCCACGTCGGCGGCCACGTCGTCATCGGTGAGGACGCCGCGTGCCCGCAACCAGGTCTCCAGGCGGGCCAGCGGATCGGCCGCGCGCCACCCCTCCACCTCGGCGTCGTCGCGGTAGCGCGTCGCGTCGTCGGCGTTGGTGTGCGCGTCCATCCGGTAGGTGTGCGCCTCCACCAGGAACGGGCCGTTGCCGGCGCGCGCGTGCTCGACCGCGGCCGTCAGCACGGACAGCACCGCCACCAGATCGTTGCCGTCCACCTGCTCGGACCGCACGCCGTATCCGACGCCCTTGTACGCCAGCGCGGGCGCCGCACTCTGCCGGGCCAGCGGTACCGAGATCGCGTACTTGTTGTTCTGTACGAAGAACACCACCGGCGCCCGGAACACCGCCGCGAAGTTGAGCGCCTCGTGGAAGTCGCCCTCGCTGGTCCCGCCGTCGCCGACGAACGCCATCGCCACACCGTCCTCGCCCTTGCGCCGCATCGCCTCGGCCATGCCGGTGGCGTGCAGGACCTGGGTGGCCAGCGGCGTGCACTGCGGCGCCACCCGGGTGGCCACCGGGTCGTAACCGCAGTGCCAGTCCCCGCGCAGCAGGGTCAGCACCTCGACCGGGTCCACGCCCCGCGAGACCAGGGCCACCGAATCGCGGTAGGTCGGGAACAGCCAGTCGTCCTCGCGCAGCGCGAGCACGCCGGCGATCTGGCACGCCTCCTGGCCGCGGCTGGAGGGGTACACGGCGAGCCGGCCCTGCTTGGTCAGGGCGGTGGCCTGGGTGTCGAACCGACGCCCCAGCACCATCAGCCGATACGCCTCGCGCAGCACTTCGTCGGCCGGCTCGCGGTAATCGACCGGCGGCTTCACGGCGGTACCGTCCTCGGCCACGAAGCGCACGGGCGCGAGCGAGGGAAGGAAACTCTGCACGGTCTGGCGCAGGATCTTCGCGGACATCGAAGGACGCTCGCTTTCGTTGGACGATTGACAAGGGAATCGTCCTCGGGCGTCCATATGTGATCAAGGGTTTGCGAAATCCCGCGATAGAGTGCCGAATCCCGCCCAGAAGGAGAGCCATATGTCGCCCGAAGAGGCATCGACAAGCGCGGAGCCGGGACGTTTGGTCACCCCTCTCGACAAGACCGACCGGGCCATCGTCGCCGCGCTCGTGGACGACGGTCGGATCTCGGTCCGCGCGCTCGCCGAACGGGTCCACATATCCCGGGCCAACGCGTACGCGCGGGTCGGTCGGATGGTGGACGACGGCACCATCTCGGGGTTCACCGCGCGCCTGAACCCCGCCCGGGTGGGGCTGGGCACCAGTGCGTACGTCACCGTGACCCTGCGGCAGAACGCGTGGCGCGGCGTCTGCGAGCGCCTTCGACAGATCTCCTACATCGAGCACTTCGCCCTGGTCGGCGGCGACTACGACGTACTGGCCCTGGTCCGCACCCCCGACAACACCGCCCTGCGCGAAGTGGTCCTGGAACAGATCCAGAGCATCCCGAACGTGCTGTCCACCCGCACCTGGCTGGTCTTCGAGGAGTCCCCGGGCCGCGCGATCGACTGGGCCGCGGGCCCGTGACCCACCCGCCGCGCCCGTCCACGCGTTCGAAGCGGGCGGCGGGCACCCGGGCATGGGCACGCAATGAGGGACCGACCGACGGCGGGATCAACGCTCGAAGGTCTCGCCGGCCGTGTGGTGTCCGCGCCGGCGGCCGAGCGGGATGACCAGCGGCATGCCCGAGACCGGATCGTCGATCACCCGGCAGGGCAGGCCGAAGACGTTCTCGACCAGGTCGGCCGTGACCACCTCGCGGGGCGGGCCGGTGGCGATCACCGTGCCGTCGCGCATCGCGATGACGTGATCGGCGTAGCGACACGCGTGGTTGAGGTCGTGCAGGACCGCGACCAGGGTGTAGCCGTCACGCTCGTTGAGGTCGCGGAGGAGTTCGAGCAGCTCGATCTGATGTGCGATGTCGAGGAACGTGGTGGGTTCGTCGAGCAGCAACAGGGGGCTCTGTTGCGCCAGGACCATGGCCACCCACACGCGTTGCCGTTGGCCGCCCGAGAGTTCGTCGACCAGGCGGGGCGACAGGTCGGTGGTGCCGGTCGCGGCCAAGGCGCTCGACACCGCGGCCTCGTCCTCGTCGGACCACTGGCGAAGCAGCTTTTGGTGCGGATAGCGGCCGCGGGCGACCAGGTCGGCCACGGTGATCCCGTCCGGGGCGATGGAGGTCTGCGGGAGCAGGCCGAGCCGGCGGGCCACTTCCTTCGCCGGGTAGGACGAGATTGTCCGACCGTCCAGGTACACCGCTCCGGCCGCCGGCTTGAGCAGGCGCGACAGCGCGCGCAGCAGCGTGGACTTGCCGCACGCGTTCGGGCCGATGATCGCGGTGACGGCCCCGTCCGGGATCCGGACGGCGAGGTCCCGGGCCACCACACGCGCGTCGTAGCCGATCGTCAGGCCCTCTGCCCACAGGCGCGACGTGGTGGCGCCGGCTTGTGCCGCGGGGCGGGCTTCGGTGCTCGTCATCGGGGTGGAGTCCGTTCTGTACAGGTCCGGCTCGGACCGGTAGGGGTGTTCTTTGGGCGGCCGTGCCGTCCACGACGTCACTGCCGCCTCGCCTCGCCCAGCAGCAGCCAAATCAGGTAGGCGCCCCCGATGCTGACCGTCACCACGCCGACCGGCAGTTGGGTCGGCGCGAACAGGCGCTGGGCGAGCCAGTCGCCGGTCGTCAGCAGCGCCGCGCCCATCGCGGCCGACGGCAGCACCGCCACGCCCGGGCTACGGGCGATCCGGCGGGCCAGTTGCGGCGCGGCCAGCGCGACGAACGAGATCGGTCCGGCCGCGGCGGTGACCATGGCGGTCAGCGCGACGCCGACGACCACCAAGGCGATCCGGGTCGGCTCGGTGCGCACGCCGAGGGCCCGGGCGGCGTCGTCGCCCATTTCCAGAATCCGCATCCGCCGGCCCAGGAGCACGGCGATCGGCAGCAGGATCGCGAACACGACCGTCACCGGAGCGACCTGCTCCCAGCCGAGGCCGTTGAGCGACCCGGCGCCCCACACCGCCGCCGCCATCGCGGTCTCCAGGTCGGCCTTGACCGTCATCCACGTGTTCACCGAGGCGAGCAACGCGCTGATGCCGATCCCGACGATGATCAGCCGAAAGCCCTGCACACCCTGCCGGTAGGCCAGCAGGTACACGATCGCCGCCGTCGCCACGCCGCCCACCAGCGCGCCCGCCGCGACCTGGTAGTAGCCGCCGTGCACGAGCATGATCACCACGAGTGCCCCGGTGTTGGCGCCCGTGTCGAAGCCGATGACGTCCGGGCTGCCGAGCGGATTGCGGGTCAGCGACTGGAAGATGGCGCCGCTGACCCCGAGCGCGGCACCCGCGAGCAGCGCCAGCAGCACTCGGGGCAGCCGCCACTCGATCACGACCATGTGCACCTTCGCGGGCACGTCGGCGAACAGTGCCTCGGTCACCTGCGCCGGCGAGAGTTCGTACTCGCCGGTGCCCAGGGCCAGGATCCCCACGCCCGCGCTCACCGCGAGCAGGAGTAGACACACGAGCGCGGCCCGCACATCCACGCGCAGCGAGCATCGCCCGCCGGCGACCCGGACCACGCCTACCTTCCGACCGAAGTCGACCGGGACGCGCCGTGCGGCACGCGGGGCGGTCGTGTCCGCCGCCCGGCCGTCGGCGGAGTCCGGCGGGGCCGGCGTCGGGGCCGTCTTCACAGTCCACTCGCCTTCTGCCGGCGAACCAGCACGATCAGCACGGGCACGCCCACGAACGCCGTCACGATGCCGACCTGGAGCTCTCCCGGCCGAACCACCAGACGGCCCAGGATGTCGGCGACGAGCAGCAGGATCGGGGCCAGGACGAGGGTGTACGGCAGGATCCAGCGTTGGTCCGGGCCGACGATCCAGCGCGCCACGTGCGGCACCATCAGCCCCACGAAACCGATCGGCCCGGCGACCGCCGTCGCACCCCCGCACAGCAGCGTGATCGCGATCACCGAGAGCACCCGCGTGCGGTTGACGTCCACCCCGAGCGCGCGAGCGGTGTCGCCGCCCAGGGCCACCGCGTTGAGCGCGCGCGGCAAGGTCGCGGCCACCAGCAGTCCGAGCAGCAGAAACGGCGCGACCTGCTCCAGGCCGTCCCACTGCCGGCCGGCGATCGAGCCCGCCGCCCAAAAACGCATCCGGTCGAACGTGGTCGGATCCAGCAGGGTGATGCCCGAGGAGACCCCGCCGAGCACGGCGCCCACCGCGACGCCCGCCAGGGTCAGCCGGACCGGCGTCGCGCCGCCGCGCCCGCGCGAGCCGATCGCGTACAC
>NZ_WWJX01001388.1 GCF_009865215.1 Streptomyces sp. SID3343 | reverse complement strand
GCCTCCCACCACGCCTTCACCGTCGTCACCGACGTCCCGGTCTACTTCTGCGACCCCGCCAGCCCATGGCAACGCGGCTCCAACGAAAACACGAACGGCCTGATCCGGCAGTACTTCCCCAAAGGCACAGACCTGTCCGTCCATACCCGCGAACGCCTGGACGCCGTCGCCGCCGAACTCAACGGCCGCCCACGCAAAACGCTCGACTGGGAAACCCCAGCCGAGCGCCTGCATAAACTGCTCGCCACGACACATCAGTGATCATGTGTTGCGACGACCCCTGGAATCCGCCCCGGGTGGGGCCCTTCGCTTCGTCCCGCCACACCGTTGCCGGCGCCCTCGGTGGAGGTGTGCTCACAAGGTGGTGGTGGTCACCGCGCCGGTGGTGCCGTGTCCGACCCAGTCGTCCCAGTCCAGGTTCCATTCGCCGTAGCCGTTGCCGATCGGTTCCATCGCCTTGCCGCTGTCGGTGTTCACCACCGTCACCAGGTCGCCGAGCTTGACCTGGTCGTAGAACCAGTGCGCGTCCTCGGTGCTCATCCCCACACAGCCGTGGCTCACGTTGGCGCTGCCCTGGGAGGCGACCGACCACGGGGCCGCGTGTACGAACTCGCCGCTCCAGGTGACCCGGGTCGCCCAGTACACGTCCAGGCGATAGCCGTCGCTGCTGTCCGCCGCGATGCCCACGGTCGTGCCGTCCATCAGCACGTGCGCTTCCTTGCCGAGGACGACCTTGGTCCCGGAGCGGGTCTCGAATCCGGCCTTGCCCGCGGTCACGGGCAGCGTCTTGAGGGGTTGCCCGTTGCGGCTCACGGTCATCTGGTGCGCCTTGGCGTCCACCGTCGCCACCACCGCGTCGCCGACCTGGAAGGCCAGCGGTTTGCCCTCGCCGCCGTACACGCCGGCACCGAAGTCGACTCCGATCAGGCTCGTGACCACCGAAAGCCTCGTACCGACGGGCCAGTAGTCCTTGGGCCGAAAGCGCACGGTGCTGTCGTCGACCCAGCCCCACGCGCCCTCGATCGGCACGGAGGACGCCACCGCGAGCCGTTTCTCCACGGCCGCCCGCCGGCCGGGATCGGTGATCGGCCGGTCGAACCCGACGGTGATCGGCATCCCCACCCCGACCGTCGAACCCGGCTCGGGCAGCACCTTGTCGGCGTGCACCTCCGCTTCGGGCGACAGCGTCGTGAACGACTCGGTCCGGGTCGCGGTGAGGCCGTAGGCGTCGACCGCCGACGCGGTGAGGGTGTACTTCGTGTTGTAGGCGAGCGGCTCGGAGTTGCTCCACGACGTGTCGCCCGCGGCGTTGCCGCCCGGAATCACCCGGCCGTCGGGTCCGGTCAGTCGTACCGCGTACAGCCGGCCGTCGTGCGCGTCCACCCGGATCGGTTTGCCCGGCTGTACCGGCCGATCCGGCCGCACGTCGACCACGACCCGGGCAACCGCCTGTTCGGGCCACTCGGCCTCGGCGGCCCGGTCCTTGTCCCAGATTCCGCAGCCGGTGACGAACACGAGCGGTACGGCCGGCAGTACGGCCCAGGTGGTCCACCGCAGATGAAGAGCTCTTTCCCGACTCACTCAAGACCTCCAGCCGTGCTCGACGAGCGCGGTATACGCGGAGTTGCTGCATCGAGAGTGGCCGGGAAAGAGTCGATTCATTCACTTTTCATGACAAACCGCTCGATCGCGCGAGTGTCCGGCTGCCCACTCGCGCTCGCACGCGGTATATGCGGTCAGCTCGTGGCTGCGGGTGCCGCGCCGTCGGCGGTCAGGGCGCTGCCCTTGAGCCAGGTGGCCCACTCCACGGTCCAGCCGCCCAGGCCGTTGCCGGGCTTGACAGTCTTGTCGGTGCTGTTGACGATCTCGACCGGGTCACCCTTGATGACCATGTCGTAGAAGGTCTTGGCGTTCGACGCGCCCATGCCGATACAACCGTGGCTGTCGTTGACCTCGCCGAACTTGCCGTCGTTCCACGGCGCACCGTGCGCGTAGGTGCCGGACGCGGTCAGGTGCACCGCGTGCCGTACGTTCTCCATGTCGTACGCCTTGCCCAGACCGACGGTCTCCGAGTTCATCCGGATGCCGTCCTCCTTGTCCAGGACGACCATCGTGCCGCCCCAGGTCGGGTAGTTGGGGCCGCCGGCCGAGATGGGCAGGTTCTTGATCTCGGCACCGTCCTGCTTGACCGACATGTGCTTGGTCTTGAGGTCGGCGGTCGATACGAGCGAACGCCCGATGGTGAACTTGATGTCCTTGGTCTGGTCCCCGTACACGCCGGGGGCGGCCCGTACTCCGGTCAGGTTGGCCTTGAGATTCACCTTCGTTCCACTGGCCCAGTACTTCTCCGGGCGGTAGTCCACCCGGTCGTTGCCGTCGAGGTCCTTGAGCCAGGACCACGAGCCGGTGACCGCGGGCTCGGCGACGACCTTGAGGTTCCGCTCGACGGCGGCCTTGTCCTTGATGGGTGTGTTGAACTTGAGCGAGATGATCGCCCCGACGCCCCACGTGTCGTCGGGCTCCACGTTGAAGTCGGCCTTGAACGTGTCGTCGGCGGACTTGGTGTTGAACCTGCTCTGCACGCCGACCTCGGCGCCGTCGGCGTTCGTGGCCTTGGCCGCCACCGTGTAGGCACCGCCGTTGGCGAGCGGGGCGTCGGGCTTCCACCCGGAGCCGTCGGGGCTGACTACGCCCGAGACGGTCTTGCCCTTGCCGTCGGTCACCGCGACCGAGACGAGCTTGCCGCCGGTCGCGGCGACCTTGAGGACACCGTCGGTCTCGACGCTCTTGGTGCCGTCGGCCGGGGTTATCACGATCGCGGCGGGAGCCGCCGCCGGCTTCTTGCCCGAACCACCGGTCGAGCCGGCGGTGGACCCGCCGGTGCCGCCCCCCGCCGATCCCGCCGGCTTCGGCTTCTCCTCGCCCGAGGAGCAGCCTGCGATGAATATGAGCGGCGCCACCATGAGTCCCGCGAAGAGGCGTATACCGCCGCCCGCTACCCCCGTGCGCGATGCTCCGTGTATCCGGGGCACGCGTGTCCCTCCCTCGTGTGAAACTCCCTTGCGCTCATTTGACGCGATGACCTCGCATCCGGGTTACGGGCATCGGCGAACAGTCACACAGCAGTGACAATCGCAAAGCCGTGAGCGGAGTGTGGGGTCGGGAGTCCTCTGTAGATATCACACAAGGCCGGTCACCCATTCGGGTGACCGGCCTTGTGGCGAAACCGTGTTGCGAGGGTTGCGAATCAGTAGCGCTGGTCCGCGCCCCGGTAGAACTCGAAGACCCAGCCCCAGACGCCGATCGCGACGATCGGGGCCGCGAACATCGCGAGCCACCAGCCGAAGATGACACCCAGGAACAGCAGGGCGGAGCCGACCGCCAGCATCAGCGGCTGCCAGCTGTGCGGGGCGAAGAAGCCCAGCTCACCGGCGTCGTCGGCCTGTTCGCCCTCTTCGTTGTCCTGCGCGAGCAGGTCCATCCGGCGTGCGGTGAAGATCAGGTAGAACCCGATCATCAGCGACAGACCGAACGTCAACGACAGCGCGGTGGTGCCGGTCGGGTCCTCGGAGAGCACCCAGTACACGATCGTCACCGGCAGCAGGAACACGGCCAGGACGGCGAACAGAACACCGTTGAACTTCACTTGTCGGCCCCCTTGGCAAGCTCGGGGGACGCCTCGGAACGCTCGTCCGTGAGGTATTCGAGCGCCGCGATCTCCGGGTGGTGGAGGTCGAACGCGGGAGCCTCGGAACGAATCCGCGGAATGCTCGTGAAGTTGTGCCGCGGCGGCGGGCACGACGTCGCCCATTCGAGCGAACGACCGTAGCCCCACGGGTCGTCCACGGTGATCTTCTTACCGGTCTTGTGCGTCTTCCAGACGTTGTAGAAGAACGGCAGTATCGACAGGCCCAGCAGGAACGAACCCAGTGTCGAGATCGTGTTCAGCGTCGTGAAGCCTTCCGAGTCCAGGTAGTCGGCGTAGCGACGGGCCATGCCCTCGGCGCCGAGCCAGTGCTGCACCAGGAAGGTGGTGTGGAAGCCGATGAACAGCGTCCAGAAGGTGATCTTGCCCAGGCGCTCGTCCAGCATCTTGCCGGTGAACTTCGGCCACCAGAAGTGGAAGCCGGCGAACATCGCGAACACCACGGTGCCGAAGACGACGTAGTGGAAGTGCGCCACCACGAAGTACGTGTCGGAGACGTGGAAGTCCAGCGGCGGCGACGCGAGGATGACACCGGTGAGACCACCGAAGGCGAACGTCACCAGGAAGCCGACCGTCCACAGCATCGGTGTCTCGAAGGACAGCGAGCCGCGCCACATGGTGCCGATCCAGTTGAAGAACTTCACGCCCGTCGGAACGGCGATGAGGAACGTCATGAAGGAGAAGAACGGCAGCATGACCGCGCCGGTCGGGAACATGTGGTGCGCCCACACGGTGACCGACAGACCGGCGATGGAGATGGTCGCGGCGATCAGGCTCTTGTAACCGAACATCGGCTTGCGCGCGAAGACCGGGATGATCTCCGACACGATCCCGAAGAACGGCAACGCGATGATGTAGACCTCTGGATGGCCGAAGAACCAGAACAGGTGTTGCCACAGGATCGGTCCGCCGTTGGCCGGATCGAAGATGTGGGTGCCGAACTTGCGGTCGGCCTCCAGCGCGAACAGCGCCGCGGCCAGGACCGGGAACGCCATGAGGACCAGCACCGAGGTCAGCAGGACGTTCCAGCAGAAGATCGACATGCGGAACATCGTCAGACCGGGCGCGCGCATGCAGATGATCGTGGTGATGAAGTTGACGGCACCGAGGATGGTGCCGAAGCCCGACATCGCCAGACCCATGATCCACATGTCGCCGCCGATGCCCGGCGAGCGAACCGCGTCGGACAGCGGGGCGTACGCGAACCAGCCGAAGTCGGCCGCACCCTGCGGGGTGATGAAGCCGGCGACCGCGATGATCGAACCGAACAGGTAGAGCCAGTAGGCGAACATGTTCAGTCGCGGGAACGCGACGTCCGGCGCGCCGATCTGCAGCGGCATGATCCAGTTCGTGAAGCCCGCGAACAGCGGCGTCGCGAACATCAGCAGCATGATCGTGCCGTGCATGGTGAACGACTGGTTGAACTGCTCGTTCGACATGAACTGCGTACCGGGGCGCGCGAGCTCGGCACGCATCAGCAGCGCCAGCACACCACCGATGCAGAAGAAGACGAACGAGGTGATCAGGTACATCGACCCGATCGTCTTGTGGTCTGTGGTCGTCATCCACTTGATGACGATGTTCCCGGGCTCCTTGCGGCGGACCGGCGGCCCGTCCGGGGCCACGGTCAGTGGCTCACTGAGGATTGTCACTCGTCACTTCTTCCCGTGCGCTTCAACGGGGGCCGGCTCGTTGATCTTGCTGCGCAGCTCGCCGGTCTGGCCCTTCGCGGCCAGCTCCTTCAGGTGCTGGACGTATTCGGCCTTGCTCACGATCTTGACGTTGAAGAGCATGCGCGAGTGGTCCACGCCGCACAGTTCGGCGCACTTGCCGCCGTACGTGCCCTCCTTCGTGGGAACGACCTCGAACTTGTTCGTGCGGCCCGGCACGATGTCCTTCTTGTAAAGGAAGTTCGGGACCCAGAACGAGTGAATGACGTCCGGCGAGGTGAGCTCGAACCGCACGGACTCGTGCACGGGCAGGTACAGCGTCGGCGGCTTGCCGGGCGTGCCCTGTTCGTAGACGTTCTGCGTGCCGTCGGCGGGGTCACCCTTGTAGTTGAAGGACCAGCTCCACTGCACGCCGACCACGTTGATCACGTTGTCGGGATTCTTGGAGAGTTCTTCGAGCTTGGTCTCGTCACGCGCGGTGAAGTAGAAGAAGACCGCGATCATGATGCCGGGGATGACCGTGTACAAAACCTCGATGGGGAGGTTGTACCGCGTCTGCGGCGGGATCTCGATCTTGGTACGCGACCGGCGGTGGAACGCGACGCTCCACAGGATGAGCCCCCACACCACGGCCCCGACGATCAGCGCCGCGATCCACGCGCCCTGCCACAACGACAGGACTCGAGGGCCCTGTTCGGTGACAGGGTTGGGCAGGCCGAGTCTCGGCAGGTCCTTGGAATCGACGGAGCAGCCGGTGGCGGTCGCGATGACGAGGCCCAGAGCCAGCAGCTGCGGCACCCTGCGCCGCATCCAGCGCCGCGGCGAGCGGTCGGAGCCGTAGGGACTCACGTAGCGCCTTCCCGAATGTCTCGCCCGCGCACGAGGTAAGGATCGGGAACTTTTCTTCCCAGAGGACCCGTTGCGCGGACAGGTATGGATGTTTCTGCGGGCCAAACCCTACTCCAGCCCTATTCGGGTCGCGCGCGGAGGTCAGGTGTGGCGCGGTGGGCAGATGTGACGGTCCATCCGTTCGGGCGAACGGCCCGAGCGTGTCCGTGATTCGGCTATTGGCTACGGTCCGACCCATGGCGTATTTCGACGCGGCCTCCACCGAACCGCTTCACCCGGCAGCGAAAGCGGCGTTCCTGAGCACGCTCGACGAGGCGTGGGCCGATCCCGCGCGCGGCTATTACGACGGCCGACGAGCGCGAATGCTTCTCGACGCCGCGCGGGAGACGGTGGCTTCCGTTCTGGGCACTCGATCTGACGAAGTGTCATTCACCACATCCGGGACACAGGCGGTCCAGTTGGGCATGCTCGGTGTATTGGCCGGACGCCGTCGCGTGGGCGCCCACGTGGTCGTCGGCGCGGTCGAACACTCCTGCGTATTGCACACCGCGGACACTCACACGGCCCTGTCGGAGCAACGTGGGATCGCCGCAGAAATCACCCGGACGAGGGTGGACCGTTCGGGCAGGGTCGATGTGTCGGCATTCGGCGCGGCGTTGCGTGCCGATACCGCGCTCGCGTGCGTACAGAGCGCCAACCACGAGGTCGGCACGGTGCAGCCGATCGCCGAACTGGTGACGCTTTGTCAATCGGCGGGCGTACCGCTGCTGGTGGACGCCGCGCAGTCGGTGGGCCGGATGTCGCTGCCCGACGGCTGGTCGGTGCTGACCGCGAGCGCGCACAAGTGGGGCGGCCCGGCGGGCGTGGGTCTGCTCGTGGTGCGCAAGGGCACTCGCTACGTGTCGCCGCTGCCGTACGACGAGCGCGAGGCGCGGCGTGTCCCGGGCTTCGTCAACGTGCCGGCGATCGTCGCGGCGGCGGTCGCGCTCGGCGCCGTCGGTACCGAGTCGGCCGACGAGGATCGTCGGCTGTCCGGCCTGATCGATCGGGTCAGGACGCGAGTTCGAGAGACCGTGCCGGATGTGGAGGTGGTCGGCGACCCGGTCGAGCGCCTGCCGCACATCGTCACGTTCTCGTGCCTGTACGTGGACGGGGAGGCGTTGCTAACCGAGTTGGACCGCGCGGGGTTCGCGGTGTCGTCGGGCTCGTCGTGCACGTCCTCGACCCTGACGCCCAGTCATGTCCTGGAGGCGATGGGAGTGTTGTCCCAGGGCAACATCCGCGTGTCGCTGCCGCGCGGGGTGGCCGAGGCGGAGGTGGACCGCTTCCTGGCGCTGCTTCCGGGGTTGGTCGCGAAGCTGCGCGCGGTGGTGGCCCACGAGCCGGCGCCGAGCGTGGCGCGGGACCCGTTCGTGGTGGACGCGCTCGGCAAGCGCTGCCCGATCCCGGTGATCGAACTGGCCAAGCGGATCCTCGACGTCGCGGACGGCGACCTGGTCACCGTGCTCTCCGACGACGAGGCGTCCCGGCTGGACGTCCCGGCGTGGTGCGAGATGACGGGGCACGAGTTCGTCCGCGAGGAGGTACGCGAAAGGGGCAGCGCCTTCGTGGTGCGGCGCCGCCCCTGACGGGCCCGGGCAGCCGTGGACGCGTGTCCTCGGCCGCCGGGCGGGCCGACCCGGGGTCAGGTCGGCAGGTGCACGGCCACCTCGGCCGCGGCGGCGTCCCCGTAGGCGCCGGCGAAGCGGGCCAGGAACGAGGCGCGGCGCAGCGAGTACTCCTGCGTGCCGACGGTCTCGATCACCAGTGTCGCGACCATGTTGCCGACCTGCGCGGAGCGCTCCAGGGACAGCCCCCACGAGATGCCGGACAGGAAGCCGGCCCGGAAGCCGTCGCCGACGCCGGTCGGGTCGACCTTGGCCTCCTCGGCCGGGCAGGGCACGACGATGGCCTCCAGGCCGGCGCGCTCGACCCGGACCCCGGCGGGGCCGAGCGTGGTGACCCGCACACCGACCTTCTTGAGGATGTCGGCCTCGGACCAGCCGCTCTTTTGCGTGATGAGGCCGCTCTCGTACTCGTTGGTGAGCAGATACGCGGCGCCGTCGATGAGCCTGCGGATGTCCTCGCCGTCCATTCGGGCGAGTTGCTGCGAGGGGTCGGCGGCGAACGGGTAGCCGCGCTCGCGGCACTCGTCGCTGTGGCGCAGCATCGCCTCGGGGTCGTTGGCCCCGATGACGACGAGGTCGAGCCCGCCGACTCGGTCGTTGATCGGCCGCAGTTCGATCTCTCTGGCTTCGCTCATCGCGCCGGTATAGAAGGACGCGATCTGGTTGTGCGCGTCGTCGGTCGTGCACACGAACCGCGCCGTGTGGTGGGTCTGCGAGATGTGCACGGACTCGGTGTCCACGCGATGGCGGTCCAACCACGAGCGGTAGTCGACGAAGTCGGCCCCGGCCGCGCCGACCAGGATCGGCGACAGGCCCAGGCAGCCCATGCCGAAGCAGATGTTGGGCGCGACCCCACCGCGGCGGATGTCGAGTTTGTCGACCAGGAAGGACAGGGAGAGCACGTGCAGCTTGTCCGAGACGAGCTGGTCGGAGAACCGACCGGGAAACGTCATGAGGTGGTCGGTGGCGATCGACCCGGTCACGGCGATACGCATCTGCGTGGCTCCTGAGGAGGGCGTCGAGGAAACGAAGAGGAAACCCACACAAGTTAACGCACGGCTCCGAAGCCGACCTGAAAAAACTACCGATCGGTAGATCGTGTCGTCACGCTGCGTGCGAACTAGGCTGGTAATCCCCACCCGAGGAGTCCTCGATGTCGTCGATGCCCGTGATGCCCGCCCACGCCGAGCCGGAGACGCTCGCGGAGCTGCGCGGTGACTGCCGTCACATCGACGCGTCGTGGACCACCCGCGGCGCCGCCGCCACACCCTCGAAGGCCACCCACCCCGGCTCGCACGCCCCCGCGACCGATGTCCCGGCACACGGGGCGACGCTCGTCGCAGGCATGTCCGAGTACGGCGACTAGTCGTCACGGGTCGGGGAACCGGCCGGCCCGCGGGTGCGTCGAAGCGGCATGCGTACTCACGGTGAGAACGACGAAGGCTCCCCCACCGAGCGCGCCGGGCGCGACCCGAGCCTCCCCGCCGAGCGCGCCGGGCGGCGTCGGCTGGTGATTCCGTCGTTGGCGATCGTCGCGGTGCTCGGCATCGCGGGCGGTGCCTGGGCGGTGTCC
>NZ_WWJX01001387.1 GCF_009865215.1 Streptomyces sp. SID3343 | reverse complement strand
CTGCACTCGACGGCGTGGGGCAAGGTACTGGTCGCGTTCGACCCCGCTGCGCGGGCGGATCTGGACGAGAGCGAACCGGTCGGCTTCACCGCCCGGACGGTGACCGACCCGGTCGCGCTGGACGCGGAATGCGTCACGGTGCGCGAGCGCGGGTGGGCGAGCGACATCGAGGAATCGGTGCTCGGTCTGGCCGGGATCGCCGCACCGATCCGGGACCGACGGGGCAATCCGCTGGGTGCGGTGGGCATCAGCGGCGCGGTGGAGCGGATCGTCCGGGACGGTGCGCCGCGCCCGACGCTGGTGGCCGCGGTGCGCGACGCCGCCCGGGCGGTCTCGCGTGATCTGGGCGCGTCGTACCCGTACTGATCGCAGGTTCGCGGCTTCGCCTCGGATCGACAGAATTTTGTGAGGTTATCCGCGAGTTTTGTACGGTTCGAGCCGCTCGTTCAAGCGTGGGGAAGGCGCGCTACTTGACGACGGCCCGAGGGTCGATGAAAACTGTCGCATGGTGGTCGACATTGTCGAACGTCGGATGGCAGCGACGCTCGCTCGGCCGGCACCGGTCAACGCGCCGCCCGCACCATGGACGGCCCAGTGGAAAGAAGACGCGCGTGATGAGCACCGCCCTCGGTCCCACCGTCCCCGTGCGCGCCCAGAGCCGCACCGAACTCGAACGCGGCACCTACGACCTGCTCATCATCGGCGGCGGCATCCTCGGCACGTCCGTGGCCTGGACCGCGGCCCAGACCGGCCTGCGGGTGGCCATGGTGGACGCGGGCGACTTCGCCGGCGCGACGTCCTCCGCCTCCTCCAAACTCGTGCACGGCGGACTGCGCTACCTCCAGACCGGCAACCTCAAGCTCGTCGCCGAAAACCATCGCGAACGCCGCGCGCTCGCCCGCGACGTCGCGCCGCACCTGGTGCGACCGCTGTCCTTCCTGGTCCCGGTGTACAAGGACGGCCCGCACGGCTCGGCCAAGCTCGGCGCGGGCGTCTTCCTCTACTCCGCGCTCTCGGCGTTCGGCGACGGCATGGGCAAGGTGATCAGCCCCGAGAACGCCGTCGAACTCGTCCCCGCGCTGCGCACCGAGGGACTGCGCCGCGCCGCGGTGTACGGCGACCACCAGATGAACGACAGCCGGGTCGCGGTCACCACCGTGCGCGCCGCGGTCGAGGAAGGCGCCGTCGTCCTCAACCACGCCGAAGTGGTGGGCCTGCGCAAGGACTCCGCCGGGCGGGTCACCGGAGCGGACCTGCGCGACCGCCTCGACGGCACCGAGTTCGGCGTCGACGCGCGAGTGGTCCTCAACGCCACCGGCCCGTGGGTGGACCACCTGCGCCGGATGGAGGACCCCGCGGCCGAGCCCAGCATCCGGCTGTCCAAGGGCGTCCACCTCGTGCTGCGCCAACACAAGCCGTGGCGCGCGGCGTTGACCATCCCGATCGACAAGTACCGGGTCTCCTTCGCCATTCCGTGGGAGGACCACCTGCTGCTCGGCACCACCGACGACGCGTACGAGGGCGACCCCGGCGAAGTCTCGGCCGGCGAGGCGGACATCACCCAGATCCTGGACGAGGCCGGCCACGCCGTCGAGAGCTCCCAGATACGCCGTGAGGACATCACGTACGCCTTCGCGGGCCTGCGCGTGCTCCCCGGCGGCGCGGGCGCGACGAGCGAGGCCAAGCGCGAGACGGTCGTCTCCGAGGGCCGCGGCGGCATGCTCTCGGTCGCGGGCGGCAAGTGGACCACCTATCGCCACATCGGCCGCACCGTGATGGAAAAGCTGGCCAAGGCCGGCGCGGTGGCCCTCGAAACCGACATGGCCACGCCGCTGCGCACGGTGGCGCTCCCGGGGTCGGCCAACCCGGAGGCGGTCGCGCACCGCCTGCTGACCGAGGAACCGGGCGACGCCGGCATCGACGCCGACGTGGCCCGCAACCTCGCGTCGCACTACGGCAACCTGGCCTACGACGTGGCCGCCCTGGTGCGCGAGGACCCCTCGCTCGGCGAGCGCGTGCACGCGGACGGGCCGGACATCTGGGCGCAGGTCGTCTACGCGCGCGACCACGAGTGGGCGGTCACCGCCGACGACGTGCTGCGCCGCCGCACGACCACGACCATTCGCGGCCTCGACACCCCCGAGGTGCGGGCCGAGGTCGAGGACCTGCTCGGCGACCGGCCCCGCTGACGGTGTTCTCGACGGCGACCCCGACGCCGGTCACTGTCGGCGGGCGGTCCACCAACGGGCCTTGTACAGCCGGGCGTTCGCCAAGGTTCGGGTCCCGTCGGGTCGGAACAGGGTCAGCGTCGAGGTGCACCACGAGCAGGGGTTGTCGGCCGTCGGTCTGACGGTGAGGATGCGGCCGGTGGCGGGATCGTCCCCGATGCTCTTCACCCCTGCTTCGTCGCGCGGGTCGGCGGACAGGTGTACCGCCTCGAACGTGCGCGCCGCCGGGTCGTACTGCCAGACGTGGTCGTGGCCGGTGATCCACAGACGGCCGGGGGCGGACAGTACGGGGGACAGGTCGTGCCCGCCGGTCTCGGGAAGCGTGGCGGTACGCACGCGCGTGAGCGTGGGCGCCGCCGCGGTGCCGGTCACCGAGTAGGCGACGAGTTCGCGATCGCCCAGTGCCCAGAGCAGTGCGCCGGCCGGATCGTAGTGCACTCCGTGGGCTCCGGGCAGCGACGCCTGGACGTAGCGACGGGCGCGCGGGCCCTGCGACGCGGCGTAGACGCGCAGGTAGCCGCCGGTGCTCGCGGTGACCGCGACGTTGCCGTCGGGGAGCAGTTCCAGACTGTGCAGATTGTCCGAACCCACGTCGGCCGCCCAGTACACGCGTGCCGACGGATAGGCGACGACGGCCGCCAGGCCGCCGGACGCGCCGGCGAGCAGGTAGTCGTGGTCGTGCAGTTGCCGCCGCTTGGCCTCGGACGGGTTGGTCCAGGTGTGTGCGGGCCGTAGGTCTCCGAGTCCGGGATCCCGGTCGGCGCTCCACGACCAGTTCGCCTCGCTGCGCCGCGAACCGGCGCCGGCCGGGGCGGCCAGCACGACGACCGAGCGTGATCCCTGGTCGGCCACCACGATCCGCGACTCGGCCGACCGGGTCGGCCGGGTCGCCCGGGTCGACTCGGTCGCTTCCACCCACCTCGCCGCTTCGGCCGATTCGCCGGCCGACTCCCGCGCGGGCGCCGCAGGTTGCGTCGCACCGGCCTCTGCGGCAGGCAGGACCGACCCCCAGAGCCCGACCAGAAGCAGCACCGTCCCGATCCGAAGTGACGTCGACACGCCCACGATCGACCAGGTGGGCGTGGTGATTCCGAAAAGACCTGCTTTGCGCGACATTCGGAAAGAATCTCGTGTTTTGTCCTTTGCGGGTGGCGAACACGCCCAACCGGGACCGGTTCGCCGGTTCGGGTGAAATCGCGTGGCTGTCGGGCTCGCCGGAATGCCTGTGGGCGAAAATGGGGGTTCTCTCGAAGGGCAGGCCGAGGGAGGTCAGGATGGGGCACGGCGCGGTCGGCGGTGGTGCAACGCGACTCGGTGTGTTCTGTGCGATCGTGCTCGTCGCGTTGCTGGCCCTGCTGCACGGCAGCTGTACGCCCGGAGTCGGGCTCCCGGCCGAGGAGTCGGACGCAGGCCGGTGCACCGAGGGCATCCTTCGGCAGGTGCTGCCTCCCTTCGTCGGCGACACCCCCGCGGACGGCTCGATGCGGGCCGGCGCCCCGTCGGGAGACACCGGCGGCGAGCACGAGCCCGCAGTCGGGACCGCGCGCACGGGCGCCACACCAAGACCGCGATACACGTCGTCGGCCGGATCGTGCGCTCCCGTCGTCGTCGAGGGCCTCGGGATTCGGCCCGCCGGGTCGACCGAGGCCGGCGAG
>NZ_WWJX01001386.1 GCF_009865215.1 Streptomyces sp. SID3343 | reverse complement strand
GCGCTGCGGTTTCGGTTTGGCCGGGTCGGGTCGGGTCGGGAGTGGTTCCCGCCCGCAGCACCCGTTGCGTCGGGTTTCGGTGGCTGCGGTTTCACGGCGAACGGGGTGGCGTGGTCCGGCTTCGTGGCCAAGGGAGCGGGACTCGGTTGCGGCGCCGGCGCGTCGTGCCTCGCGAGCCGGCAATATGTGGCAGTGATCGTCGACTGCGCCATCTATACCAACGGACGCCGGACCGAGGGGCCCGCCGACTTTTCCGATGCGCTCGACCAGGCGCGGAAGATCGGCGACTCGTTCCTGTGGATCGGGTTGCACGAGCCGACACCGAGCGAGTTCGAACTCGTGACCAGCGAGTTCGGGCTGCATCCGCTCGCCGTCGAGGACGCGTTGCACGCGCATCAGCGGCCCAAGTTGGAGATGTACGACGACTCGCTGTTCCTCGTGCTCAAGACGCTCCACTACTACGACGAGACGTCGTCCGTGGAGACCGGCGAGTTGATGATGTTCATCGGCGACTCGTTCGTGGTGACGGTTCGGCACGGGCCGGGCGCCGAACTCAAGTCGGTACGCCGGCGCGTCGAGAAGCAGCCCGAGCTGCTCAAGCACGGCCCGGGCGCGGTCCTGTACGCGGTCTCGGACGCCGTCGTCGACGCGTACCTCGCGATCGCCGGCGAACTGGAGACCGACCTGGAGGAACTGGAGGAACGGGTGTTCTCCGCGAGCCGTGAGAACGACGCCGAGCGGATCTACCTGCTCAAGCGCGAGGTGTTGGAGTGCCGCCGCGCCGCATTGCCGCTGATCGAGCCGATACGCAAGCTCGCGACCTCGGATGTGGCGTTCGTACCGTCGGAGACCCGTCCGTTCTTCCGCGACGTCGCCGACCATGTGACCAGGGTCACCGAACAGATCGAGTCCTTCGACCGGTTGCTCTCCGACGTGCTCGGCGCGCATCTCGCCCAGGTGGGCGTGCGGCAGAACGAGGACATGCGCAAGATCTCGGCCTGGGCCGCGATCTTCGCCGTGCCGACGATGATCGCCGGTGTGTACGGCATGAACTTCGAGCACATGTGGGAACTCAAAGAGCCGTGGGGATACCCGGCGGCCGTCGCGCTGATGGTGTTGGCGTGCCTGGGATTGCATCGGATGTTCCGCCGGAGCGGCTGGCTCTGACCGGTCGGGTCGGGCGGTCAGGTCGGTTGGTCAGGTCGGTTGGGTCGGTTAGGTCCGGTCTGGTTCGGGGCGGTCCGTTCCGTTTCGGTGGTGGGTTTCGTGCGGCGGCGCCGTGTCCTTCGGGGAATGTCGTCGTTGTACCGGATACCGGCCGTGGCGGGGATGCACTGGACTCCCCCGCCGCGGCCTGATTCCGTACCGTGATCACTCAAGCGGTGGACCCTGGCGAAGGCCGAGCCGGACTCTCGTAGGCTTCTGCTTGTACAGACGCGGCGGAAGCAGGTGGGGATGTTCGGCAAGTCGGGCAGGCAGCGCACATCGGGGACGCGCCCGGCCCAGGTTCCGGGGGCCGGAGCCGCCGGGGCCGACTGGTCTTCGCATACCCAGTTGGAAGACGCCGTACGGTCCTATCTGTTGCACCCGGACGTGGCCTTGGAGGCCCTCGGTTCGGTGCTCGGGCGGCGCCCCGTGCGCGGCTTCACGCTGGAGCGGGTCGTCGACATCAACGCCAACGGCACGTCGGTGTGGCAGGAGGCCGCGGTCTGCGACGACCGGCGGCTCGTGCTGTGGCACAGCGAGGACATGACCGACCCGTCCGCTCCCGGCGGCACGGTGCTGGATTCGTCGGTCCAGGTGATTCCGCTCGGCTCGGTGTCGCATGTCGGGATACGCACACTGGTCGGCACCGACACCGACGGAGAACGTCAACTCCGGGGCGCGTTCGTCTTCTTGGCGACACCGACGCTCCAGGAGGTGGCGACGGTGCGCGGCGAGGACGGCACCTCCACCGGCCGCTTCCGGCAGGAGGCGTACCGGTTCAGCAAATCCCTGGAGGACGGCGGTCCGGGGCAGATCCGCCGCCTGCTCGAATTCGCCGAGGTCATCGCGGCCAGGGTGCCGGGGCCGAGGTAGCGGATCGCGCCCGCCGAGGTGGGGGATCGCGCTCTGACGGTTCGGATGCCTCGGCTGCCGCATTTTGTTTTCCGCGACGTTTTTCTACCAGTGACGTTTTCCGAAGTGCGCGGAGCCGAGGGGCGGTTCGCTTCCCCTCGGCTCCGGGGCCGGGTTCGGCTCCGGGTTCGGCTCCGGGGTTCGGCTCCGGCTCCGGTTCGCCGGTGTGCGTAGCTGTCTGTCTGTCCTTCTGCCTGCCTGCCGTCAGCCTCGGCCCGACAGGTCCAGTGCCTCGGCGGCCACCCGCAGCGCCGCGATGCGCTCGTCGAGGGTGTTGCCGTTCGGGGCGATGGTCAAGGTGGTGACGCCCGTGTCGGCATACGCCTGCATGCGGTCGGCGATGCGCTCCCTGTTGCCGAGCAGCGAGGTCTTGTCGATGAAGTCGAAGGGGACCGCCGCGCCGGCGCCGGCGTAGTCCTTGGCCAGGAACTTGTCCTGGATCTCCCGGGCTTCGGCGTCGTAGCCCATCCGGACCGCGAGGCGATTGTAGAAGTTCTGCTCGCGGCTGCCCATGCCGCCCACATACAGCGCCGCGTAGCCGCGCACCTGATCGGCGGCGAGCTTCGGGTCGTCGCTAACCACGAGCGGCACGGTGGGGACGACGTCGAAGTCGGCGATCGTGAGGCCGGCCTTCTCGCGCCCCGCGCGGATGTGCGCGAGCGAGACCTCGGAGTGCTCGGGCGCGTAGAAGACGCCGAGCCAACCGTCGGCGATCTCGCCGGCGAGTTCGAGGTTCTTGGGGCCGACGGCGGCGATGTACAGGGGAATGTGCTCGCGCACCGGGTGCACGGTGAGCTTGAGCGCCTTGCCGGGACCGCCCGGGAGCGGCAGCGTCCAGTTGGCGCCCTGGTGGTCGACGCGCTCGCGGCGCATCGCCTGGCGGATGACCTCCACGTACTCGCGGGTGCGGGCGAGCGGCTTGTCGAACTTGACCCCGTACCAGCCCTCGGACACCTGCGGCCCGGACACGCCCAGGCCGAGCCGGAACCGGCCGCCGGAGAGCACGTCCAGGGTCGCCGCGGTCATCGCGGTCATCGTCGGTGTACGGGCCGGGATCTGGAAGATCGCCGAGCCGACGTCGATCCGGGTGGTCTGCGCCGCGACCCACGACAGCACGGTGGCCGCGTCCGAGCCGTACGCCTCCGCGGCCCAACACACCGCGTAACCGAGCCGATCGGCCTCCTGAGCGACCGCCAGGTTGTCGGCGTCGTTGCCTGCGCCGAAATAGCCGAGGTTGATACCGAGTCGCATATCCGCGGACCCCCTGTTCGGCGCCGCCGTGACGACGCCTCGATGACGTGGACGAGTGGACGATGTGGGCCGACCCCGACGGCCTTCCGGTCCGGCCGACGATACCGCGAGACCTACCAGCCGGTAACCGCCTGGCCGACGTTCCGCCGAACGGCCCCGCCAACGCCGACGAGGGCAGGGGAACGGCTAGTCTCCGGTGCCATGGAGCAGCGACATCTCGGCCGCACCGGCCTGCGGGTCTCCCGCATGGGGCTGGGCACCATGACATGGGGCCGAGACACCGACGAGCACGACGCGGCAGACCAGATGAAGGCATATCTGGACGCGGGCGGCACACTCGTCGACACGGCCGACGTGTACGCGGACGGCGAGGCCGAGTACATGATCGGCCGGCTGCTCGACGGCTACATCCCGCGCTCGGACGTGGTCATCGCGACCAAGGCCGCGAGCGTGCCGTACAGCGAACGCCGCTTCGACAGCTCGCGCGGCTACCTGCTCCAGGCCCTGGACCACTCGCTCGCGCGCCTGGGCACCGACTACGTCGACCTGTGGCAACTGCACGCGTACGACCCGTCCACGCCACTGGAGGAGACCCTGCACGCCCTGGACCTCGCGGTCACGAGTGGGCGGGCGCGGTACGTGGGCGTGTCCAACTTCTGCGGTTGGCAGCTCGCCAAGGCCGCGACGTGGCAACTCGCGGCGCCGGGGCGGGTGGTGGTGGCGAGCGCGCAGATGGAGTACTCGCTGCTGCAACGCGGCATCGAACGCGAAGTCCTGCCGGCCGCACTCGACATGGGCGTCGGCCTGCTCCCGTGGTCGCCACTGGGCCGGGGCGTCCTGACGGGCAAGTACCGCCACAGCATGCCGGCCGACTCCCGCGGCGCCTCGGCCCACATGGGCCCGTTCGTCGCCCCCTACCTGGACGACCACTCCCGCCGCATCGTCGACGCCCTGGCCACCGCCGCGGACGGCCTGGGCGCGGCCCCCATCGAGGTCGCCCTGGCCTGGGTCCGCGACCGCCCGGGCGTGGTCGCCCCGATCGTCGGCGCCCGCAACGCGGCCCAACTGCGCGCCTCGCTGGCAGCGGAGCAGGTGATCCTGCCGGAGGAGATCAGGACCGCCCTGGAGGACGTCTCCCAACCGATGACCGGCTACCCGGACCACGACTGGAGCCAGGCCGCCGGCCGATGAGCACGGAGCGGGGCGGGCTCGGGGCGTGGCTGGTGGGGGCGGGGGAGCGGTCGCTGTCGGCGGCCGCGCGCGGCTTCGGGTTTCGGCTTCCGGTACCGGCTTCGGGTATCGCCTTGGGGTACCGGCTTCGGGTACCGGCTTCGTTTCCGCAATGGATGACCCCGGGGCTCGCGCCGGTACCGCGTGCCGACCACGCTTGTGGGGCCGCGAGGGGAACCCGTCCCCGCCCGGCGCGCATGGCGGGAGCTCGGCCGGGCGGGCGGTAGGAGGCCGGGATGCACCGGCCGCGGGCACGGAACGCGCTGGTGGGGGTGTCGGTTGGACGAGGCGCACCCGGCGAGGTCGGTCCAGCCGTGACCGAGTGCTTGAGCCGACGGATCAGCGCTCATGGGCGACGTGATCGTGGAAGACGTGCTGTTTCCCGGACTTGGAGGGCCTGCTGGTACAGGACGTCGATCTCCACGGGACCAGGGTCCTGGTGGCGACGCGAACGAGTGCGGCCGGGGCGGCGTGTCCGGCCTGCGGTTCCTGTTCAGGGCGGGTCCACAGCGGTCACGAGCGTCGAATCACGGACGCGGCGGTGGGTGGTCGTCGTGTCGTCGTTCGCCTGCGGGTCAGACGGTTTCGCTGTGATGCGCCGACGTGTTCGCGCACGACCTTCGTGGAGCAGGTGGCCGGTCTGACCTGCCCGTACGGTCGCCGGAGCGCTCGCCTGCACTCGGTCCTGACAGCCGTCGCGCTGACGCTCGCGGGCCGGGTTGGGCGCGGTGGTGCGAGGCGCGGGGGTTGCCAGCGGTGCGGGGCGCGGTGGCGTGCGCGCTGGGGTGCGCGGTGGCGTGAGTGGTGTGGTGCGTGAGGTCTGCGATGCGGATCGGCGGGCGCCCCGTAGGCGGACACGCCGTCGGCGAGTCGGCGGGTGTTGGCTGTTTTGTCGCTGGGGGTTGCCTTGGTGGGTGGGGTTGGGTGGTGGGTTGGGCTTTGTGTGTGTGCGGCGAGTCGGGGGGTGTTGGCCGCCTTGTCGTTGAGGGTTGCCTCGGTGGATGGGGCTCGATGGTGAGTCGGGCTTTGTCCGCCCGTGTCTCCGTTTTCCTTTGCGGACGAGGTGAAGGAGCGCGCCGGTCGCTCCTGCGCGGAATGGGGTTCGTGCGTTGGTCACGCGGCCGAGTCGCTTGGGAGACTCGCGTCGCGGGCGTCGCGGGAAGTGCGTGGGTGTGGCGTGGGGTGAACATGGCCTGGTTCGGACGGGAGTTGTGCGGTTGTGGGGGTTCCTTGGGTGGCGGGTGGTCCGGGTTGCTCGGTGCGTATGGGTGACGTGGGTCGTTCCGGGCGTACGGGGCGTCAGGGCAAGTCGATAGCTTTGGTGGTTCGATGGCATGGGCAGCTCGGATATTTCGTGTAATTCAGGTGATTTCGGTGATTCGGGTGGCGGCGCGGCGGATGGGCAGCAGGGCGTGAACGCGAAAGAGGCGGCGGGAAACGGAACCGAGGGTGCGACCGGCGCAGGGTCGTCGGCCGGCGACCCGGGCGCAGGCGACGTCACGGACGTATCGGGCCCGAGCGGCCCGAAAGGCGACGCCCGCATCGACTCGAACCCGGGAGACGGCAAAGCCGCTGACCCTTCGAGCGCCGGCGGCCGGAGCGACGAAGAGGCCGAGGATCACCGCGAGCCGGCTCCGCCCAACGACCCCGCCGCCGCGGAACCGGACGACGGGCCGGCCGCCGCCGCCCACTTTGGACGAGGCCGCGACCGGGCCCCCCACACGGATCCGAAGCCCGATCCGGTGGCCCTCCTACGCGAGCAACTCGCCGCCCTGGCCCAAGGCGCGCCCCCTCGCGCAGTCGTCGCCTTGGCGGGCCCGATCGAAGCCCCGCGGGAGCGCAAAACCAAGCCGGACACCGTCGAACCCGACGAGGGCGGCGCTGACCACGCGTACCCGGCCCAACAGCCCGAGCCGACACCCGAGAGCAGTGCTCTCGGAGACGCGGACGAAGCCGGGCTGGCGCCGCCGAAAACCGAGAGCAGTGCTCTCGCGAACTCAGATGAAGCCGAGCCGGCATCACCAGAAACCGAGAGCAGTGCTCTCGCAAGTCAGGGTGGGGCAGACTCGATGTCGCCGAACACCAACACCGAGAGCAGCGCTCTCGCGAACGCCGGCACCGCCAAGTCCGAATCTCCCATAACCGAGAGCACTGCTCTCGAAACCTCGGACATCGACGCATCGGCCAAACCCACTGACGAGAGCACTGCTCTCGAAAAGGCTGCCGTAGCGGGAGGGTTGGGCCAGGATCGCAAGAGCAGTGCTCTCGAAGGTGAGCACGCCGGCGCCGAATCTTCGCCGGACTCGGGCAACGAGAGCACTGCTCTCGAAACGGAGGTTGGGGTAACCAAGCCGGATCGGGAGCGTGAGAGCAGTGCTCTCGGTTTCGCTACTGGCGAGGGCGAGGGCGAGGGCGAGGGCGAGGGCGAGGGCGAGGGCGAGGGC
>NZ_WWJX01001385.1 GCF_009865215.1 Streptomyces sp. SID3343 | reverse complement strand
CGGATCGGGCTGCCTGCGGTCGTCGGGCACTGTCTGTGCGCCGACGTCGCTCTACGCGCGGGGAACCTGCCCGAGGCGTTGGCCGAGGCGCGGCTCGCGAGCCGGCTCGCGCGAGGTCCCGAATTATCGGCCCTCGCGCAGTTGACGTTGGTGCAGTTGGCCCGGATCCGGGTGGTGCTCGGGCAGTACGACGGCGCGGCGGCGATGCTGCGCGGGACGTTCGGAATGCTGCCGGCGCGGGCCACCGCGCTCGGTGTTCGGGGCCGATGTCGGCACGCGAGTGGGGACGTGCGCGGGGCTTTGACCGACTTCTTGGAGTGTGGCCGCCGGTTGACCGAACTGGGCATCGTCAACCCGGCGTTGAGTGACTGGCGGGGGCACGCCGGGCTCGCCCTGACCGATCTCGGGCGACGGAACGAGGCGGTGCCGTTGCTGGACGAAGGGCTGGAGATCGCCCGACGCTGGGGGGCGCCGGCCACGATCGGGCAGTCCTTGCGCAATCGGTCGCGGATCGAAGGGCCGCGGGAGGCCGCGCCGTTGCTCGAAGAGTCGGTCGCGGTGTTGGAGGGTACGGGCGCGCGGCTGCAACTCGCGGCTTCCCTGGTGGAGTTGGGTCGGGCGTACGCACTTGGCGGGCAGCCGGCGGCGGCGCGTCAGTCGTTGCGGCGAGGGATGGGGTTGGCGCAGGAAGGCGGGTGGGAGAAGTTGGTCGAGCGGGCACACAAGGACCTGTTGGCGTGTGGAGG
Organism: Streptomyces sp. SID3343; assembly: GCF_009865215.1. Taxonomy (GTDB): domain Bacteria; phylum Actinomycetota; class Actinomycetes; order Streptomycetales; family Streptomycetaceae; genus Embleya. The sequence goes on along the minus strand of NZ_WWJX01001385.1, from coordinate 3,238 downwards.
CCGACTGCGGCGGACCAGTTTGTCCGGGCCCGGGTCGTTGACGCCTTCGGAGCGGCAGATCGCGGAGCTCGCGGCGGCGGGGGACACGAACCGCGAGATCGCCGAGAAGCTGTGTGTCACGCGGGGGACGGTGGAGGTGCATCTGACCCACGTGTATCGCAAGCTCGGGATCGGAGGGCGAGCGTCGTTGCGGACCCGGCTGGTGGGGGCGGGCGGTCGGCCTCAGGCGCCGGCCGGTCTGGAGGGCGGCCTCAAGCGCCGACCGGGCTGAAGGTGGCCTCGAACGCCGACCGGGCTGACGGTGGCCTGTACCAGGGCGGAGCCCTCTTGGGGGAGCCGGTAGGCGTGCGGGAAGGCGTATACGCCGATGAGGACCAGGCATGCGGCGGCCGGTGCGATGCCCGTGTCGTACAGCAGGTGGCTCCAGGCCACGCCGGGGTAGGTGGGTACGTCGACGGAGAAGACCGGCTGCGCGGCGAGGTAGGTGGTCAGCGCGCCCGCGGTGGCGGCGGTCAGCGGTGCGAACAGCCGGTCCCACAGGGGGACTCCCGGTTTGCCGCCGGTCTCGGAGAGCACGAGCGCGGCGGCGACGGGGGTGGCGAACAGCGCGCCGATCGTTCCGGCGGCGCCGAGCGCGAGCCACCCTTCGGGCGTGCCCCGGTCCAGGCGGGCGCCGATCCAGCAGGCCAGTGCGATGTTGCAGGCGGTGATGGGGTTCTCCGGTCCCAGGCTCACCCCGCCGGCCAGTGCGATGACCAGGGCGAGCAGCACGCCGGGCACTTGGCGGTTGGAGGTTGATCGTGGTCAAGGTGTGACGATGGCGAAGTCGGGGTCGGGGGTGTCGAGCAGGCCGATGAGCGTTTCGAAGACCTGGGGGTCGCCCTGGATGTGGACGTCGTCGAGTCCCTTGCCGGCCAGGACCGCGAGCAGTTGCGGCTTGGTCAGAGTCAAGGTCAGGTCCGCGGCCTGGGCGGGCCGGGCCGCCTCCGAGGTGGTCTCGGTGCTGCGGTAGGTGAGGGCTCCGTTGGACAGCAGCAGGTGCCAGGTGCGGCCCTCGTCGGTGACGGTCCAGGCCATCGTGAGCCTGGTGTCCCACGCGCGAGGTCCGTCGACGCGGATGGCGAGCGAGTCGATGAGCATGTCGACGGTGAGCGCCATCGCCATTTCGGGGTTGGTCGTCTCCAGCGTGGTGTGCGCGACGGTGCCGCGCAGTTCCTGGGCGCCCATCAGGTAGAAGTTGCGCCAGGTCCCGTTCTCCGCGCCGTACCCGAGTTTTTCGTACACCGAAGCCAGCGCTTGCCTGGCCGACGTGTCATCGGGGGCGGCGAAGACCGCGTGCCCCAGCAATGTCGCGGCGAAGCGCAGGTCTCCCGAGGCGGCGTACTCCTCGCCCTTGGCGATCAACGCCGGCACGCCGCCGTAGTCGGCGGCGAAACGTGTGGCCTGCTCGACCGGCGGGTGCTCCCACAGGTGCGAGGGGTTGCCGTCGAACCAGCCCATGTAGCGCTGGTAGACGGCCTTGACGTTGTGGCTGACGGAACCGTAGTAGCCGCGGTTCGCCCACCGGTTCGCGACCGCCGGCGGCAGCTCCATCCGCTCGGCGATCTCGGCCCCGGTCAACCCCTGGTTGGTCATGCGCAGGGTCTGGTCGTGCAGGTACGCCCACATGTCCCGCTGACCGGCCAAGTGCTCGACGATGCGCTCGCGGCCCCAGGTCGGCCAGTGGTGGGAGGCGAACGCGACATCGGCCCGGTCGCCGAACAGGGCGATCGTCTCGCCCAGGTAGTGCGCCCAGATGCGGGTGTCGCGGACCACCGCCCCGCGCAGGGTCAGGATGTTGTGCATGTTGTGCGTCGCGTTCTCCGCCATGCACAGCGCGCTTCGGTCGGGGAAGTAGAAGTTCATCTCCGACGGTGCTTCGGTGTCCGGCGTCATCTGGAAGACGATCCGCACACCGTCGACGGTCTCCTCCTGACCGGTGCGGGTGATGTCCAGCGTCGGCGGGACCAGGGTGATCGTGCCCTTCGACGTCGTCATGCCCAGCCCCGCGCCGATCTGCCCGGCGGGGCCCTTGTCCAGTTCGGCGCCGTACATGTAGACCGCGCGGCGGGTCATCGCCCCGCCCGCGTAGACGTTCTCCGCGACCGCGTGCTCCAGGAACCCGGCCGGGGCGATCACCGGCACCGGGGCGTGGCCGTGCGGCAGGACTCCACGCGAGCCACCGAAGTGGTCGCCGTGGGAGTGGGTGTAGATCAGCCCGGTGACCGGGCGCTCGCCGCGGTGCTCGCGGTACAGCGCGAGCGCGGCGGCTGCGGTCTCGGCCGAGATCAGCGGGTCGATGACGATGACACCGGTGTCGCCCTCGACCAGTGTCATGTTCGACAAGTCCAGGTTCCGGACCTGGTAGATCCCTGTGGTCACCTCGAACAGGCCCTGCTTGTTGCACAGTCGACTTTGCCGCCACAGGCTCGGGTGCGCGGTGTCCGGGCTCTTCTCGTCGTTCAGGAACGCGTACGCGTCCCCGTCCCAGATCACCCGACCGTCGTCCGTTCGCACAACCGCCGGCGAGAGAGCAGCGACGAAGCCCCGCTCGGCGTCCTCGAAATCGGACCTGTCGGCATAGTCAAGATCGCTCATAAGACATAAATAGCCCACATAGTCCCATTGATCGCGGAACCGGGCCGCGCGTCTTCGCTGCGGGAGAACGACGACGTAGCCGGTGCTGCCGAGATTGATCACGGGCACCACTCGGCCACGGACGTCACGCACCGCCATTCTCGTGAGAGTTCGTCTGGGAGAGTCCTGCGAGAGCCTTCGGAGGTTTGGCGGTAAGCGCTGTGCCCCAAGGCCGTCAAACGCCGGCCGGGCTGAAAGGTGGCCCCAAACGCCGGTCGGGCTGGTGCGGTTGGTTGGGGGTGGTCATGGGATGGGCGGGGCTTGGCCGGTGACGGTGAAGCCGAGTAGGAGGGTGAAGCCGTTGACGGCGATGAAGTGGTTCCAGGCGGTCATGGCTCGGGTGTAGGCGGTCAGGGGCAGGGTGCCTTGGTCGACCAGGGGGAGCAGGCGTTCCGGTGAGAGTTGGGGGGCCAGGGCGGCGGCGCCGCCGGCCTCGTCGCTGGTGTAGGCGAACGGGCGCACGGTGATGTCCCGCAGGCCCGCCGCGGCCAGGATGCGCGGGAGGCGGCGGGCGATCAGGCGGTCGCCGCCGTTGGCCGCCTGGGCGGTGGCGAGGGCGCGG
>NZ_WWJX01001384.1 GCF_009865215.1 Streptomyces sp. SID3343 | reverse complement strand
GTGCGGGTAGAGCGCGTAGTTCTGGAACACCATCGCGATGTCGCGATCACCCGGGTGCACGTCGTTGACGACGCGCTCGCCGATGCGCAACTCGCCACCGGTGATCGACTCCAGGCCCGCGATCATCCGCAGCAGGGTGGACTTGCCGCACCCCGACGGGCCGACCAGAACCAGGAACTCGCCGTCGGCGATGTCCAGATCCATGTCGTGCACCGCGACGTGCCCGTTCGGGTAGGTCTTGGACACCTGGTCCAACATCACCTGGGCCATGAGTGCTCCAACGTGCAGAAGGGGTGGTGGTGGGAAGGGGTCGCGGGCGCGGTCATTCCTTGACCCCGCCGCTGGTGAGGCCCGCGGTGATGAAGCGCAGGCCGAAGACGACGAGCAGCAGGGCGGGGACGGCGAGCAGGACGAGCGACGCGTTGTACTTGCCGATGTCCGAAGGGCTCGTCGCCAGATACTGCTGGAAGGACTGCACCGCCTTCGCCGCGGTCGTGTACTTCTCGTCGGTGAAGAACAGGCTCGGGAACAGGAAGTCCTGGAGCGACCACATGAAACACAGGATCGACAGGTTGACCAACGCGGGCCGGCACAGCGGCAGATACACCGTCCGGAAGACCTGCCAGTGCCCGGCCCGGTCCATCCGCGCCGCCTCGATCAGCGAGTCGGGGATGTTGTCGCCGAAGTTGCGCAGGAGCAACACCGCGAACGGCAGGGTCAACGCGGCCTCCGGCAGCGCGACACCGAGGTAGTTGTCGAACAGACCCGCCTCGCGGATCGTGTAGTACAGCGGTACCAGGATCGCGGTGCCGGGCACGGCCAGGCACAGCACGATGCCGTAGTACAGGGCCTCCTTGCCGCGGAAGTGCAGCTTGGAGAAGGCGTATCCGGCGAGAGCGCCGACGCCGACCACGATGCCCGCGTGCAGGACGGCGATGATGAACGAGTTCAGATACGTGTCGTAGATCGTGACGTCGCCGACCGGGTCGGTGAACAGTGCGGTGTAGTTGCCCGTCCCGCCGCCTTCGAGGGATCGCTTGATCGCCGCGTAGATCGGGAAGAGCCAGATCGCGCCCATCAACAGCAGCATCCCCTGGAGGATCCTGCGGTCGCGCTTGCGACCGGTGAGTACGCGCATGGCGTCGCTGGTGTCGGCCACGGTCTACTCCTCCGACTTTCCGGTGAAACGGAGCTGGATCGCGGACAACAGCAGCGCGAGCAGCAGGACGACCACCGCGGCGGCCGACGCGTAGCCGACCTGGGGGCCGGGCGAGGTGGCGTAGTTGTACACGTACGTGCCGGAGATCTCGGTACCGCCGGCCGGGCCGCCCTTGGTCGAGAAGAAGACGATCTCGAAGGCGCGGAAGGACATCAGCAGGATCGAGATGACCACGGTCTTGTGGGTGGTGCGCATGAGCGGGAACAGCATTGTGCGCAGCAATTGCCAAAACGACGCGCCGTCCAGGACGGCCGCTTCCAGAAGCGAGGTGTTCAGCGCGCTCAGGTCGGCGGTGTAGTACATGATCGGCAGGCCGACCAGATAGACGAAGATGCCGATGACCACCGCGTACGCCAGGCCCGGTTCGGTCAGCCAATGCCCGGCCAGGAAGTCCAGGTTCGCACTGCGCAGCGTCTCGTTGAGGGTGCCGTACCGGCTTTCCATCATCCCGCCGAACACCGAGGCGACCAGCGCCACCGGCATCAACGAGGGGACCAGGAAGACCGCGTAGAAGATCTTCCGGCCACGCATGCCCGTGCTCAGTACGACGGCCAGGAAGAAGCCGAGGGTGAGCGCGCCGGCGACGGCGGCGGCGGCGAACACGACGTTGTTCAACAGTGCCCGCAGGAAGCGGTCGTCGGTGAACAGGAGTCGGTAGTTTTCGAAGCCGATCGACTCCGGGTCCATGAAGGACAGGTCGGTGCGCTGGAAACTCGTGCGGGCCAGGAACGCGAAGCCGAAGACGTAGAACACGAGGTAGAAGGCGAGCAGTGGGACGAGGAACAGCAGCGCCGTGCGCAACATCCCCCGCTGCTGCGGGCCGTCGACCTTCTTGGCTTTGCGTGCGCGGCGCACGCCGGGCAGGCGGCGGGGGGCCGCCGGCCCGGTCCCGGCCGACGCGGTGTCGGCCGGGCCCGGGGCGGTGGTGGTCATGATGGGCGTCCTTGCCGATCGAGGGCGGTGCGGGTGGCCTGCCGCCTGCCTGTCCGGGTGTTCTCGGGCCGGCCGGCTTGCCTGCCGGCCGGGGGTCTACTTGCTGTAGCGACCGCTGGTGAACTCTTCCTGAAGCTTCTTCGCCTCGGAGGAGGGGTCGGAGCCCTGGACGACCTTCTTGACCGTGTCGCCGGCGATCACGGTGAAGTCGCTCATGTTGTTGCGCTCGCCGATCGAGGAGTCCACGAGCTGCTGGAGCGCGGTGTAGCCGGCCTTGGCGGTCTCGGTGGACAGCACGTCCGGCGCGAGCTCGAAGCCCTTCTTGCTCGGGAACAGACCCAGGTCCGCGCCCCACACCTTGACGCCGTCGCCGACGGTGAGGAACTTGAGCAACTCGGCCGCCTCCTTGGGGTGCTTGGCGTTCTTCGGGACGGCGAGGCCGGTCTCGATGAAGCCGCGCAGGGAGGGGGTCGCGGTCGGGTTCACGACGGGCAGGGCGGCGGCGCCGACGTCCTTGATGTCGATCTTGTTGGCGGTGCGGTAGGCCGGCGAGAGCATCCCGGCGTCCCACGTACCGCCCACGTAGAACGCGGACTTGCCGGACGCGAACAGCTCGGTGGCGCGCGTGCCGGTCAGGTCCAGCGTGTCCTTGCTCAGCGTGCCGTCCTTGTACAGACCCGCGTAGTCGCGCAGCGCGCCGATGTACGCGTCACTGTCCCAACGGCCCTTGCCGTAGCGGATGTCGTTGAACAGGGCGGGCGTGGTCTGCCCGGCCACGGTCAGCGCGACCTCGTCCTGGAACCACGAGTCGCCGGCCATCACGACGGGGATGCTGTCGGGCGCGGTCGCCTTGACCTTGGTGACGGCGTCCTTGAGCTCGGCCATGGTCTTGGGCACGGCGGTGACCCCGGCCTTGTCGAGCATGTCCTTGTTGTAGAACAGCGCGGCCGAGCCGAGTCGGCCCATCGGGACGAAGTAGAGCTTGCCGTCCTTGACCAGCTTCTTGCTCTGCTCCAACGCCTGCGGCGCGAGCTGGTTCAGCACGTCGTCGCCGATGCCCAGGTCGGCGATGGGGGTGAGCTTGCTGTGCAACTGCTCGGCCATCGCGGAGGTCTGCACACCGACCAGGTCGAGCTTCTGGCCGCTGTTGAGCGCCAGCGGAAGCTTCTTCTGGTAGTCCGAGTTCGTGCTGAGCTGGAGGTCGACCTTGATCTTCGGGTTGGCGGCCTCGAATGCGGCGATGGTCTTCTTGAGCGTCGCGTCGGTTGGGAACCAGGTCGAGTACTTGAGGGTGACCTTGCCGTCGGACGAGGACGACGCGCCGTCGTCGCCGCCACACGCCGAGGTCAGCAGCGCGAAGGCCGCGACGCCCGCCACCGTGCCGGCGAACCGCCGTATCCCTGAGCTCTTCATGGTTCTCCTTCGAGGGAACGACATCGGACGGTTCCGTCGCCCCGGGTCCGGACCGACCGACCCCGTGACCGAGCCGCGCAGGGCGCTTTGGGGGCACCTGCGGGGGATGTGAGGGTTTGCGGGCCACCTTTCAGGTGATCCCGCGCTGTGCTGGAGCCTATACATCCGATCTCTGGCCGCACAAGGGTTACCGAGTGCTGCGACCGACTCGATACCTCGGGTCCCGTTTCGCGGGCAATCCTGACCCCGACTGTGCTCCTGATTGCGGCTTTCACGGCACAATGCGCGCTTCGAGATCACCGGAGAGGTTGCTCAATCAGTATCGGAGTCGGCACATACATCGGCTCTTTGATGTGACTCTCGGGTGTGTAGAGCGTGTCCGTGCGGCACTTCGGGCCGTGGGGTGGTCCTGGGTGGGGCGTCGGTGGGGCGTTCGGGCGGGGGGGGTC